>CAMAUY010000105.1 GCA_945861565.1 Akkermansia muciniphila
GGCTTCAAGAAGCCATGCGCTTACTTTCAAGCGTGGCCATTGTGAAAAATCAGCCGAGTTCTCAATATCCCGCCTGCCTATTGTTCTTCCGCGGGTCCATCCTTCAACCAATCCGGCCAATCCACTTTTCTTGAAACTGCCCTGCTTTCTGCGCGTGCGCGAAAATTCCACCTTGACCCACTAGGAGCCAGTGCTATGATCCAAGAATCCCTGCCTTCTGCAAACCCGCTTATGGTTGCTGTGGGACCACAATCTGAATTTGAATTTTAGTTTAATCTTAGCTATGAGCATACGAATGGTTCGGCATCAATTGCGTGGGGGGTTTACCCTGATTGAGCTCCTCGTGGTGATCGCGATCATCGCAATCTTGGCGGGAATGCTCCTGCCAGCCTTGGGGAAAGCCAAACAGAAAGCCACTGGGGCGGCCTGCGCCAGCAACCAAAAGCAGATCATCCTGGGGTGGACGATGTATTCGTTGGATTCCAACGACGGGCTTGCTCCGACGGATAATTGGCGAAATAAGGCGGGCAAAGTAATGGGGCTCCCTGGTGGGGGGTATTGGGCGGGTCCAGATGGAGAAATAGCAGTGGGAATGCCCCTCCAGGAGGCGCTTCAACGCGTTCAGAAGGGCCTTTCTAACGCGCCGCTCTGGGAGTATTGCGGAGCCTTCGGCGCTTATCACTGCCCCGGCGATCTTCGGGCACGGCGGAAACCTGGCACGGGGTGGGCTTACGACAGCTATTCAAAAGCCAACGGATTGAACGGTGGAACATGGGAAGCGGCACAGACCCCCTACACGAAGGTTGGAGAGGTGAGCGAGCCCTCGAACACCTTTGTCTTCATCGAAGAAACAGACCCGCGCAATTTCAACGCGGGCACTTGGGTTATCAATGTGAACCCCATGGGTTGGGTGGATCCGTTCGCGATTTTCCACGGCAATGTCAGCACGTTTGCCTTCCAGGACGGCCACTACGAAGGTAAGAAATGGGTCGATGCGAAGACCATCAAGGCGGCCAAAGATTCTGCGGAAGGAAAAACTAGCTTCTTCTGGAATGGTGGTACTTCCTCGAATCCGGATTTTCGCTGGGTTTGGGATCGCTATCGTTATAAGCAGTGGAAGCCCCTTAAGTAAGCGCACTGCGCATTCGGGGTTGGCCCACTAATCTGCCCCGTAATCGCCTCGGGTCTATTCAGGAGCCCGCCGCGATCCCCACAATCCCGCTCCGTCCGCCGGGGATCTTTGTTTGGCCGCTGGTTTGTAGCCAGTTGCAATGGAGGGTGGTGCCAGCGGGAGGAATATTCGCGGAGCGTCAAAATGAAAATCCTGCTATGTTGGTGGTCAAAAATGTTTTTCTGAATTTCTCGTGTTTATTGTAAAAGGGTCAGGGATGACTAAAAATGTCTTTGAACACAAACACGGCCCCCTCCGCCCCGTTGTGAATGATGTCTTCGGGAAATTCCTCGACTGCGACACACTGGAACGTGGCTTTGCCCGAATCCGGTGCGATCAGTGCAGAAAAGAATACCTCGATTTTCATCCTCACGTTCATTCTCTCGTCGCCGACGGTCTGCTCGATTCCGACGGCACCTTCCAGCTCGCACCGGAGATCTCTGATCGCGTTATGTCCGAACTCTTTCGTAACCGAGTTTTCAAGGAACGGCTGACCCACAAACTCATCTCGCCGGAACGGGTCGCCCGCATGAAGACCTGGAAACACACCGGCTTTAACGTCCATAGCGGCCAACCCGGCTCCGCCGAAAACCGTGCCGAACGCGAACAACTCTGCCAACGCGTCCTCCGAAATCCCTTCTCCGTGGAGAAGATCACCCTCGAATCCCCACCGACACTGTCATTTATCGCTCGAAGCTGAATCCCAATGCAGATCCCCCGGAACCGGATCCTCAATTTCCGATTGACTCCGACCCGATGCCAAACTACAAAAGCGTTATATCGGCAGAACGTTATATCGGCAGAACGTTATATCGACGGAACGTTATATCGACGGAACGTTATATCGACGGAACGTTATAATCGACGGAACCTGCCATCAATAAATAGTCTCGAATAATCACTCCGATGAACTCAAGAAATCGCCCGAACCCAACTCGCCGCGAACAGCACGGATTCACGCTCATCGAACTCTTGGTCGTCATCGCAATCATCGCCATCCTTGCCGGTATGCTGTTGCCCGCCCTCGGCCAGGCCAAAACGCGCGCGAAAGGCGCCGGCTGCCTTTCCAACCAAAGACAGTGGGGCCTCGCGACGACGATGTATTCCAATGACTCCCAGGATGCGATCCCCTTGTTTGCCGACTCCTTTCCGCCGACACCATCGACGACCTTCTGGTACCAGAAAGTGGCGCCGTACATTCTCAGACCGGAGGCCTCTCACCCCACCAACAACGAGGCCTACACGACCCCCGTCCGCCGATGTCCAGGTGGGACCATGGGCCCTCCCCCGTTCACCGCGGCCAAAGCTGCCCTCGAGCAAAAGGGCTGGAACTGCTGGGTCGGCGTTTACTACGGAGCCTTCGGAAATCCCCTGGTCGCCCCGTTCTACTATGGCGGCCAGATGAAACCCATCCGGATGTCGCAGTTCAACAAGCCCTCGGATGCCCTGATGTTTCTCGATTCCACCGGGAACCATGTCTACTCCCCGCTGGCATGGCCATTTGATCGAGACGCCAATCGGGACGGCATGGTCGATAGCATGGACGGCGTCCTCACGACCGAATACGCCTTCAACAACGGCCGCCCAACCGTACATGGCAACGGATCGAACGTCACGTTGCTTGATGGCCACGCTGAACGCGTCGCATTCAAAAAACTCTGGGAATGGCGCAGCGGCAAAATCGTCCACTCGTTCTGGTACATGAACGATTGAAAAGGATCCGCGAAGCGGAGAAGCCGCCCGATTCTACCGTGTGGTCACCCCGCGTCGGCCCTGAGCAACCGGGCAGCGGAACCTTCGATGAACCTTTGCCCCCGCGTTTGCGGGGACAACGAGTCCCGGCGGCACCCCCCCGTGTGTGCCCGCCGGGATTCGCGCTTCTCGGGGAGCCTCGAATGCCGCGCAAAATGAATGGCGTGTCCGCGTTGAAGGTGCTCCAGCGAGAGTGGCGGCACGGCGATCATTTTGAAGTCTTCGATCCCGTCGATTATCCCGCCTGCCTATAATTCTTCCGCGGGTCCATCCTTCAACCAATCCGGCCAAACCACTTTTCTTGAAACTGCCCTGTCTGAAGTTCCTGTCGCCAATTTTCAGATCGACAAAGTTTCCGACAAAGTTTCCGACGAAGGAAAGCCAGAGAAAGCCAAATTCCAGAGGTCAGTGCCCTGCACCAGACCCTCACCTGTCGGAAGCCAGGAGCGGCTCACTCCCGAGAGCGATCCGGTGACTCGGTCACGCGGCGGCCTTTTTGTGCGCCAGCCAGGTCAACCGCAAACCTTCAAGAGTTAGGAAAGGGCGGACGGCATCAATTTCCGGGAGCCCGCGGGCGATCAACCGCGCGTACCCGCCCGTGGCCACCACCGGGAGGCGTCGGACGCCAAGTTCCCGCTTCAATCCGCCGATCAGCTCCCGCACGAGCCCGCGGTAGCCGTGGACGGCCCCGATTAGCATTGCCTCTTCCGTGTTACGACCGATAAGGCGTCCAGGCTCGCGAATGCGGATCTTTGGCAGCAGTGCCGTTTTTTCGTGCAAGTAATCGGTCATCGCCGCCAATCCCGGGGCGATGATGCCACCGACGTAGTCTCCCTGTGCGTCAACAACGTCAAACGTGACCGCCGTTCCGAAATCAACCACAACGGCGGGTGCGCCGAACGCGGCCCGCACCGCCACGGCATTCGCGAGTCGATCCTGCCCAATCGAATCCGGACGCCGGTATCGAATGCCAACACCGCGCACCGTCTTCGGTGTCAACGGGAGCGCTGTCACCCCGAATCCCTCTCGCAACGTGCGCTGCATCGGCTGGACGGCTCGCGGCACGACGCTGCAAAGACAGGCGGCTGTGATTCCCCGCCCGCCGATGAATTGCGCCAGGCTGGAGTTCACGCACCCCGCCAGCACTTGTGTGGTTTCGAAGTCGCGCGTCTTGACGATCCGCCGCACCGTGGCAAGGCCTACGTGAGTGTGGGTATTTCCAATATCGATCAGCAGGAGGCGTTCGACCCTTTGTTTGCTCATGGATTGAAAAAGGTTTCGGGCTATAAATCGAGTGTCACGTCGCCGCCAATGATTCGTTCGAGACGTCCATGTTCGGTCCGGACGCGAAGAGCTCCCTCTTCATCGAGAGCTTCGGCATACCCCCGAACCACACGGTCCGCCATGCGGATCGACACTCGCTTGCCAAGTGTCGAGCAACGCCGCATCCATTCGTCCCCGATTTCGAGGAAATCGCCGGCCCGCAACCGGGCGTACGCCGCTTCCAACTCCCGGAGCAGAGCCACCGCAAGCGCCGCACGATCCAGCGGGCACCCCAACTGCTCCTGCAACGACGTCGCCACTGGGCGCAGTTCCTCGGGGAACTCCGCCGAGGTCAGATTTACGTCCACACCAATTCCAAGAACAACATGCCGGATATGATCGAGTTCGGCTCCGAGCTCGAGGAGGATGCCCGCACACTTCCGTGTTCCGAAGACGATGTCGTTCGGCCATTTGATCTCCGGATGCAAACCCGTTGCCCGCTCGATGGCGCGGACCACCGCCACCGCCGTGGTGACGGTCAACTGTGTTGCCGCCGAAACCTGAAGTTTGGGACGGAGTAACACGGAGAACCAAAGACCTTTGCCGGCGGGCGACACCCACTGGCGGCCAAGACGTCCCCGCCCCCTCGTTTGTGACTCGGCGAATACAACAATCCCCTCCGAGACATGATCCCGCGCCAGTTTTTCCACCACATCGTTGGTGGAAGTGGTTTGGCTAAAAACGCGAATATCTCTGCCAATGCACTTCACCGGTCCAAGTCGCGAGATCAAGTCATCCGCATGCAGACAATCCGGGACCCGCCGCAAGCGGTATCCATGGTGCGGACTCGCCTCGATGTCGTACCCCAATTTCCGCAATTCCTCGATGTGATTCCAGACCGCCGCTCGGCTCACCCCCAATTCGCTGGCGAGAGTCGCACCCGAGACACCGGATTCAGGAGCGGATCGCAATGCGGTGAGAATGCGCGCGTCGGATGTCATAGGGTAAAATCAAGTCCAATGTCCATGGCGCGCGCCGAGTGAGTAAGTGCCCCGACGGAGACAAAGTCCACCCCGGTTTCGGCGAGGACTCGCACCGTCTCGAGACGCACGCCGCCGCTCGCCTCGGTGCGGGCACGGCCTGCGACCACCGCCACCGCCGCCCGCAGTTGGGACGGTGTCATGTTATCTAGAAGGATGATATCCGCCCCTGCGTCGACCGCCTGATGCACCTGGCTCAACCGGTCGGCTTCCACCTCGACCCGCAACTGGGGATAGAGACGTCGGGCACGGCCGACGGCTGCCGCCACGGCATTGGGCTTTTCATCGCGGAGGGCGGCGAGGTGATTGTCCTTGATAAGAATCAAATCGAAAAGGCCGACTCGATGATTGGTACCGCCGCCGCAGGCGACCGCATATTTCTCGAACCGACGCCAACCAGGCGTCGTCTTCCGCGTGTCCAGAATCTGGGCGGACGTTCCCGCCACGGCATCGACAAATTTTGCGGTGAGACTCGCGATGCCCGAAAGCCGTTGTACGAAGTTCAGCGCAACCCGTTCCGCCGCGAGAATTGCGGCAGTGGATCCCTCCACCGTTAAGAGCACCTGCCCGGCATTGGCCCTGGCACCGTCCTGCACGGGACGAATCACCCGCAGGCCGGGCGATAACTCCCGGAAAGCCATTTCCGCAAAGGCCAAGCCCGCGACCACCAGGGGCTCACGAGCATTCATTTCCGCGCGAGAAATCGAATTCTCAGAAATGCATGCCAGCGTGGTGGCATCCCCGTCCCCTATGTCCTCCTGCAGGGCGGCGCGCACCGCGGTTTGAATCTCCGATGGCGTTAGCATGACCATGCCGAATGCTGGCACTCCGGACACATCCGATTCAATCGGGAACCCGCTCTGACCCCGTGCGCGCCATAACCCGCTCGCGCAAAAGGGGCTGGTTTCGTAATCGGTCCGACGACGCCCGTTGGATGACCTCGCCAGCCATTTTTCTCCCGATTCATCCGGTCATCGCTTTTGCAGGTATTCCGGCCGCGAATACTTGGTCTCGTTCAGGCGCCGGGCAGCATCGCCAACAGCCACTTCTAGTGGGCTTGGTCCTGGAACGACCTCCACTCGAGCCCCCTGCTCCCGGAGGATGGAAATCATCGCGGCCCGCCACGCTTCAACGGGAACCTCTGGCGGCGGCGGTTGCACCGAACCCTGGATCAGCAACCCGTGCCGATTGCGCCGCTGGGCAGCCCCCGCCAGCTTTCGTCCCTGCAACAATAGATCCGCCTCTTCGGATCCAATGAAGCACTGCCCTGGGCCAACGGGATCCGTCACTGCCGCCAGTTCGGTTACGACGCCAACTCTCCGAAATGCCGCGCACAGCCACTCGTGCAAACGGCAATAACTCGCCACGGCCTTCAGCCGATACCAAGGATGCCCGGCCGGTGCCGTCACACTGTAGGTCCAGTCGGCCGCGTGTGACACGAGTCCGCCGCCCGTGCATCGTCGGATCAGGGGGCGCAACGCGGTGAGTTCCGAAATTACCTGATATCGTTGCAAGTAGCCGAACGTGGCTGCTGGGCGATCCCAGGCATAAAATCGGAGGACGGCACGGGGATCCAAACTCCCGTGCTCCAGCAGGGCCTCATCCAGCGCCATATTCCACGCCGGCTCGCCCGGGCCGGTGTCCAGTACTCGCCAAAGTTCGCCCGCGAGTGGTTCGTCGGTGTGCATTGTCCGGGCGGAAGTCTGGAAGCGATTCGAGTCGGCTGGAAAGCGCGATTGCAATCAATCTCCCAGTTTGGCAATGACTGCGGCGCATGTTTCGCTCGCTACCTCTCGTATGCCTCTTGCTGACGGCCCTGTTAAGTGGCCGCTGCGGTGACCGTGTCGCTGCCGCCGAGGCAAGACCTTTGCCATCTCAGCCGCCAACAGCCCCGCCACGGCCGGCATTCCAATGGCACTTTGCCGGCGCACGCCGCCTCGCCGAGGAGACCAATGCTCCGCTCCTTCAGAAATCGGTGAACGCGACCAACTCGGAGCCGGTCGCCGCTCTGCTGGCCACAAACCTGGTGCGAAAAATCGTCTCGTTCAGAAGCGGCGAAACGAATCCCCTGCCGGCCGAAATCGCCACCCTCGTGCCGCAGGTACGCCAATTCCTCGCCGCCGAAAGTGTTGGTGAGATTCAGAGCCGCACTCAGTGGGCGTTCGCCATCCGGATCGAATCGCCGGACACCGGGGCCTGGAGCAATGGCCTGGCTTCCGTTGCATCCCCGCCCGTCCAACTCGAATCCACCCAGGGCTGGCTGCTGGCGGGAACGGGTGCCTCCGGCCTCGCGCGCGCTCACGAATTGATTCATACCCCGATGCCAGTGTCCCTATTTTCTGGAACGTTTGACGCCGCGAAATGGCCCGCCGGAATTTGGCCGAAGTGGCTCTTCTCACCCGCCCGGGGCGAATTCTCCATTCTAGCGACCAATGACAATCTTCGTACCACCCTTCGTCTCAAGTTTCCCGCCACCCTTGACTTGCACTTGGCCCCTTGGAAGTTTCCCCAAGTCGTTCGTGATCCTCTGGTCAGCTTTAGCGCCGCGCGGGGGATCCATCCCGTCATCGAGAATGCCTCCTGGTTTGGCTCACTCCAATTGAGCAACGCCCCGGACCAAATGTTCGTCTGGATGCAGCCTGGATCTCCGTTCCGCCTGTTCTACTCGTTGCCCGCGGAGTCCCCCAACCAGACGGTCGACACCCTCGCCGATCGCTTGCGCCTGCTGTTCGTTCCGACCAATGGACTCCCCCGGGTGATGGGCTCGATCAAACATCTCGTCGAGAAACACACTTTCTGGATTAGCCTGTCCGGAGGACCTCCGATCACTCCCTTCCTGCTGCCGATCGATACAACGAATGGAGGTTGGGTTTTCGGCGGATTTTCCCCCGGTGTTCCATCGACGAATCCTCCACCGGATGCGCTCGTAGCCCAGCTTCAGCGCACCAATCTCGTCGCGTATAGTTGGGAAAACACGGAGGAAACAGTCGGCCACTGGCGCCAACTCCTGCAGACTTTGGATGTGTTCACGCTGGGGGGCCTCATTCAGGCGAAGTCTCCGGCCAACGCGTGGTTGGCCGCCCTCCCATTGGAAGATCGCAACGCCTCAACCGAAGTCCTGCAGACCGGCCCTGCCGACTTGGAGCTCAATCGAAAGTCCGCCCTCGGTTTCACCGGGTTCGAGCTCATGCAATGGGTCCGCTGGCTCGACGCCCCGTTCGCTGTGAGGCCTAGAGGTATGGCACCGAGACCGTCCCTCCTGCCTCTTCCCTAACGGATTCCCCTATGCTCAAGCTCGGAGTCAACATCGACCATGTGGCCACCCTCCGGCAGGCTCGCTACCGCGGACAACCCAACGGAGAACCGGATCCGGTCGCGGCTGCCCTTGTTTGCGAGGCCGCTGGAGCGCACGGGATCACGGCCCATCTCCGCGAAGATCGCCGCCACATCATCGACGGCGATATCCAACGTCTCAGCCGGGAAATCCGCACCCGCCTCAATCTGGAAATGGCCAACGTGCCGGAGATGATCGCCATCGCATTCGATGTTCATCCGGGAATTGTTTGCCTCGTACCCGAACGCCGGGAGGAAGTCACCACCGAGGGAGGATTGGATGCGGCCGCGGCAATTTCGGCGCTGACCGAAACCTGTCTCCGGCTAAACAACGCCGGGATCGAAGTCAGCCTTTTCATCGCGCCGGTGGGCTGTCAAGTCGAGGCCGCCGCCGAAATTGGCGCGCAATTCATCGAGTTGCACACCGGCAGTTACGCGGAACACTTCGAACAAACGGCCGAGCGGAACCGGGAACTCGATCGACTCGCCGCCGCCGCTAGGCGGGCGAACCAACTCGGACTCCGGGTCAATGCCGGGCACGGATTGAATGTCCGCAATGTCCCGCTCCTCCACGGCGTTCCTCATTTGGTCGAACTTAATATTGGACATAGCCTCGTAAGCCGGGCGATTGAAACCGGCCTTGCCACGGCGGTCCGGGAGATGCTCGCCGCCATGAAGGGCTATACCGGATGAATTCCGTCCCACCGATCTGCACCCATCCGCTATGATTCTCGGCATCGGGATCGATGTGATCGAAGTTTCACGGGTGACGGCTTCCTATGCAAGGTTTGGGGACCGCTTTCTCAAGCGAATTTTCCACCCGAACGAGATCGCCTACTGCACCCGTCATGCCCAACCGGGCCCTTTCCTGGCCGCTCGCTTCGCCGCCAAGGAAGCGGTCAGCAAGGCGTTCGGCACGGGCATCGGCGCAGAATTGGGCTGGCAGGACATCGAAGTCGTGCGATTGGCATCGGGCCAGCCGATCGTGGAACTGCACGGATCGAGCCGAGAACTGCTGGCCCGGCGCGGTGGACAGACCCTGCACCTAAGTCTTACTCATACGGCCGTCTATGCGGCGGCGGTCGCCATCCTCGAAGGCAGCAATTATTGACCGCTTCGCACTTAAAGATTTGGTCGAATTTGCGGCGGGATTGGAGAGAAAAATTCTTAATACCTTTCATGCCACATGATTTACCCCGTTCTCTCTCCACGAATTTGAATCACCTTCAGATGAGCGCGTTTCAACGAATGGGGTGATCGATTTCCAGGCCGCCAACGCGCAATTGGCGCGGAACCGCGGGCTGACGGCGGTGATCGGCGATGCGCGCAATCGCGATCTCCTCGATCACCTGCGCGTGCGCGACGCGGTTGCGGTGGTGGTGGCGTCGCCTGATCACCAGACGGTCACCGCGGTGATCCACCAGATCCGCAGCCTGGCGCCTGGCCTGCCCATCGTCGCGCGCGCCCGATACCACCGCTTCGCCCATGAGATCGTCGCTGCCGGTGCCTCGGTGGTGGTGGATGAAGAGCAGCAGATCGGCCATCGCCTGGGCATGGCGACCCGGCATCTGCTGCGGCGCAACGCGGATCGCGCGGATGCTGACGCGCGTGAGAAACTGCCTGGGGACTCCTCTTAGAAGCGGTCTGGAAAAGCAGGATCTCACAGGGTGCACCGCAGCAGGCAGCGACGCGGCGGCCATCATTCACTGAGCCATTTTTTGATGCGGTCCTGCGCAACGGATTGATTGAACAAATTGCAGTGATGCACCCCGCGGGTGATCACGGATTCAATACCCAACGGCAGCGTTATCGCCGAAGATTCCGGCGAGAAAACCAGAACGCGTTCCGGATCCAGACCCGCTGGAAGTCCGGTCTTCTTTTCCCGCCCCTGATCCAGGCACCACGTGTGGGCGGTGTTGACCACGAGGTCATTGCAATCGGCGAACAACGCATCGGCTGCCGAATCGAATCCAAGCTCCTTCGCCTTCTTGAGCAGGCCAGCCATATTGGGTGTCATCGGACCCGGTTCAAAATCGGCAGCGATCACGGAATGCCGGATACGAGTTCCGCCCGGCTCGCCGAGCCCCACAATCCCCGCCTTCTGCTGGAGCCGAGAGAGGAAGGAACCCGGGGAATTCGACTCGTTCGGATTTTGCGCAAGAAGTCCCGGGATATCCGTTTCCGCCCCGCGGACTGCCAGTTCGGCCAACAGCCCAGCCAATTTTCCAAAAAACCCGGTGGGATCCAACCCGGTCATGTTCACCAGTGTATCGGCCAGGGTTCCCCAGTTCTCCGGATTCGCCAGATCGGTGCCACAATTGGGGGTTCCCATAAAGATCAGGTTCCGCACTGCCGATTCGCCCTCGCTCAAGAGTTCGGTAAATGCCCGGGCGACGAGACCGCCCCGACTGTGGGCGATGACGTCAATCCGCCGGCCCGTCAGCAGGGTTGCATCCAGACTGCGGAGCTGCTCGACCAGCAGCCGGGCATTGGCCTCAGGATCCTTCGATAGCGTCCAGTGATCGAATCCGAGCACAACGTGGTATTTCTCCCGAGCCCATTTCAAAAACGCGGGACCGAAGCCAACCACCGGTGACGCTGTTTTACTAAACGTTCCGTGGACGAGCAGGAGCAATCGGTCCGGCCGCCCTGTGTCCGAAGATGCCCGAACATCCTTACGCTCCGCCGGTCGAAAATCTCGCGGATCTGCGCTAGGGATGCAGAGTAGCCCTTCCTTTTTCACCTGATCTTTGTCGTAGGCTTCCACCGCACCGGCAATGCCGCCCAAAATCCAACCCCCAAGAATCCGAATGATTCCGCGCCGACTGGGTAACTGATGCCGCAACCGGTCGTCGGAAAGCAATTCCTTCAGACATGAACCGCGCAGACCCTTGACCCTGTCACCACGGCTGCCCCCCTCTAGCCCGCGCGTACCCGCGACACCCGTACTCCGAACCTGCCATCGCCGAAATCCCGCTTCTTCCACCAGTTCCAGAACCTGCTGGCCCCCCGTCGTGGGCCCCTCGAGACCACGGTCCGCTGCGGCGTCTTCCCACCCCGGACCCCGGACCCATCGCGTCAAAAGATGATCCGGCGCATGCAAATATCTTCCCTCGGAACCCGTCAATGGCTTCCCGGCGTTTCCCCGCCCCTCCCCGGGAGGAATCGGTGAATACGCCGGCTCGTCCTGTTCGGATGCCTTGGAACCGGAGCCTGCCAATGCCTGAAAAAGTTCCTCGGTGGGATCGCCGTAAAGAACCAAACTGGCCCACCCTAATCCCGTCCAGGTTGAATCGTCCCCCGCAGCGTTACTCGAATCGTCCGGATACGTGATGCGGCGGGCTTCGGCCTTGGCCCTCCGTAACGCCTCGCCCAGCGTTGCTCGGTCACAGAGCAGGGACCGGTAGAAGTCGAGGGCAATCCGTTGGGCAAGGAGGTCATCAATCGGCCAAAGCGGGGCGATATACGCCGCCACACCCTGATTCAGAAAAGCCGTCGCGAGGCCAAACACGTTACCTTGATACTGCCGTCGCGGCCCATCCGATTCCATGGCCGATTCGCAGGCATTCGCATATACCAACCACGGCGGAGCCGCACTGTCGGCAAGCGTATTGCGAATCTCTAGCGCCCACAGCTCCCCATCACTCACCAGCCATGCACTCGTCTCCGGATCGTCACCCCGAAAAAGCCCGTGTCCAGCGAAGTGCACAATGTCGTATTCGCCACTCCGCAATAGATCTCGCAACTCGGCGGCGGTCAGCCGGGTGGCAATCCGCGTGTCCCGCGTCCGATCAAAATCGATGACGTCACCCAGGTCGGCTCGCAGCCGCTCAAACCAGCCGGCAACTTGTTCCGCCTCGGTTCGAGCTCCCGGCAACTGGGGCCAGTTCAACACGGCGTCGAAAACAGGATCTCCAATAATTAAGGGCCGGATCCGACCCTGTTGACGTCGCGTGACGCGTCGGGCCATTCCCGTTTCCATGAACACCTGACGCCCGACCGCAAACCGCTCGCTCAGCCATTCCCCGCGATGATGCATCAATTCCCACGGATACCGCATCAACTCGCGCGGAATCTGCAACTGTAGATGGACGTGAGTGCCCGAGGCCCCTTCGAGCGCTTGCCGCCGCTCATCCTCCAACTCGGCGCCCAAGGCCTGAAACACATCTTCGCCCAGTACACCGCCGATGGCTCGCAGGCGGCGCAACATCTCACCCGTCACTGCCTCGCTCCCCAGCAATTCAGCGAGCCCTTGCAGTGCTCGATCCATGACCTGAGGTTGCACCCGACTGAGTTGTTCGGTGATGACCGCACCGCGGGAAACCGATTCCAGCCGGAGGAGATAGTTCTCCCGGCTTGCCTCGGGTCCTGCCATCGGCGCGCCGCCGCCTTGCAGACCTCGCCGGCGCTCGAGCGACAAGGTCAAAGCCGGCGCGGGAGCCATCACGCGAAACTGTTCGCGAAGTCCCCAGATCACGGAGTCCGGACCCGTCAGACGTCGAAGCAAATCCCGCCGGGTGCCCGCCGCCCCGGTGGCGAGAAGGGAGCTGACCAACCGCCAAAGCGCCCTCGGATGATCGTGGATCAGGTTGGCAGCCCCCAGCATCGCCGCCCAGTGCACCCGATGATGGAACGCGAATCGCCGGTAGCTCGCGCTCATCAACTCGTCGAGCTTTGGCGGGCGATAGAGGGAAACTCCCGACCAACGCGGCCAGCCCCGCTCGGCCGGATCGCTCCGATCGACCGGAAGGATCATCCCCGCGCGCAAATTCGACGGCGCGGCGGCCGCCCCGAAGCCGTTACCCTCACCCGCAACAACATCTCCCAATAACGCGGACGCGGTCTGACGGGCCTGCTGAGCGAGTCGGCGAGCGGTTTCTTGAATGCTACGGAGTCGCAGCAAGTCTCTCTGCCGCTCCACCGTCAGGAGTTGAAATGCATCCCGTATGGCCTGCTCCACGATCAAGTCCCGGCCAATCGCCACCTGTCCGGCCCACACCCGCTGCTCGCTGTTCCTGGAATTCGCGCGCAATAAGCGAAGCCGATCACCCACCTGTCTCCCAATCTCTTCCAGAAATTGCCCCCCGGCTTTTTCTGGTCTGGCGGCCCGCAACAGCTCAAATACTCGCTTCAACCGAGGTCGGATGGACACCCGCAGGGCCCGCAGCGCGGCCGAACTAAGCCCCATCACTCCGTGCGCTTCCAGACCACGAACCCATCGATCGAAGATCTCTTCGGGGACCGTGCCGTAAATCCACGGCTCGATCGCCAGAATCATAGCGCGGGTGAATCGAGAAAATTCCGCTGGAGAGGCCCGCTTGATGGATGTCCCCAGCCAGCCCTGATAGGCCTCATCTGCCATCGCATCAAAGGCCACCGATGTCAGAATAAAAAAACTCCCGCAATCGTACGCGTCGCCCCGCTGGGAATCCCGGTGTGCATCAAATACACTCATGAGCAGCCGGCGCGTCTCCCAGATCAAACCCTCGCCCAGCGATTGCATCAGACCGATGCAAAAGGTGTCCGCCGCGCGGGCCACCTCATCGAGCCGGCGCAGATCCAATGCCGATAGCGCGGTTCCCGGATCGAGACCGACCGACCGGTAGCACGCCCGAATTTCACCCACGAGCAACTCCGCCAGCGCTGTGGTGTCAAGCCGTCCCCCTTTTTCGGTTACCTCCTGCCGCCATCGGCGCAAAATCCGGGTATAATTCCACCCCGTGCCCGGAGCCGGCACCTGCGACCCCAGCAATACCTGTACCCTCCCTTCTAGCTCGTAGGCCAATTCCAAGAATTGCGTGGTGCCGCTGTCCACCGCCAGCAGCTCGAACTGCTCCCGCTTCTGCTCCTGCAACACTTGGCCGATCACCTCTCCAATATCGGCGACGTCCAGAAAGCCCCCCGCTGGATCATCCCGACAAATCGTAAAGACGCGGCAGCGCAGTTTCTCACCCTCCTCCTCCGTGTCATTCATCACCGGTACCAGCGCACTCATTCCCTTCAGCACCAACGCCACCCGATCCGCCGGACACGCCGACAGTCCCCAGCGAAGAAAATCCGCGAAGACCTCTCGTGAGCCACTATTGAGACGTCCCAGCTTTTCAACCACCGGACGCCCCCGGGAATTATCCGCGCGGACGACATGCCGAGTGGTGCCTCCAGGCCCGTCGTGCTGCACCGCAATCGCGAGGCTCCGCCCCACCCCCACCGCCAGGATCTCCTTCAAATCTTTCTGAATGGCAGCCGCCATGCCCTCCACGTCGCCCGCCAGATAAATCAACACCGTCCAGGGCGTCCCCAGTTTGGGTCTTCCGTCGACGTCGGCGGGGGCTTTTGAGGACCTTTTTTCCCTCGCATTCACCACCCTTGGCGGACCGGAAGCGGCACTCTGGGTTGTTACTTTCTTCGACGGGATTGTCCGCCGGATAACGGGGCGTTTTTGGGAGGCCATGGTGGTTTGGGTCGATTCCCTGCTCGACGGTTGGGGTTGGCCGACAAGTACAGCCAACCCGTCTCGAAATGCAATCCTGGGATCGTCCCCGATTAGGTGGGCGGTGGATCCCGAAGTTGTTGGTAGAGGTTGTCGCGCTGCGACAACCCCGCCCCGTGTTCAGCGGGCGGACAGGGCCGCAGCGCGGTTCGTGCCGCGCCTGAACGGCGCGGGGACGCCGCAGCGCGGCGTCCGCTACCCTCTCCAACAACTTCGGGATGCACGCTCAGGTGGGTTTCAGCGTCGGGGATGGCGAATCCACCGTGGGTCTGATCCGCAGCACGATGAACACCGAGAGCAAAGCAACGCCCGCGAAGGTGCCAAAAATGGCATTCAGCGGCACGTGCGCATCGCGCAAGGCACCAAATCCCCAGTCTCCAAAACCGCCGCAACTGATGCTGACCATATTCATGAACCCATATCCCGTCGCACGCACCTCGGGACGTGTGATCTGGCACAGAATCGGCATGTTATTGCAGTCGAAGAATCCCCACCCGATTCCGAACAGAATTAGGCTCGCGACAGCGATCCAAAGGGAACTGGCATTGCCTACTCCAAAAAGGGCGGGGAGGAAGAGGAAGGTCCCGATGGCGCTAATCCGAATTCTCCCGCGCCAGGAACGCCGCATCCATCGGTCCGCCAGCACGCCCCCCACGACGGCGCCGATCAAGGATGCAACTTGCACATAGACCACGGCCTTGACACCCGCCGAGCCTTGTCCCAGATGGAATTTTTCTCGGAGGATATCCGGCATCCAATCCCGCACCACCCACCCCGCAATGGCCGGAAGCGTAAAAT
The DNA here is from genome assembly GCA_945861565.1 of Akkermansia muciniphila. Lineage (GTDB taxonomy): Bacteria > Verrucomicrobiota > Verrucomicrobiia > Limisphaerales > UBA9464 > SIBK01. The sequence continues at coordinate 15,848 of CAMAUY010000105.1, forward strand.
AAAGCACCAATAGGATAAAATTCGGATTGCCCACCAGCTCGCGCGTGGCTGCCAACGGGGCCACGGAATCCCGAGCGCTTTCCTCTAGGCGTGGAGCATTGCGCAACAACGTGAATAACGGAATCGCATACGCGACACCGATCATGCCGCTAAGGCTGAAAACCCATCGCCAGCCAAAGGACGGGGCATCCGCCAGATACCCCGCGTACCCGCCGATTATCAACCCGAGGTAAAGACCCGTCTGATGGATGCCCACCGCCCGAGAACGCGTACCTCCGAGGTGATATTCCGTAATCAGCGCCAAGGCGGCCGGCAAATAGCACGCCTCACTCACGCCCATCAGGGCGCGCGCGGCAATAAGTTGATTGAACGACGTCACGTATCCCGTCAGCCATGTGACCAATGACCACGTCGCCAAGCTGACGCAGATTACATGACGGCGGCTGTATCGATCGGCGATGTAACCGCCCACCGGACTGAGCAGTGCATAAACCCACTTGAAGGACCCGAGCACCAGGCCCCAATCCGCGCGGTTTGCGATGCTGGGAATGTCTGCCACCATCGACGATTTCATCGTGGCGAGCATCTGCCGGTCGAGGTAGTTGAGCAGAACAACCGGAAACAGCAGGGCAACCACGATCCAGGCGTAGCGGGAAACAGCAGCAGTATGCACGAAATGAGTTAGGCTTCGATGGATGGAGACGGGCCGCGGCTAAACTTTTACGAATTCCACGGATGCGAAGCGAGAGGAAGAGTGCAGGAAAATTCCAGTTGAGGGCGCAAACACGAGGTCGAGTGGGATGAACGTTATGTTTGGGATTGAGACGCAACCCCGTTGGGGTTGAGCTCCGCGCGGCGATCATTTCCCAGGGTAGCTCGTCCCTCGCAACCCTGGGCTTCGCGACGGAATCCCGTTGGGATTCGTAGCCAGATAAATCACGGCACAGTTGCTCTGCGACCCTTAAAAAATGGCCAAACTCCAGGTCTGTCCCTTCGGGACAGAATCCGCCCGGGTTGACAACCGATCTAGCCGGAGCGATAGGTGTCCAAGGTTTAGGAACGAACGATAGAACGATCCAACAACCCAATAAAGTTATCCAGGAGCGAGTCGTTCAGCGTTCGGTTTTCCACTCGGTGGTCGCGTGGATCTTTAAATCAAAATAATACTCCGATGAATTCAAATTCTGTGTTTCGACCCGACGTAACCAACAGTGGGTGCGATGTCCTCCATCCTGGGAATCCGGTTTTCGGGGGCAGGAGCGGCTCCGCTTCGGTGATCATCGCCATGGCGGTTCTTCTGACCGGTGGCTCCATGGCTTCCGCGGCTCCAGTAACCGCCAACGCCACGACGGCACCGAAAGCCGAGAAAGCCATCCCCTACCCGCTCGATTTCTGCCTGATCTCGGGGGAGAAATTTGAGGGGAGCGGGATGACGCCGCACGCGTTTGTTTACAAGGGCCAAACAATTCAGCTCTGCTGCAAGAGTTGCCTGAAAGACTTCAACAAAGATCCCAAGAAACAGATGGCTCGACTGGCCGATGAGGTTAAAAAGCTCGCCAAAGCACCTCCCAAGCCAGGGAAGCCCTGATGTAGAAAATGAGACGGCGTGCCGTCGCCTCAGTCGTTATCACGTTTAGAATGGCTTCGGTAACCTTGACACCACCGCACCACCGCACCACCGCACCACGATGGTGCATGCGGTTGACCATCATCTTAGCGAAGACCATTACGCCGCCGTGACGTTCCTGGCGCGGGAACGCGATGGTTCGATCAGTGGCGTTGTCAACGAGTTGATCGGACGCGCCTTGGCCCCCGCTCAGCATTCGCAAGCCAAGCAGCGAGGTAGGAAATCGTCCACCGGACTGCCCGTAATCGCGTGTGACCGCGTTTTCACGTCGGAGGAAGTGTATGGACTCGAGTCAGAGGGTGTATGATCGGCCTGCTGCACGGCAATGTGCTGGCTGCCCTGGTTCTCGAAGGACATATTCATCATGCAGTTGCGGTGGCTTGGTTTGAACAATTTCCCGCAAAATTTGCCACCTGCACGGTCACCCAAGGCACCCTGCTGCGAGTTCATATGCTGACAGCGGTCGACAAATCAGCAGACACCGCTTGGAATTCACTCAAACAGATCGCCCGTCATCCTCGTCATGTATTTTGGGAAGACGGGTTTTCCTTCCAGGAGGTTTCCTCCCGGTATATTCAAGGACACCGGCAGGTCACCGATGCCTGGTTGGCCGAGATGGCGCGGCGGCGACGGGGGAAGTTGATCACTTTCGACGGCGCGCTTGCACTGCTTCACCGCGACGTGGCGGCGCGGATAGATGTGTAGAGTGACCTAGGTTCAGTGTGGCCCGGTTGGTCGCGCCAAGATTGGACATTTTCTGCTGGAGTTTACCAAAACCAGAAACAGGGAGGCTCACATCTCGCGCTCGCGGCAGTCCCGCTTGCACTCACAGCCGGCGTGTGTATTGTTTCTCCCACACAGTGAACGGTACACCTCGGTGCACTTTATGAGAAAGTCCCATCCGCCGGCAACATCCCAATCTCGATGGAGAGCGTTCACCAGGGCAGTTTCAAGAAAAGTGGATTGGCCGGATTGGTTGAAGGATGGACCCGCGGAAGAACAATAGGCAGGCGGGATATTGAGAACTCGGCTGATTTTTCACAATGGCCACGCTTGAAAGTAAGCGCATGGCTTCTTGAAGCCATGA
>CAMAUY010000106.1 GCA_945861565.1 Akkermansia muciniphila
GACTTGCCACTGGCGAGCCAGTTATTGACCGCTTCGCGCTTGAAGGTTTCGTCGAATTTGCGGCGGGATTTGAGAGAAGAATTTTTAATGGCTTTCATGATGCATGATTTGCCCAATTCTCTCTCCACCAATTTGAAGCAACTTCAGACGAATTCCTTTGGCGTCAGCCATTATGACGGAAAAACATTCCAGACATTGACGACCACGAACGGCCTGCCGGATAACAGGGTTGCTGGTGTTTTTTGCGAGCCGGACGGTATCACCTGGTTTATCATGGCCGACAATGGCGTCTGCCGCTATGACCCGCGGACGCAGAAGTTCGAGCCTTTCACCACCGCGCGGGGCCGGCTCGCCCAGAACAACGTCCGCCAGATGTTTCGCGACGAAGCGGGGTTGCTGTGGTTTGCGACGGAACGCGGCTTCACCCGCTACGATGGCATCGCCTGGTCCTCGCTGGATGAACGCGATGGGTTGCCCAACAACGTCGTGCGGCAGATCGAAAAAGCGGAAGGTGGTGCGATGTGGCTGTCAACGGACAATGGCCTCGTGAAGTTTCAACCGCGCAAACTGGAGTTGAAGTCGCCGCGAGTGAGCGTCCAGACCGACCGGCTTTACGAAGCGCTTACCAATCTGCCCTCCATCACGGCCGGCCGTTTGGTCACGATCAAGTTCTCCAGCATTGATTACCGCACCCGCCCCGAGAATCAGCAGTTCCGCTGGACGCTCCTGCCGGGGGACGTGGCCGGCGCGCCGGCGAAGACCGACGCGAAATGGAGCGAGCCTTCGCGGGTTGTGCAGTTCCCGTGGACCGCGGCGAGCGCCGGCGCGTGGACGTTTTTTGTGCAGGCGATTGATCGCGACCTGAATTACTCCGCGCCGGCGCGCGTGGTGTTGCAGGTCGTGCCCCCGTGGTTTGCCAATGCCTTCATCATGGTGCCGTCGGGGGGCGCGTTGCTGGGTTTGATTGGCTGGGCGTTTGTCGCCCGGTCGCTGGTCATCCGCCGCAAGCGTGAGTCCGAACAGTTGCGGGAGCAGATGCTCGAACAGGCGCAACACGCGCGTGAAGCGGTCGAGGCCAAAGCGGCCCAACTCGCCGAGTCCAACTCGCAACTCCAGTCGGCGAAGGAAGCGGCGGACGCGGCCAACAAAGCCAAGAGCCTGTTTCTGGCGAACATGAGCCACGAGATTCGCACACCGATGAACGCGATCCTGGGTTACTCGCAGATTCTCAAGCGCGACAAGGACCTGCCCGCGAAGCATCGGCAGTCGGTCGAGACCATCGAGAAGAGCGGCGACCATTTGCTGGGCATGATCAACGACATCCTTGACCTCTCGAAGATCGAGGCGGGCCGGATGGAATTGCAGCCGTCGGATTTCGATTTGAACGATCTGATCGCCGGCATTGCAGCGATGTTCAAGATGCGTTGCGAGGAAAAGGAACTCCGACTCAACGTGGTGGCGTTCGCCGATGGACCGATCCCGGTGCGCGGCGATGAAGGCAAACTGCGCCAGGTGTTGATCAACCTGTTGGGCAACGCGGTGAAGTTCAGCGACCAGGGCGAGATCACGTTGAAGATCCAGCCGGTGAATCAGGAGGGTAGGGATGCGCTGCCGCGCGTCCCTGAAAGCGGGGCCGCGCCGCAACGCGGTGCCAGCGTGTATCGATTCGATGTCATTGACACCGGGCCGGGCATTTCCGAGGCGGATCAAAAGGAAATCTTCCAACCGTTCCAGCAATCCGAAGCCGGTTTGAAAAAGGGTGGCACCGGGCTGGGACTGGCGATCTCGCGGCGGCAGGTGGAATTGATGGGCGGCGACGTGAAACTGGAATCCACCCTGGGGAAGGGAAGCCGGTTTTATTTCGAGATCGAACTGCCGCCCGCGCAAGGTCAGTTGGAAAAGCATCGGGTCACGGAGGCCCGTGACGTGGTGCGGCTGGCCGCTGGCAGCCGGGTCAACGCGCTGGTGGTGGATGACAACCAGAATAACCGCGACGTGCTCTCGCAGTTGCTGCTGGGCATCGGGTGTCAGGTGCGCCTGGCCGAGAGCGCCTTGGAAGCGTTTGACCGGGTGAAGGAGGAACTGCCCGACATCATCTTCATGGACATCCGGATGCCGGGCATGAACGGGGCGGAAGCGACGCGCAAGATCATTGCCGAGCACGGTCCGGACAAGATCAAGATCGTGGCGATCACGGCATCGGTGCTGGAGCACGAGAAGGCCGGGCACATGGCGGCCGGCTTCCACAACTTTCTCTCGAAGCCGTTTCGGTTTCCGGATGTGTGCGCGAGCCTCAAGCAGTTGCTCCATGTGGACTTTGACTACGCGGATGAGCCCGGCGGCGGCAACGCCGCAGCAGGGAAGGAACTGGATGCGGCAAAGTGTTCGATCCCGCTGGCGGTGTGGGAGACGCTGAAGGAAGCGGCGGATCGTTACAGCCTGACGGGACTGAAGAAAGCAATTGAGCCGTTGGAGCAGAATGGGGAGACCGGCCGGCAAGCCGCGGAGCAACTGAAGCGACTGGTGCATGAGGGGGATTTGGATCGGGTCAGTGCGTTCCTTGAACAAGTAAAAGAGAAAGGCGGTGTGGTGTGAGCTGTTCCATTTTGGTGGTGGATGACATCGCGGCCAATCGCAACTTGCTGGGCGCGACGCTTGAACCGAAAGGCTACGAAGTGCTGCTGGCCCCGAACGGTGCCGCGGCCCTGAAAGTGGCCGCGCGCGCGCGGCCGAACTTGATCCTCATGGATGTTAATATGCCGGAGATGGACGGTTACGAAGCGTGTCGCCAACTTAAAGGCATGCCCGGCCTAGCCGAGATCCCGGTCATTTTCATAACGGCCAATGACGATCCGGACAGCCTGGTCAAAGGGTTCCAAGCGGGCGGAGTGGATTACATCACCAAGCCGTTCAAGGCGGAGGAAGTCCTGATGCGGGTGGAGACGCACGTGAGAATCCGCACGTTGACCGGCGCCTTGGAGGGCAGCATCCAGGAGCTGGCGCTGAAGAATTCCGCACTGCTGGCAGAGGTCGAGCGACGCAAACAAGCCGAGGCAAAAGCCAACGAAGCCAACGAAGCCAAGAGCCGGTTTCTTTCGTTCATCAGCCATGAGATGCGGTCGCCGCTCAACGCCATCATCGGCTTCAGCGAGGAACTGGTCGACGGCTTGACGGATGAGACGCTGGCGCAGAGCCGCGATGACGCCACGCGCATCCGCAGCGCGGGCGGACATCTTCTCGGCTTGATTAACAACTTGCTGGACCTTTCCAAGATCGAAGCGGGTAAAATGCCGCTCAACCTCGAGGAGTTTGCGCTCGTGCCATTGGTGGTCGAACTGGGCAAGGACGTGGAACCCCTGGTTCGGCGCAATGGAAATCAGTTGACGGTGCAATCCAATAGCGAGATCGGAATCGTCCGCGCCGACGCGACGAAACTGAAGCAGATCCTGATGAACCTGATCAGCAACGCCGGGAAGTTCACCCGGAATGGAGCGATCACCCTCTCCTTTCGGAAACTTGCCGACGGCGACGTGAAACGGTTTGAGATCGCGGTGACCGACACCGGCATTGGTATGACGGGTGAGCAGATGCAGCGCCTGTTCCAGCCCTATCAGCAGGCGACGGATGCCACGGCCCAGCAGTATGGCGGCACCGGGCTGGGGCTGGCGATTAGCCGGCAGTTTTGCCGTCTGATGGGGGGCGACCTCGCCGTAACCAGCGAGCCGGGCAAAGGATCTACTTTCGCCGTAATTCTGCCGCTGCAAGTAAGCGACCGCGGCACGATGAGCTCTTGAACCAAGAGCACTACCTTCACACGCTTCTGCTCGACTCTCAATCTCGACAATGCCTTCGCGAGAGGTCCGTTGCGGTCGAGGAAGCCCGGCAGATGGTTTTGCTGCAATTGCTTAAGGGCCACTGGGTGGGCTAGCGCTTCGTGGTCTGAGTCAAGAAACTGGACACTTCCGCCCACGACTGCATGACCTCACGTAAGGTCTCCAGATAACTCAAGTGAACGGCAGCCCAGTCCCGCCGGACCGGAAGAACGTCAGTCAAGGCGCTATCACCGGCCGAATACCGCAGCTCGGCCGATTTTAAGACCGTTTCGGCACGGGGCAGGATCTGGGTTCTGAAGGTGGTGAGGTTATCCAAGGCGGTGGTCAGTGCGAGGTGGGATTCGCGTAGGTTGAGGTTCAATTCGTTGGCCGTATTGCGCGCCCTGGCTTCTGCCGCGACGGCTACGGAGCGCGCCTCGCGAAGCCGCCCTTGGTTCCAGTTGAACAAGGGCAACGGGATGCTGAGACCCAGGTCGAAGGTATTCTGTCCACTGACTTCGAGGCGGTGGTAAAGGGCCTCCACCTTCACGTCTGGAATCCGTTCGGCCTTGGCGAGGTCAATTCGGGCATTGCTGGCGCGAACCCCCGCCTCCGCTTCTCGCAATTCGGGTTGCGAAGAAAGGTTCGCCGCCAGCGAGTCCAAGGTTGCGACTTCAAAGGTGACATCGAGGCTGCCTTCGACTGATTTCACTTCCAGATTCGGGTCACCCATGGCGGCGGAGAGTGCAAGGAGGCCCTGCTTCCGAAGTGACTGGCTGCGCCGCAACTCAACTTCGGCGCGGGCCAATTCCATTTCCGACCGGGCAAGGTCTTGAGGAATGACATCGCCGGCGTCCAGGCGTGCCTGGGTGATGGCCACCGCCGAGGCCAGTCCTGTCGTGATTCGGGTTTGGGCCTGGAACGCACTTTCCTGATACAGAGCGGTGGCAAAGCTGCCCTGCACCCGTTTGCGCAGTTGGCGGTATACACCCTCCAGTCCTCGCAGGCGGACCTCGCGCTCCAGCAGCTCCGCATCGCGAGCCTTGGAGAGCCGGTTGCCAAGCGGGAGGGTTTGACCGAAGCCAGCGACGTATTGGCGGTCAGGAACGGGGTAACTTTGGACCGGGATTTGCTGTGCTCCGAGGATGGCTTCGGGATTCGGAAAGGTTCCCGCCTGCTGGGCACGACCGGAGGCGGCTTCAACCAGGGCCCGGGTCTCAGCCAATTGGGGATGCCGCCGCTCGGCCATTTCCAGGGCTTGGTCGAGGGTGAGCAGGTCGATCTGGTTGGTGGCACCGCATGCACCCGGCGCGCCGCCGAGGACCCAGAGCAAGGTTAGGAGAATCAAAGTTTTCATAGTCGGATAGCTCACAGGCTGACACCAAACCGCTTCAACGCGATCAACATCACCCCGTAGCAACCCAGCATCAGGGCGGTTGCCAGGGTAAAGCTGAGGTAGAAACTCAGCTTCAGCAGCAGGGGCGGCAGCGCGAGAAAGAACACGAGCGATGGCAGCACGAGCCAGAAGATGCTGATGGAAAGGGCGGCGACCCTTGCGGAGTCCTTGGTTTCGAGATAGACCCAGATCATCGCGATAAAGGACACCAAGGGGAGTGACGCCAGCAATCCGCCTATCAGGGAGCTTCGCTTCGACACTTCGGAAATGGCCACGACCAACGCGGTCGTAAGCAGAATCTTGATGATGTATTGAGTCATTTCAGGAGTTGGGTTGAAGGGGCGAGGGTCGTCCTAGCTTAAGGTAAAGCGCGGGAACGATGACCATGTTTAGCACCATTGAGGATAACAGACCGAACAGAATCACGATGGCCATCGGAGTTTGGATTTCGTTTCCGGGCTTCTCGCCGCCAAGCGCGAGCGGAATCAGCGCCAGTCCGGCGGCGAGCGCGGTCATCATGATCGGCACGAGCCGTTCCATGGCACCGCGCCGCACGGCTTCCCGGAAGTCGGTCACGCCCTCGTGCTCTTGCAAGTGTCGGATGTGCGAGACGAGCATGATGCCATTCCGCGTCGCGATCCCGAACACGGTGATGAAGCCGATGAGCGAGGCCACGCTCAACACGCCGCCACCCACGAATACGCCTGCCACGCCGCCGATGAGTGCGAGCGGAAGGTTGAGCATGATGAGCGCGGCATCCCGCACCGAGCGGAAAGCTAGGTGCAGGAGGAAGCCGATGCCGATGACCACGCCGATACTGACGAGCGTAAGCGTGCGTCCGGCTTCGGCGGCGCTCTCGAATTGTCCGGCGTACTCCACCCGGTAGCCGGGTGTGGCTGAGAGAATCGGGTTCACGAGTTTTTGGATGTCGTTGACCACGCCGGTCACGTCACGTCCGGCGACATTGCATTGCACGACGATTTTTCGCTCGACCTGTTCGCGCAGAATCTGGTTCGGGCCGGTGTCGCGTTGGATGCGCGCCAGGGACCGCAACGGCACACGCGCTCCAGCGGACGTGTCCACGAGCAAGTCGCCGAGGGTGTCGAGTTGCCAGCTCCCAGCATTCTCCAGGCGCACCACCAAGTCATAGGAGGTCTGGCCTTCGAGGACACGCGAGGCTTTCACACCTTGCAGCGCGGCTTCGACCGTTTTCGCCACGTCGCGGATGGTCAGGGCATGGCGGGCAATCGCCTCGCGCTCGAACTTGATCTTCAGCACCGGCACTTCGGTTTGCTGTTCGACGGACAAATCCACCACACCCGCGACACCTTGCATGGACTGGCGCGCCTTCTCGGCGAGCGCGCGAAGTTGGTAGAGGTCGCTGCCAAAGATCTTCACCGCAATGTTCGCTCTCGTGCCGGAGAGCATGTGGTCGATCCGGTGCGAAATCGGCTGGCCGATGGTGATGTTCATGCCGGGCACTTGCGAGAAGGCGGCGCGCAACACTTCGAGGAACTCCCTCTTGTTCCGGTCCTTCATCACGATGGACACATCCAGTTCGGCGGCCTCGACGCCCTGGGCATGTTCATCCAGTTCCGCGCGTCCGGTGCGGCGGGCGACCGAAGCGACTTCCGGGAAACTCAAGAGCGTCTGTTCTACCACCCGCCCCAGCGCGTCGGACTCTCCGAGCGAAGTCCCCGGCAGCGTTACGGCGCTGATGGTGAGCGAACCTTCGTTGAACTCCGGCAGGAACGCGCGGCCCATGCGTGTCGTCGCCAGCAAAGCAAGCGCGAGCACCGCCACGGCGGGCAGGGTAAAGCGCCACGGATGCGCGAGCGCCGATTGCAGAATCGGCGCGTATCGGGCCTTGAGCCATTGCACGAATCTGGGTTCGTGGTCCGCCTGCACACCCTTGCTCTTGGGTAGCAGAAAATAGCAGAGCACCGGCGTTACCGTGACGGCGACCACGAGTGATGCCGCGAGCGCCACGAGGTAGGCGACACCGAGCGGTTGCAACAACCGGCCCTCCACGCCCGCGAGGAAGAAGATCGGAATGAACACCAGCGCGATGATGAGCGTCGCAAAAACGATGGAACTCCGAATCTCCACACTCGCGTCGAACACGACCTGCACGATGGGACGGCGTTGGTCCTCAGGCGTGTGATGGTTGTCTCGCAGTCGGCGGAAGACGTTCTCCACGTCAATCACCGCGTCGTCCACCAATGCGCCGATGGCGATGGCCATGCCACCCAGCGTCATCGTGTTGATGGAGGCACCAAACCATTTCAACGCGAGCACGGCGGTAACGAGTGACAACGGAATCGCCGTGAGCGTGATGAGCGTGGCGCGAAAGTTCGCCAGGAACAGCAGCACGATAATCGTGACGAGCACGATGCCTTCGAGCAGGGCCGTCTGGACGTTATGCACGGACACCTGAATGAAATCCGCCTGCCGGAAGATGTCCGTCTTGAGTTTCATTCCAGCCGGGAGCTTGGCCGTGACATCCGCGAGCACAGCATCGAGGCGCTGGGTGAGTTCGAGCGTGTTCGCGCCGGGCTGTTTCTGGATGCCGAGAATGACGGCGGGCTTGCCCATCGCCGAACCTTCGCCGCGCTTCTGCGCTTCACCGACCTTCACTTCGCCGAGGTCGCGCACCAGCGTCGGCACGCCGTTTTGCGCGGCCACGACGGTTGCGCCGATGTCGTCGAGGGAGCGGATGCGACCAACGCCCGTGACCAGCCATTCCGCGCCGCGTTCGTTGATGATCCCCGCCGAGACGTTCTCGTTGCCTTCTTTCAGCGCCTGGATGACCTGATTCAATGTGATGTTGTGCGACTGCAGCGCGGCGGGATTCACGATGACTTGAAACTGCTTCTCGCCGCCGCCAATCGGCGTCACTTGTGAGACACCGGGCACCGCCAGCAGGCGGCGACGCAGCGAGACTTCCGCGTAGCTGCGAAGGGCGGCAGGTGAATGCTGCTCGGATGAAAGCGAGAGAAAGAGGATTTCTCCCATGATGGACGATTGCGGCGCAATTGTGGGACGTTCGCCTTCGGGCGGCAGGTCGCCCGTGATGGCGCTAATTTTCTCGCTGACGATTTGCCGGGCGTTGCGGATGTCCGTGCCCCATTCGAATTCCACCCACACCACGGAAATGCCGACCGCCGTGGCCGAACGCACCCGTCGCGCACCGGATGCGCCGTTTACCGCCGTTTCGATCGGGAAGGTGATTTGCGCTTCCACTTCCGTCGGCGACATACCGTGGGCTTCGGTGATGACGGTCACGGTGGGCGCGGTGAGATCGGGAAACACGTCCACCGGCATCCGCATGGCGGTATGGATGCCGAAGACGGTGAGGAGCAGCGCGGCGACGATTACCAGCGCGCGATTGCTCAAGGCCCATTGAATGAGTTTGTCCATGAGCGTGCCTCAATGAGCGTGGCCGTGCGCGGGGATGACGCCCGAAATGGACGAGAGCCGGATGGCGTAAGCGCCCTTGGTCACGACGCGCTCGCCTTCCTTGATACCGTCGAGTACCTGCACGAATCCGGTGTCGCGAATGCCCGCTTTGATTTCACGTTTCTGGAACGTCTCGCCGCTGACCTGCACGAACGCGACCCGTTGATCGCCTTCTTCGACGAGTGCGCTTTCGGGAATAGCAACCGTCGCGTGCGCCCGCGCCGTCTCCACATGGAGCGTGACGTTCTGGCCGACGCGGAACTGGCCCTCGCGGTTGGCCGTCTCGTAAATGAGCGGCACGGTGCGCGTGGCGGCATCCACTTCCAGGCCGAGCGACACGAGGTGGCCGTGACCGTCGCCAGTGATGGGGGTGAAGCGTCCGGGTTCACTCGGCGACTCGACAGCGGCATCCTTGGCCTTGCTCAGTCGAGCAACGCCGAATTCGGGAACGCTCGCTTCGATCCAGACCGTCTCCGGGTTTAGCACGGTGAACACGGGTTGGTTCGCCGCGACAACTTCGCCCGGCCCGGCAACCACGGAATTGAGTATGCCAGCAATCGGAGCGCGAAGTTCCATCAGCAGCGGCGCATCCGGCGATGACGTTCCGCCCGCCTGCGTAAATGTCGCGAGCAGACCCGCGGCCGCAGAATAGCGCGCCTTGGCGGATTGATAGGCGAGTTCCATTTCCTGCAATTCACGCGGTGACTTCGCTTGTTCCGCGGCAAGTTTCTTCGTGCGGCTGTAGGCAGTTTCAGCGTGGTCGAGTCCCGCTTTGGCCGTGACGAATTCCGCTTGGGCTCCGGCAACTTTCGCGCCCGCTTCGGAGAAATTGGGTTTGAGCAACGCGAGCAACTGCCCCGGTTCCACCCGCTGACCAGGCTGCGGCAGGGATCGACCGGATACTGCAACCAATTGGCCCGACACCGGAGCGGTGATCGTTGCGCTAAAACCCGGCTTGGCGCGCACGCGTGCAGGCAAGCGCAAGCGCTCCACCAGACGACGCCGGGTCGCAGGCTCGGCCTTGGACAGGATTTTCCACTGTTGCTCCTTGAGGAAGCTCACGCCTTCCGGCCCATCAGCGATCTCGGCGTGTTCGGCGGAGTGTTCATCCGCATAAACCTTGATCGTGCCCAACTCGACCGGCGCGTTCGTGCCGTCCGTTGCAATGAGCAGCGTCAACTGCCAGTCGCCCGCCTTCGGAAAGGTGATGCCCGGCAAATAGATTCCCGCCCGCGCCGGAGCGGCCTGCGGATGCTCATCCACCGTTTCGCCCTGGCGCAGAATGAACTTCACCCTCCCCTCGCGTCGCGGCTCAAGCGTGTGCAGGTCGGTGATGTGCGTGATGAACGTCGTCGCCTTGTTCGCCACGGGAGCGCGATGCTCAGCAAAGACTTCATGGCGGTCGGTCCAGACGGTGATTTGCGCCGTCTTGGGTTCGTCAGCGTGGTCATGGCCGTGATCGTTGGCTGACTTTCGGCAGCTCGTGCTGCCAAGCAGCGTCACCGACAGTAACACGACGGAGAGGATGTGAGTTCGCATGAAATTTTCGGTTGAGTGGACGTGTTTTGACCCCTTGGGGAACGAGAACAAGATATTGGTGAATGTCGTTCCGTTCAGCGTGATCGTCGGGATGCTGCCTTCAAACTCCTTGGTCGCCTTCAACCACTCGGCGTGTGCCTCGAACAGCGAAGACCTTTCTGGTACGTTGATTCTTACCGTTCGAATTGCCGCTTGTGGGCGGGCCGCCACCCGGAACGGATTCGGGCAGCCGAATTGAATGTGGCAGAGGCAGGGCGACGTGAAGTCACCTTGCCAATGAAGAGGGGAACCGTCCCGAGTGGACGGTCAGGAAGCCAACGAAGGCGCTCGGACGGGAAGCGCCGCACGGAGGGAGAATCGCCAGACTTGGAATAGTTCTGGGGGCGAAGTGCCTGGCGGGGATGGCCCGGCCTGGGCCAGGCGAGCGGTCAGCGTGTCGGTTCGACACCAAATCGTCGCCGCATACAACGCAGCCTGGACGAACTGAGGTATAAGGACCGGTACCTTGACGCCACTGGCTGCCGTCCGACAAATGCCATCCGCAAGATCGTGGTTGTTGCCGCCGTGCTCGTGGGAGGTCTCGGAGTCGTGATGATGAGTCTCGGCGTGGGCCGTGTGTCGCTCATGAATAAGGCCAAAACTCTGGAGTAATGCATGCGAAGACGCTGGCATCCAGAAGGTAGCCAGAATCAACGAAAGAATGACCCAGAGTCGACGCAAGCACCCCAGATATCCTGATTCTCTACGTATGGACAAGGCTTTATTTTTACTCGGGCACGGTTGCACGGTTGGGCGCATCTCGAAGTTGTTGGCAAACGTGCATTCTGACAGCCCTCCGCGCCTTCGGAGTACGCCACAGCAAGGCGATGCGGCGCGGGAATGGGTCGGAGATTTTGCATGCGCCGAGTCATTCGCCCATTTCTTGATGGATATCGCCGCGCGGCCACCCTAATGCCAGATCGTGGAGCACCGCCAGAAAGCGGAGTACGCCTCAGCTGTGATTTCATCTTTCATCCTTCTTACTTGCCCCGTAGAGCGCAGGATCCTCCCGCAAGACATTCGCTTCTGGGGCAGGGGCCCGGGTGGCGCGCAAGGTCAGGGCGCTCTCGCGCAGGGCGTCGAGCATCCGCAGTTTCTCCGTGTGTACAATTCCATGCAGTCAGGAGAGCCAACCCCGCTGCGCGATGCTGATTCCCGGAAGAAACTTTCTGTACCGTACCGCTGACCTCCAGGTCGGCGTCGGTGCCGGATCGGAAACCCGGCGGCACTCGCCGGTCTGGAGACCGGCGGTACGGGGAGACCGGTTGTGCTCAAAGCTGGCTCTGCTTTCCTGCTCGCCGTATCCTTCGGTGCCTCTTTACCCTGACCGCATGGAGTTCCTCGATCCGAAGCCCTGCCCGCGGTTGGCCGGGCGTTACGAGCGCGGTTACTTGCCCCACCTGAGAGCCCAAGGCCGACGCTACTTCCTCACGTTCCGACTTGCCGGGACCTTGCCCCAGTCGGTGCTGCGCCAGTATCAGCAGGAGCGCGAGACCCTTTTGGCCAGCGTCCGGGCGAAGCCCGATCAGGAATTGCCCGTGGAGGACCCGCAGCGGTTGTTCGCGCTCGATTCCGAGAAGATCGAGGCGTATCTGGATGCCGGACGCGGGGAGTGCTGGCTTGGGGATCAACGCATAGCCGAGAAGGTCGCGGAAGCACTTCGGTTCTTCCACGGGCAGCGATACGACCTTGGCCCGTGGGTGGTCATGCCCAACCACGTGCATGTTCTGGTCCGGCCGATGGGGACGTACTTGCTGGATCAAATCGTGAAGAGCTGGAAAGGGTTCACGGCGCGCGCGGCCAACCAGATCCTGGAGCGGACCGGCGAGGCGTTCTGGGCCAGGGAGTACTACGATCATGTGGTGCGGGACGACGCGGAGCGGGTCCGCCTCGGGGATTACATTCACGACAATCCGGTGAAGGCGGGGCTGTGCGAGCGGTGGGAAGACTGGCACTGGAGCAGCGCCCATCCGCGCTGGCGGTGACCGTGGTCGGTACCGCTGTGAAGTAACCTGCACCGCCGATCTTTCTGTCGACCTGTACCGCTGACCTCCAGGTCGGCCAGGTGCAACCTCGGATGACAATCCCCATGCCGGATGGAAAGCCGGCGGCACTTGCCGGTCTGGAGACCGGCGGTACAGGGGAAGGCGTACCGCTGACCTCCAGGTCGGCCAGGTGCAACCTCGGATGACAGTCCCCATGCCGGTTGGAAAGCCGGGGATACCTGCCGGTCTGGAGACCGGCGGTACACCCCCGCGGCTGAAGGGCCGCTTCCCTCGCTCCGCCCAGCGATTCCGCAAGGTGAGCTGTCCAACAATGTAAGTAGTTTGCCGACCGCTCAAACCCTACCCTCCAGTTTGATCTACTTTTCGAGGCCTTCGATCTTGGCGATGGTGCCTCCATCGTGATCTCGAATGATTTCACGGAGCTTTCGAGTCGTTTGAGGAAGTTCACCTTCATCATGCCGATGAGGAAGAACTCGCGCTGACCCCGCGTGAACGGAAACGGTTAGGGTAACACCCCAGTGCGCGCACCTGCGCTCCTGCTACAGTCTGCGACGTCTGAATGCCAAACAACAAAACAAGCCTATGGCCTTGGTGTGTCATGCGCCGTGTGCCTTGCTCAAAGTCAAATTGCCCAATGGCGACCTTTTGTTAAATGGAAGGAATGTGACCGGGTTTTCCGACGCTGAGGAGGCGGCTGTGAAATCTACACCCACAGTTACGAATTAACCTACTCACAGGGCGCTTACTGAAAGAATTGCGGGGAGGCTACACATGCCAGCCGCAATGCTGCCACGCGGCACTTCCCACTCGCCAACTTACCAACTCCATTTACCTGCTTTATGACCAAGCTCACCACCAGCCGCGAAGTCCGTCTCGCCTCACGCCCCAAGGGCATTCCCACCACCGCCAATTTTACTTTGGCCGAAACCACTCTGCCTCCGCTGCAAGCCGGGCAGGTGCTCGTGCGAAACCTGTTCATGTCCGTCGATCCTTACATGCGCGGCCGGATGAACGAGGGGAAATCGTATGTGCCGCCGTTTGCGATCGGCCAGGCGCTCGAAGGCGGCGCCATCGGAGAGGTTGTCGAATCGCTAGCGAATGAGTTCAAGCCTGGCGATGTGGTGACGTCGCGCTACGGCTGGCGCGAAGCCTTCATCGCTGCGCCCAAAGAATTGCGTGCGGTGGACAAGGCGGTCCAGCCACTCTCCGTTTACCTCGGCGCCCTTGGCATGACCGGCATGACTGCCTGGGCGGGCTTGACGCTCGTCGAAGTGAAAGCAGGCGACGTCATCTTCATTTCCGGCGCCGCTGGTGCCGTCGGCAATGTTGCCGGCCAACTGGCGAAGCTGCGCGGCTGCCGCGTGATCGGCTCCGCCGGTTCCGTGGAGAAGGTCCAAAGTCTGCTGGATGAATACGGATTCGACGCCGCCTTCAACTACAAATCCGGTCCGAGCCTCGAACAATTGAACCGCGCCGCGCCGGACGGCATTGATGTTTACTTCGACAATGTCGGCGGCGAATCGTTTGAAGCCGCACTCTCCACGCTGCGCGTGCATGGCCGGATCATCGCCTGTGGCAGCATCTCCTCCTACAACGACGAGAAGCCAAAACCCGGTCCCGCCAACCTCTTCAACATGACCACCAAACGGCTCACGATGAAGGGACTGATCGTGGGCGACTGGCTGAGTCGTCAGAACGAATTCGAGCAGGAAGTGGGCAGCTACTTCCGCGCCGGAAAGCTCAAGAACAAGGAAACCGTGGTGGAAGGAATCGACCACGCCGCGGAGGCATTTCTCGGGCTCTTCTCCGGAAAAAACTCAGGGAAGATGGTCGTGAAACTGACGTGACACTGCCCGCCTTACGCCAGCGGACTTGCCGTTTGGCGGCATCAAGAATTCGGGTTACGGCCGAGAACTCTCCAGTTGGGGCATCCAGGAGTTTGTGAATAAAAAACTGGTGCGCGTTTCCTCGCTCAACGCGGCGGCGTGACGCCTCGTTCCCGGATCCATTTCACGAAGACCAGCCATGAAAAACAAACCTATGAAAACCACCGTTCAGAAAAACAAGCCCCCGACTGACGAAAAGCCCGTTTGGTTCATCACCGGCTGCTCGACCGGCTTCGGGCGCGAGCTCGCCAAGCAGGTGCTTGAACTCGGCTATCGCGTGGTGGTGACCGCGCGGCATCCCCCCGATGTGAAGGATTTGGCCGCACTGGGAGAGGCGTTGGTGCTCAAGCTCGACGTCACGAAACAGGGGCAGATCAGCGCGGCAATTAAGGCGGCCGAAAAGAAGTTTGGCCGCATCGACGTGCTCGTGAACAACGCTGGCATCGGCTATTTCGCGGCCATCGAAGAGGGAGAAGAAATCGAGGTGCGCCGCATGTTCGAGATCAACGTGTTTGGCTTGGGCCGAATGATCCAGGCAGCGCTGCCGGGCATGCGGCGTCGGCGCCAAGGATTCATCGTAAACTTTTCCTCCATCGGCGGACTGCGTTCCTTTCCGGCGGCGGGATACTACAATGCGACGAAGTTCGCAGTCGAAGGCTTGTCCGAAGCCCTTTGGCAGGAGGTCGAGCCGCTCGGCATCAAGGTAATGCTCGTCGAACCGAGCGGTTTCCGCACCGATTGGGCCGGGCGGTCGGCGAATGAAAGCAAACGGAAAATTGCCGCCTACGCCGCGACCGCAGGTGCGTGGCGAAAACAGGTGCGCGCCATCTCCGGCAAGCAAGCAGGCGATCCCTTGCGTGCCGCGCAGGCGATCATCAAAGCGGTCGAATGTCCGAAACCGCCCCATCACTTGTTGCTGGGCAACGATGCTTACGAGGGCGCCACCGCCAAACTCAAGGAATTGGGCAAGGAGTTCTTAGCTTGGGAGGCCGTGGCGCGCGCGGCGGATTTCCCGACGACAAAGCGATGACCGCAGGGTTGGCGATCTGTGCTTATCAGTGATCTCCTCAAACTCCGCGTCGAGCTCCCGCAGCTCGGCGGCGTTCCGACTCAGCATTGGAAATGCGGCTCTCATAATGGATGGGCGCCGTGGCCTTGTCGGCGACGGCGCGCTGACAGGATGTCATTAATGCTGATGTAATCGCCAAAGACCGCCCGCGTGTTGGTGTCCGACTTCTCGATGAGCGTGCCGGTGAACCCGATGAACGACGCATTGGGCAAGGCACCGGCGAAGAGGAGAAGAGGAGGAGTTCAAGACGCCATGATTGTCGAGTTGAAGCAATGCATGGAAACTGGCGAGCGCGGTTTAGGCGTGGGCTTGAGCGGCGATGCGGAGGTCTTCGACGAACACGGCCAGTGGTTGGTGATCGCCGCGATCGGTGTGGTAGCCCGCGGCGATGCACAATGGTTTCGGGCCCGGCGAAAGCGTTTTGAACTGGCCGCGGCTTTGGAAAAGTTGCGCGGTGCGGGCCGTGACGACGGCTACGCCCAGGCCGGATTCCACCGCGGTCATGAGGCTCTCTGCGCCGTCGTATTCGCCGGCGATTTTTGGGCGTTGCCGGTGTTCGTTCAGCCACCCGGTGATGATGTTCCAATATTCCGGATAGTCGCGCTGGCAAAAAGTCAGGAGAGGTTCGCGCGCCATTTGATCCGGTGTGATGCGCTGCCGGTTCGCCAAAGCATGTTTTCGATTTACGGCCAGCTTCCAGGCAGTGCGCACCAGGGGGGTCCACTGCAATCCACGCGTCTTGGTATCGCTCGCGACCGTGACGATGACATCCAGCTTGTTGTTTCCGAGTTCGGCCAGCATCTCGCCGGTGGAGAGATCGAACAATTCCACCTTCGCATCGGGGTGCGTCTGGGTGAAGTTCCCCACCGCCACGGACAGGATGCCGCTGACCAGCGAAGGTGCGTAGCAGACGCGCAACCGCACGCCTCGACCCGCCATCCGGACTCGCTCCAGCACTTGATCGGCATGTCGTAGCAGCTCGCGGGCTTCGCGCAGCAGCCCTTCACCGACGGGCGTGAGATGGACGGAATGCGCCCGGCGCTCCAACAGACACTGCCCGATTTCATTTTCCAACGCCTTGATCTGCCGGCTCAATGCCGGCTGCGTCAGAAAGATCTTCTTCGCAGCGGTGCTGATGTTGCCCGTCTCGGCCACGGCCACGAAGTAACGCAGTTGTCGGAGTTCCATACGCCCCCCAGCATTACTTAAAGGCTGGCTCAGGCCAAGAGCTTGGCATTATCCGAAATCAAACAAAGTCGGCATCCTGTGCTCATGAAAACCAAAGCAACTGAGTTGAACATCCGACGGGCTGACCAACGCGGCTACGCTGACCACGGCTGGCTGAACTCGAATCACACCTTTTCCTTCGCCGATTATTACGACCCGGCGCACACGGGTTTCCGCTCGTTGCGCGTCATTAACGACGACCGCGTCGCGCCCGGCCAGGGCTTCGGCACGCATCCGCATCGGGACATGGAAATTTGCAGCTACGTGCTGGAAGGCGCACTGGAACACAAGGACAGTCTCGGCAATGGTCGAGTGCTCAAGCCGGGCCAGATTCAGCTCATGATGAAAAAAGCGGGTCAATGCGCACCGTGCCGGTGAACCAATCAGCCGGTCCTTTGCTCGACGGTTGGGAGCCAAATCTTTTGATTTCCATACTTATCCCAAGACAGATATTGTGCGACGATGGAAATAGCGTGTTGATGCACACCGTTCTGATCATCAATAGCGGTTCGTCGAGCCTTCGCTTCGCGCTCCTCCAGGCGGGTGAATCGCTTCCGCAGATTCTAACTGGAAAGTTTGATCGCATCGCATTGCCCGATGCCCGGCTGTCGTTTACGGACTTTCGGACGAACCGGAGCGACGAGCGCAGGATTGACGCGCCCAACCACGTCGCCTGCATTCCGCGGCTGGTGGAGTTGCTGGAGCAAAAGGCCGGCGACAGGGCCGTCACCGCCATCGGCCATCGCGTCGTGCATGGCGGCCCGCGTTATCGCGATCCCCAGCGCGTTGATGAGGCAATGCTGGAGGAACTGCGGCGCATCAGTTCGTTTGCCCCGAACCATCTCCCCTCCGCCATCGCGTTGATGGAAGACTTCGCCGCGAAGTTTCCCCAGGTGCCGCAGATTGCCTGCTTCGACACAGCGTTTCACCACCCCATGCCGCGTGTGGCGAAGCGGCTGCCCATCCCCCGTCGCTACGAGGCGAAGGGCGTTCAACGCTACGGTTTCCACGGTTTGTCTTATGCCTATCTGATGGAAGAACTCGCGCGCCTCGGCGATCCGGCAGCGAGGACTGGCCGCGTCATCCTCGCGCATCTTGGAAATGGTGCGAGCATGGCCGCCGTGCGCGAGGGCCAAAGTCTGGATACCAGCATGGGCTTCACGCCGGCGGCGGGGCTGATGATGAGCACCCGTTCCGGTGATCTGGATCCGGGACTGGTGGCGTTTCTGGCGCGCAGCGAGCAAATGACCGCGCCGCAATTTGACCGGATGATTCACCATGAGTCGGGGCTGCTCGGCGTATCGGAGATTAGCTCCGATATGCGGGACTTGCTGGCGCGGGAAGCCGCTGACGTGCGCGCGGCGGAAGCCGTGGCGCTGTTTTGTTATCAGGCGAAGAAGTGGATCGGCTCGTTTGCCGCCGTGCTGGGTGGATTGGACACGCTCGTCTTCGCCGGAGGCATCGGCGAAAACGCGCCACCCGTTCGCACGCGAATCTGTGAGGGACTCGGGTTCCTCGGCATTGAAATAAACGAGGCGCGCAATACGGAGAACGCGTCGCTGATTTCGACGGACGACGGTCGAGTCGCCGTGCGTGTCATTCGCACGGACGAAGAATTGATGATTGCTAAATCGGTGTGCCGGGTTCTTGGAATCGCCACGGCCATTTAAGCCAAACTTCGACACTGCAATTAGCGGGACTTTCGTTCCATCGATCCGTTTTTGGCATCGCGTTCCCCACTGTTCACAGCGGGGGTTACACCCCATAGCGCAGCCGAGCCGGCCGGCGCAAGGTGATGGCCCACACAGATTTCAGCGGGAGCACTTTTGCCGTCACGTTGGCGACGAATAAAAACAAAACCAAAAGAAAGCAACAGCACATGAAAAAACAAACGCGTACGAACCTCCTCATCCATTCCAGCCTCGCCTTGGCCCTGGCTGGGATTGCTTCGAAAAAGTGGACAGAGAAAGAGGAGCTTTTTAGTTAGTTGTTTTTGATTTCGAAGTCAACAGGCGATTTGAAGTTTAGGGAACTATGTAGACGGTGAGGGTTATAGAAGCATTCGATATAGTCGAAGATTTGGGA
>CAMAUY010000107.1 GCA_945861565.1 Akkermansia muciniphila
CCGTTGTTACGGACTGGACGTTCACTTCCAGTTGCTCTCCACGGTCACATCACTGCGCCGCAGTTACCTTCAGTCACCGGCGGATGAACTTCCACCGGACGGGGACTTTCACCCCGCCATGTTGACGCCTTCACAGGCGCACTAGCCCACGGCGCGAGCCGTGGGGATGACGTTCAAAAACAAAACGCAAGCCCCGGCAGGGGCGACAGAGCTGGAGGATAGCGCCTTTGTGCCAAATTCTCTGTCGCCCCTCTGGGGCTTGCGTGCGGCGCACCGGGGAACCCACGGCTGACGCCGTGGGCTACATTCTGACGGCGCTCCGCGCCTCCGGAGTACGCCTCAACTGTTAGAAGCGCGTCCATTTTTTATTCCCAGAATGGCCAATCTCCAGTCCCCGCATCGGATGCGGGGAGAAGGCCAGGGAGAGGGGCCTGCCGGTGTCACTCTTTTTCCAAGTCGGCAAAAAGCCTCGGTACGATCTCAGGAGCGGAATTGAACCCAATTGCGGAACGTTCCCGCGTCACACTTCGCGCAGGCCGGCCGAGATCGGCAGGCGCGCCGCCCGGATGGCGGGGAATAGCCCGCCAATCAGACCGATGAGCGTCGAACAGAGGATTGCCTGTAGGAGCAGCTTCGGCGTGACTGCAAAGGCGAACGCCACTTGACTAAAACTCTGCCAATTCATGGTGGCCGCAGTGAATCCATCGAAAGCTACGTAGGCGGTTGCCGCGCCGGCCACGCCCCCGGCGAGGGCCAGGGCGAGAGATTCGATCATGAGTGAGCAGACGACAGGCCCAGCCCCAAATCCGAGGGCACGCAAGGTCGCGATTTCGCGGGTGCGGGCCGAGACCGCGCTGTACATCGTATTCAGCGCGCCAAAAACCGCCCCCAAGCCCATCAATGCGGCAATGGCATAGCCAATTGTCTCGATCATCCGCGTCATCTGCGTCGATTGTTCCGCGTAATAGTCCGTCTGGCGGACCACTTTGACATTCAGCCTGGGATTGGTCGTGAGCGCATCCTTGAATTCCTGGTACGTCCCGGGCGAGGCAAGCTTCGCATAGACAGATTGCCATGAAGCGCCGCGTTGATAGGCCGATTGCAGGACCGTGGCGTCGGCCCAGACCTCCGACTCGGAGATCCCTCCATTCGCCACAAAGATGCCGACAACTTCCCATTCATTTCGACCGACGCGGATCTTCTTTCCGATATCCAATCCGGCGAACTCTCGCGCAGCTCCCGCTCCGACGATGACTTCGTTGCGCCCCCGCTCGAAGCGCCGGCCTTGGACGACCTTGAGTTCCTTGCGGACATCGAACGCGGTCCAATCAAGTCCGCGCAGTGGCACGTTCGCATCGGTGCCGGTCGAGCGCTTGGGGAGATTGATGATGACAAACAATTCAGCCGAAGCGAGTGCGCCATCCGCCGAGCGGGCCAATCCCGGAGCGTCGGCGATGAGCCGTGTTTCCTCCCGGCTAAATCCGCTGGTCATTTCTGTGTTGGCGCCACTGCGCAGGACGATGGCGGTGTCCGGTGAACCAGACGCGGTCATGGCTTTGCGGAAACCCTCCGCGATGGACAACACGCCGACAAAGACCGCCACCACGCCGGCGATTCCTACCACTGCGGAAACCGACGCACCTTTGCGTTCAGGGATCGTTCGCAGGTTGAACGCGGAGACGGCTAGAATCTGTGAGATCCAGTTGATGAGTGATGTCATGGAATGGAATCGTGATACCACCGCTGCCTCATGCGCCTCTCCTCAAAGCCACCGCGATCTGCAGCCTCATCGCCTGCAGGGCCGGAAGAATGCCCGCAATGATTCCCAAGGCGGCGACGAGCGCGACGCCGATCACAAGGTCACGCGGTGAGATATAAAAAACACGCAGCAACCCTGGCAGCGGATTCCCCGCGGATGTGGCCAGCCAGGCAAGGCCGAGACCGAGTAATCCTCCGGTTCCGGCAATCAAGCACGATTCAGCCAGAACGAGGATCAGCACGAGCGAGTTTGTGAACCCCATCGCTTTCAGGACGCCCAGTTCTTCGGTGCGCTCGCGCACAGCCTGGGCCATGGTGTTTCCAGCGACGAGCAGGATCGTGAAGAATACGGCGCTGACCACGGCGATGAGGATGGCGCCGATATTGCCAAGTTGCGCGGCAAACGCCTGGGCGAAGGCCCCCTCAGCCTCGGTCTTGGTTTCGAACGGCGAATTGGCGAACTCTTCATCGATCTTTTTTGCCACCTCGGCCGCACGGGTCGGATCCTGAATCCGGACGGTGTACCATCCGACCTGTCCTTTTCCGTCTCGACGGGCCTCATCAAAGTAATCAAAACGGAAAAAGAGCTGCGACGTATCCGTGCCTTTTTTCGCACCTTCAAAGATGCCGACGATGTCGAACTCCCAGTTCGGCTGGTTCGGAGGAGCCCCCCAAATGGGCGAAGTGAGCGGCACTCGGTCCCCTATTTTCCATCCGAAGCGGTTCGCCGTGGCCCTTCCCACCACGGCACCCGTCCGCGTCTTCATCCAGAGTTCCTTCTGCGCCGGTGGGAGAATAAAGTCCGGGAACATCTGCAAGAACTTCTCTGGCTCGACCGGCATATTGGGGAAATAGTTTTTCGATTCCTGATAAATACCACCGAACCAGGTTTGATGAACTGAAGCCGCGACGCCCGAAATCCGTTCCATGCGTGCCTCATAACTTTGGGGCAGCAATTGAATGATGGAAACCTTGTGCCGCACGACGAGCCGGTCCGCACCCGCCATGCTGACGCCCCCCGTCAGGGACTGTTTGACGGCACAAAGAAATCCGTAAAGCAGGAAGGCGACGAGAATCGAGAGCAACGTCAGCACCGTGCGGAGTTTCTTCCGCTTCAGATTACTCCAGATCAGGTGAAAGAACTTCATGGGCGCTCCATTATTCCGGCTTCACATTTGAGAGCTGGCCTTTGTCCAGGTATACCGTCCGTTTTGCCCGGGCGGACGCGTGCGGATCGTGCGTGACCATCACGATGGTCTTCCCGTGTTCGCGGTTCAGCGCTTGCAACAGCGAAAGAATTTCGTCGCCGGATTTTCGGTCCAGGTCGCCCGTCGGTTCATCGCAAAGCAGAATCGTCGGATCCGTCACGATCGCGCGCGCAATTCCCACTCGCTGTTGTTCGCCGCCTGATAATGTCCGCGGATAATGCTTTGTCCGGTGGGCCAGACCGACAACATTCAGTGCGGTTTCAACGTGCTTGCGGCGCTCGGCCTTCGAGAGATGGGTCAGCAGCAGGGGCAGATCCACGTTACGTTCCGCGGTCAGGACGGGGAGCAGATTGTAAAACTGGAACACGAGGCCGATGTGCCGGGCGCGCCACGCGGCCAGAGCACGATCGCTCATCTGGTCAATCCGTTCTCCGCCGATGATGACCGATCCGCCGGTGGGCCGGTCCAGGCCGCCAATCAAGTTGAGCAGGGTTGATTTTCCCGAGCCCGACGGTCCCATGAGCGCGAGAAAATCCCCCCGGGGAACTTCGAGAGTCAGGCCGGCCAGGACCCGGACTTCCTCGGAGCCACGTCGGAATACCTTTTCAACCTTGTCGACATTGATCAGCGCATCCTTGTCGTTGTTCATTGCTTCGCCTCCCTGATTTTGCCACCCTCCCTCAGATTCTCACCGCCCCGCACGACCACTCTCTCGCCGGACACAAGTCCAGCCGTGAGAGTGGTTTCTTCACCCATCGTTCTACCCACCGTGACTGCGCGGCGCTCGACACGACCATTGCGCGCAACCCAGACGATGTCGCGGTCGCCGTCCTGCCGCAAGGCCACCTGCGGCACCGTGACGTTGGCGCTCTCTGGGGAAACGGATTCTGCGGAGGCATGGAATGCCACCTTGACCCCCATCTGCGGGAGAATTCGGGGATCAAGCTTCTCGAAACCAACGCGGACTTTGACCGTGGCTTTCTGCCGGTCGGCGGTGGGGATGATAGCGATGACCTTCGACGGAATCTTCCAGTCAGGATACGAATCGAGCGTCGCCTCCACCGGCTGCCCGGCTGAAACGCGATTGATAAAGCTCTCGTTGACATCCACTTCAACCTCCAGGGACGTCATATCAACGATCGTGCAAATCCCGGTTCGGGTGAATCCTCCGCCCGCGGACATCGGTGAAATCATTTCGCCCGGTTGAGCGTTTTTGATCGTCACAACGCCCCCGAAGGGAGCCCGGATCACGGTATCCTCGACCTGCTGCCTCCAAACCCCCACCTCGCGTTCAGCGACGGTGATGTCGGCCATTTGCTTTTCGAGTCGGGCGCGGAACGATTTGGCATCTGCCTCGGTCCGATCCAAATCGGATTGGGATGCAATCTGCCTTTCGGCCAGGGAGGTCACGCGCCGGAATTGCCGTTCTGCTTCCTCGACGCGCACCGTCGTTTCATTGAGTGAGGACCGGGCGGCTTGCAATTGCGCCTCCGCCAAGCGTAAAGCCGCCTCGACGTTCAGCGAGTCAATCCGGGCGAGCACCTGGCCGGCTTCGACTTTCATGCCTTCCTCGATGAGGACCTCGATCACCTTGCCGGTGACCTTCGACGAAACGGTCGCTTCGCGGCGCGGAGTGACGTAACCCGAGGCATTGAGCAACGTGCGCGGACCGGAGCTCCCGGTTGTTGCTCCCATGCTGGCCGCGATCGTACGAACAATAGCGGGCCGGGGGCGGGTCAGCCACCAGGCCGCGCATCCGAGCAAAACAGCGACGGCAAAAATAACGAACACAAGTCTTCCACCCGAGGGAGAATTGACTCTGCCTGTCCGATCAATCCGGAGTTGCTCAAGAGAGGTTTTCGGGTCGCTCATGGTTCGCAGCGGGGAAAGCAGAATGGTTTAGACGAAGACGGTCAAGCCTCGCCATGAACCCGGGAGTTGCAGTGCTCAGGAGCCTTTCTCGGGGTGTAGCACTAAGTTTAAATATATAGGCCGAGAATTGAATGATACTTAGTTAAAACCTTTGTTTGCCCCGCAAAACAATTGCAACATGATGTGCCGCGCAGGGTTTTCAAAGCTTCATCCGCAAGCGTCCCGCCAAACCGGCCGTCCGAGTTTACCGGATTGTCTCCACCCCAGCAGTCGTTCGCGAAGACTTTGGGCGGGGGGGGGATCTTCATCTTCCTGCCAGACAAAAACCAGCGGAACGCTTTGAGCGGGCTGGAGCGGCGCGTAGCGCACTGGAGATTGGCCATTATCAGTGCAAGCTTTGGCCTTCCTTTGTCGGGAACGTTGTCGAGTCCGTCCAGAATGATCGTGCAGGCCATTTTCTCGGCCCAGGATTTGAGGGTTGCACGCGGGATGTGCGGGCCTAGAGTCACCCTATCGACCATGAAACGCCTGATTTTGGTCTTGGCCGGTACGCTGCTGATTTCGCCCGAGTGCATGTCAGGTGAGGTTCAGCAAGGGCATTGGGCATTTGCGGTCCCACGACGCCCCTCGCTTCCGCGAGTGAAGGACGCTGGATGGACGAGGAACGCAGTCGACTCTTTCATCCTGGATCGGCTGGAGCAAGAGGGGCTGCAACCGGCCCCGGAGGCTTCCCGTCAGACGCTGATTCGTCGCGTCACGCTCGACTTGACCGGGCTGCCAGCATCGCCGGAGGCGGTCGATGCCTTTCTAAGTGATCCGCGGGAGGATGCCTTTGAACATTTGGTGAGCGGGTTGATGGCGACGCATGCCTATGCGGAGCGGCGGGCGCAGGACTGGCTAGATCTAGCCCGCTACGCGGACAGCAATGGATTCGCAGACGACCAGAAGCGGGACATCTGGCCTTACCGCGAGTGGGTGATTGAAGCGATTCGTCGGAACATGCCCTTTGACGAGTTCACCATCGAGCAACTCGCCGGCGACATGCTGCCGAACGCCACTTTGGAGCAGCGTCTCGCCTCGTCATTCCATCGAAATTCCCCGCAGGCGAAAGGGAACACGTACCCGGTGGAGGAGTACCGCATCAAGGGCGTGGTGGACCGGGTGAATACTACCGGCTCGATCTGGCTTGGCCTGACCGTTGCCTGCGCGCAATGCCATGATCACAAGTTCGATCCGTTCAGCCAGCGCGACTACTATTCCCTCTTCGCCCTGTTCAACAACGTGATTCACGGTGGCGAGGCGTTCGCCCAGGATGGTCCCAGCATGCAGATGCCGTCCCACGGGCAATTGCTACGGCAGGCGGAGCTGGCACGGTGGGTGGTGACATGTCAGGAGCAAGTCCAGGCGCGTGAGGTCAGCCTCGGCGCGGCGGATGCCGGGAGGGATGCGGACCTTCGGCAGTGGAAGGAAAGTCTAGCCGCAGCGCTTAAGGCACGGGACGAACTCGGCCGGAGCATCCCTGCAGTGCCGGTGATGCAGGAACTCGCGAAACCGCGCGAAACCTTCATTCATGTCCGCGGCAATTTCTTGCACCGGGGTGCCCAAGTTGCTCCCGGGG
This sequence comes from Akkermansia muciniphila, assembly GCA_945861565.1. Classification (GTDB taxonomy): domain Bacteria; phylum Verrucomicrobiota; class Verrucomicrobiia; order Limisphaerales; family UBA9464; genus SIBK01. The sequence continues at coordinate 6,457 of CAMAUY010000107.1, forward strand.
TGCCCGCGATGTTTCAAGTGCCTGCAGGGGTGCAGCCGGGGAATCGCCTGGAGTTTGCGCGATGGCTTGTGAACGGGCGTAACCCGCTTGTCGCCCGCGTTGTGGTGAATCGCGTGTGGCAGTCCTGTTTCAGCCATGGGCTGGTGCGCACCCCCGCGGATTTCGGACTGAAAGGTTCGCCTCCATCGCATCCGGAGTTGCTCGACTGGCTCGCGTGCGAATGTGTGGCGAGCGGTTGGAATGTTCGACACATCCATCGTCTCATCGTCACCTCCGCCACCTACCGGCAGTCGTCCCGTGCGGACCCAGCCCTCCTGCAACGGGATCCGCTGAATAGCCTGCTCGCACGTGCGCCGCGTCCGCGGTTGCCAGCGGAGCAGATTCGAGATCAGGCGCTTGCCTTCGCCGGCCTGCTGGTCATGGACGTGGGAGGGGAAAGTGTCTTTCCCATCCATCCAGCCAACTACTGGGAAGAGCGCGCCCTCCCGGGCAAATGGACGACGGGATCCGGTGGCGATCGGTATCGACGGAGCCTTTACACTTATTGGCGCCGTATGGCGTTGCATCCGACAATGGAGATTCTCGACGCACCCGGCCGAGCGGTGTGCACCGTGCGGCGCACCGTGTCCAACGTTCCCACTCAGGCGCTCGTGACACTCAACGATCCCACTTTTGTTGAGGCTGCCGACGCCTTCGGGCAGCGGCTGTTGCGCGAGGTCCCCGCCGGCGATCGACCTCGCCTGGACCAGGCCTTCCGCATCGCCCTGAGCCGTACCCCGGACCCGGACGAACGCTCGCGTTTCTTGGCTTTTCTCAGGCAGCAGCGCGAGCGCACGCGGGATGAAACCGCGGTGTGGCGTTCCGCCGCCGCGGTCATGCTCAACCTCGACGAAACTCTCTGCCGCCCATGAATCGAGTCTGGCCTCATTCAGATTCGCTCGCCCAGTCACGTCGAACCTTTCTGCAGCGCAGTGCTGCGGGTTTGGGCTCCATTGCGCTCGGCTCCCTGCTCCAGGCACGCGGAGCGCAGACCCATTTTTCCGCGAGAGCCAGGCGGGTGATTTTTCTCTTCATGGCGGGAGGCCCCTCGCATGTGGACCTCTTCGATCCGAAACCGGTGTTGAACCAGCACGATGGCAAGACCATCCCCAAGGAATTGCTAAAAGATCACCAGCAGTTTGCCCTGATTCGTGGCACGCCGAGCCTGAAGGGCTCCACCTACAAGTTCGCCCGGCATGGAAAATCGGGCATCGAGATGTCGGAATTGATGCCGCACTTGGCGGGAGTTGCCGATGAATTGACGGTGATCCGGTCCATGAAGACCGACACCAACATTCATGATCCCGCCGTCAATATGATGAATTGCGGTTCCGTGATGTTTGACCACCCCACGCTGGGTGCCTGGGCTTCCTACGGCCTGGGCTCGGAGAACGAGAATCTTCCAGCCTACATCGTCCTCACCTCGGGTTCCGATGACGGTCAGCCGCTACTGCAGAGTTTTTGGGGCAACGGCTTCCTCGACTCCCGTCACCAGGGGGTTCCCTTCCGCAACGGCGTCGACCCTGTTCTGCACCTGACGAACCCCAGTGGGATTGGGACGGAAACCCGCCGCCAGCAGCTCGACCTCGTGCGCTGGATGAATCAACACCAGCACGACGCTCTCGGCGATCCCGAGATCGTCTCGCGCATCGCCTCCTACGAGATGGCGTTCCGGATGCAATCCAGCGTGCCGGAACTGACGGATCTGAGAAACGAGCCCGCCTCCATCCTCGCTTTGTACGGGGCTGAACCCGGGAGGATGTCCTTTGCCAACAATTGTGTTCTGGCACGCCGACTAGTCGAAAAAGGGGTTCGCTTTATCCAGCTCTATGACCGCGGCTGGGATTCCCACACCGATATCCACCGGGAGCACGCCCGCCAGTGTGCCGCCGCGGACAGGCCCACCGCTGCGCTTCTTACCGACCTCAAACAGCGCGGACTCTTGGACGACACACTGGTCATCTGGGGCGGTGAGTTTGGTCGCACACCGGTCGCGCAAGTTTCCGGCAAGACCTATGGCCGGGACCATCATCCGCACGGTTTTACGATGTGGCTCGCCGGCGGCGGCACATCGCCCGGCACGACCTACGGTAGGACGGACGACTTCGGCTACCATGCCACCGAGGGTGTCGTCCATGTCCGCGACCTCCACGCGACAATTCTCCATTTACTGGGCCTAGATCACGAGCGGTTGAGTGTTCCCGTGCAAGGACTGGACATGCGTCTTACAGGAGTGGAGCAAGCACACGTCGTCCGGGCCATCCTGGCGTAAACAAGACAACAGGCCGCCGAGGCGCTCACGGGCTTGGTTGAACACCGTGACCGAGGTGTCATTTGCTCAGTCTCAACCCGCCATGACCCCGCTAGGCTGAGGTCAGGTCCTGAGCCTGGGTGTTCCGCGTTCCGTAACCCGCCATCTTCATCACGCGCTTCAGTTTGGATTCATCCAAATCAATGGTTGTTTTCACTATGGTCGAAAGTACGGACGCTCTGCCCTTATCGCAATCCGTATCATCGGCTCGCCCCATTTCCGTGGGTGTAAGACAAGAATCTTCACTCGTTCTAGCATCGCACACATAAGGCCTCCGAGTTGTCTCGAGTTGAGACCATCAACCTGGGAGCGCCGTCAGAACGGTGCCCATGGTGTGGCCGTGGCAAGTGCTACGCCGCTTTGGGTGAGTATTCACCCCGGGCGGCAGATCGAAAGCGCCGTCGCCGCTGAGAGCTCTGCTGGGGTGCAGGACAGAAATCTCTTCACCTCAGCAGCCAGAGCGAGAGAGTCGTTGCGAGCGGCGTGTTGGTTTAGGCGAACTTTCCAGAATTCGTCATTGTCTTTTTTTCAGTGACTCAGGGATTTTGTTCTGGCGGGTATGCTCGACGGTCAGTTGGACGAAGGCCTGTGCGAGGGACTCAAATTGAAGCCGTTTATCGATGGCTGCCTCAAGCCAGGGGGCATCTTCCGGGCTAACACGTTGGCTGAGATTGGCACCGTCTATCCAGACCTGGTGTTTGAAATACGGACCGGACTTCGAACCCGAAGGGCTTGAGCGGTACTCCGCCTTGAGACTGCCCAGTTCCATGGAATCCAGAGCGCCCATTTGTTGAAGCAGCGCGGTGCGTTTGGAGAGGAATAAATCATTCATCCGAAAATAATGCCTAGTCGCAAGACACCTTTTGTCAACGCGCATTTCCGTCCTTGGTGGTGGATCACTCCTGCGCTACTGTCGCCATCGTATTGCCATGATTTGCCGCACGCCCATTTTGGTGAGCTGGATCGGCTGGCTTCGTTTCCTGCTGGCAGTGGACCTGCTGGCAGTTCCCATCTCGCGAACCGAGGCGACGCCCGCCAATAAAGCCGCCCTGGAACATCACTTCGATCGATTCCTCGTCCGCAAACTCGCCCGCTGCACCACCTGCCACCTCCCTAGCGAGGTGAAAAATCCAAAGGAACTCGTCGAATTTCCTCACAATCCGTTCGGGGACCGCTTGCGGCAGATCGGCGAGGAGACGCGACAATCCGGTAGACCATTCGATCTGGACGGCCGCTTGAACCGAATCGCCTCGGAAGATGCGGACGGCGACGGCGTGGATAATCGTACCGAGCTCTTACTTGGGCACAATCCAGGTGAACGGGACGATATCCCAGGCCCGGCGGAGCGGACTGCCGCAGCGGGACGACTGGCCGCTTTCGAACAATTTCTGACCGGATACCGATGGCGCCCGTTTGATCCCGTCCGCCGCCCGCCCGTCCCCGCTGTGCGCCCCGCGCCCGGTGGATTTGAACGTCGCAATCCCATTGATGATTTTCTGGCCACGGAATGGATGCAGCGCGGATTGAATCCTCGCCCCGTCGCTCCACGCGAGGTATTGCTGCGGCGGGTGTATCTGGACTTGATCGGTCTCAATCCGGATCCGGAAGAACAGGCGGCGTTTCTCGCAGACGATTCCCCGACCGCCTGGGAAAAGGTGGTGGACCGGCTCTTGGAGGATCCGCGGCACGGCGAGCGCTGGGCGCGGCATTGGATGGATGTCTGGCGCTACAGCGACTGGGCGGGGTGGACCGATGGAAACCAGGTGCGCGATTCGAAGCCGCACATCTGGCGTTGGCGGGACTGGATCGTTGAATCCTTGAATGCCGACGTCCCGTACGATCGTATGGTAACCGAGATGTTGGCCGCGGATGAACTCGCTCCTGAAGATCCCAACGCACTTCGAGCAACGGGATTTCTCGTTCGAAATTACAAGATGCTCTCTCGCGAACAGTGGCTCGAGGACACCATCAAACACACCGCACAAGCCTTCATGGGCATCACGGCCGGTTGCGCCAAATGCCACGACCATATGTACGACCCGGTCTCGCAGCGTGAGTACTATTCGCTGCGTGCCATTTTTGAACCCCACCAGGTGCGCACGGATCGAATCCCCGGGCAGGTGGAGGTCGCCCGTGATGGATTAGTGCGGGCCTACGATAACACGAACGCCCCGACGTGGTTTTTTGTCCGGGGCGACGAGCGCAATCCGCTGACCAACGAAGTCATCTCCGCCGGGGTTCCCGCGGCTCTCGGGGGAAAACTGGAAGTGGACGAGGTGATCCTCCCGTCGTCGGCACATCATCCAGACGATCGTGAATTCGTTCGGGACGACTTGCTGGCAGCGAGCGCTAAGGCGATTGCGGCGGCGCAGGCCGCTGCCGCCGAACCGGCGTCCGCAACCAATTCCACGCCCGAAAAGGGAATTGAGGCCGCTCTTCAACTTGATCTCTTGGAAAAGAAACACCGGGTGCTCTCCGAACAAATCCTCCGTGAGCGATCCCGGGGTGCCGTTGCGACGTCCGACCTCAAGGTCGACAACGCCGCGACCAATCTGGTTCTGTTGCAGCGAACCGTTAGTGTGGCAGAGACACTACTGCGATTGCATCAAACGCGCGTCGCAGTCGGTGCCGATCCGACGAAAGCGTCGGCCGACGCCAGAAAAAAGCTCGAAGACGCCACCCGCTCGCATACGGAGGCGGTCGTCGCCCTTGCAGCGCCCTTGAATGGTCAGTTTCAGGCGCGAACCCGGGAGACGTTCCCCGCGCGCAGCACCGGGCGCCGTCTAGCATTCGCGAAATGGTTGACGGCCCCCCAGAACCCCCTGACGGCGCGAGTGGCAGTGAATCAGATGTGGCTCCGCCATTTTGGGCGCGGACTCGTACCGAGTGCTGCCGATTTTGGCAGGAATGGCCGTCCTCCCAGCCATCCGCAACTGCTCGATTGGTTGGCCGCGGAATTAATGGCCCCCGACCCATCGACCTCTTCCGATTCCCGAGGCACAGCCAATCCAGTGGCGACGATCACGCATGGGAACTGGCGGATGAAACACCTTCATCGACTAATGGTGACAAGTGCCGCCTATCGACTGGCTTCGACGCCATCGGAAGACAGTCGCACCGCGGATCCAGACAACGTTTTCCTGTGGCGGATGAGCTCCCGTCGGTTGGAGGCGGAGAGCGTCCGCGATAATCTCCTCAAGGTCGCCGGCAATCTGGATTCGACCCGGGGGGGACCCGAAATTGATCATCAGCTTGCGCTGACCTCCACGCGCCGATCCCTCTATCTCCGCCACGCAGCGGAGAAACAGGCGGAATTTCTGCAGATCTTTGACGGCCCGAGCGTAACAGAGTGCTACGAGCGTCATCCCAGTGTCATGCCTCAGCAGGCACTCGCTTTGGCCAACAGCGAGCTTGCACTGCGTCAGGCTCGACTCCTGGCTCGCCGGTTGCAGGCCAGTTTTGAAGAGGATCCCGCTCGGGCAATTACCGAAGCGTTCCGCTCGGTGCTCGCACGTCGACCAACCGCTGGCGAACTCCGGGAGTGCCACTCCTTCCTCGAAGCCCAGTTCCAACCCGTGGCTCGGGAAACGGGGAGCCCGAACCGTGCGCTGGAAAACCTGGCCCTAGTCCTGCTCAACCATAGCGATTTCGTCACCGTTCGTTGAATATTTCACGCATCCCATGAATCCACGGAATTCCTGTCCAGGCATCACTCGGCGCAGTTTTCTCGCCGACACCGGCATGGGATTTACCGGTCTAGCGCTGGGGGCATTGCTCTACCGCGACGGACAACTTCAGGCCGATGCCTTACCCGAGTCTGAAGATCAAAAATGGACTCCTCCGACCGGCCTTCCGCAGACGACACCGCGCGCGCGCGCCGTGATCTGGATCTTTCTGTGCGGCGGCGTCAGCCATCTGGAAAGCTTTGATATCAAACCGGCGCTAAACCAATACGCCGGCAAATCGATCGCAGAAACTCCCTTCGCAAGCGTGCTGAACACCGAGCACAAAAACGTCCTGGGTGGAAACCCCGGGCACGGGAATCGCAAGACATTGATGCCGTTGCAAACCGGATTCCGCCGCTATGGTGAGTCTGGATTGATCGTTGGGGACTGGTTCCGCAACATCGGTGAATGTGCGGATGACCTCGCCGTGGTGCGATCGCTTTGGACAATTCACAATGACCACGGGGCGCAACTCACCTGGCAGACAGGTCGGCACCCCCGGGAGCTGGAACATCCAACGCTCGGGGGCTGGGCTTGCTACGGGTTGGGTTCGATGAACGAAAATCTCCCGGAATATGTGGTGCTGGGAGCGCCGACCGGGGATTGCTGCGGCGGGACATTTACCTACGGTGCTTCCTATCTAGGCCCGGAACACGGCGGCGTTCGACTGAACACCGATCCAAAGAATCCCCTGCCCTTCATCCGCCCACCGGCCAATTCCATCACCACCGAAGAGCAGACCGCCAACTTAGGATTGCTCGGCCGGCTGAATCGGATGGCCGGCATTGACTATCCGGACGACCTGCAGCTACGGGCCCGCATCCGCTCGTATGAACTTGCCTTTCAGATGCAGACGAGCATCCCGGAAACGCTCGAACTGGACCGGGAACCGGAACATATCCGACGTCTATACGGACTCGATCAAGCGGGGACAAAATCCTTTGGCGAGCAATGTTTGGTGGCGCGCCGCCTCGTTGAACGTGGAGTGCGTTTTGTGCAGATATTCCATGGCGGCGGCGGTGGTGGTGCCTGGGACGCCCACAGCGACATCAAGAAGAACCATACCTCCCTTTCAGACCAGGTGGACGTCCCGGTTGCGGCACTGCTCAAGGATCTGAAACAACGCGGCCTGTTAGACAACACCCTGGTCGTCTTTGGGACAGAGTTCGGGCGTTCCCCGGGTGCGGAAGGCTCCGGACGCGATCATCACCCGCAGGGCTTCAGCGCATGGCTGGCCGGCGGGGGTATCCGGGGTGGCGTGCAGCATGGGGCGACGGACGAGCTCGGGTTTCATGCCGTCGAGAACCGGCATTACGTAACCGACATTCACGCGACGGTGCTCCATCAACTGGGCCTGGATTCCCGCCGGCTCGAGATCCCCGGACGCAAGCGTTTGGAACAGGATCACGGCTCGGTCATTCACGGTATTCTTGCGTGAGTAACCGCCTGAGGGGCCGGCCCTCGTTACGATAATAGCTCCTGAATCTCCTCCCAATTCAGCTTGCCGGCAAACTCCTCTTCTCCGGTCAGCGTGGCTTCGAGCAAGTCTCGCTTGCGATTTTGCAGATTGAGGATCTTTTCCTCGACCGTGCCTCGGGTGATTAGTTTGTAACTCGTGACCACGCGCGTCTGCCCAATCCGATGCGCGCGATCAGTCGCCTGGTCCTCGACCGCCGGATTCCACCACGGATCGAAATGGATCACGGTGTCAGCGCCCGTGAGATTCAATCCGGTCCCTCCCGCTTTGAGGGAAATCAGAAAGACAGGAATTCCCGCGTCCCGCTGGAATTGCTGTACCACCGTTGCCCGGTCGCGCGTGGATCCATCCAAATAGCAGAAGGGGACGCCTTCCTCTTTCAGTTGATCGCGCAGAAGCCCGAGCATCGTTGTGAATTGGCTGAACACGAGCACTCGATGGCCACCATCGAGCACTTCGTCCAACAATTCCGCGAATAATTGAACCTTGCCCCCAGGCGAAAGGGGTGAATCGGCCGCCGGCATCTTCGTGTCCAAGAGACGTAAGTCACAACATATCTGCCGCAACCGGAGAAGGGCGGTGAGGATCACCATCCGGCTTCGTGCGAATCCTTGTTCCCCGACCGAATCCGTTACCTCCTTGCGCGTTGCGGCGAGTACCTGTTGGTAGACAACGGACTGTTCCGACGTGAGCTCACACCAGGCTACCTGCCGCAGCCGGGGCGGAAGTTCAGGGGCAACTTCTGACTTCCTGCGGCGCAGGAGAAATGGCCGAACCCGTCGGACCAATCGCTGGAGTGTACCCGTGTCCTTCTCACGCGTGATCGGGATTTCATATCGATCCCGGAAATCATCCGCCGTCCCCAGGTAACCGGGCATGAGAAAATCATAGAGACTCCACAGATCGAGGACGGAATTCTCCAAGGGGGTTCCCGTAACCACCAGCCGATGCTCGGACCGAATCGCCTTCACCGCGCGGGCATTCTGGGTCTGACGATTCTTGATGTGCTGCGCTTCGTCCAGAATCACGGTGTCAAATTCAACATTCCCGTATTTTCCAATGTCACGTCGCAACAGCGCGTAACTGGTCACCACGAGATCGGCCGTGGCGATCCCGTCAAATCGACTCTCCCGACCCGCACCTCCGAGAACCAACACGTTTAGGTCCGGCACAAATCGAGTCGCCTCTGCAACCCAGTTGAAGACCAAGGTCGTGGGGCACACAACGAGCTGCGGCTTCCGGCCGGTTGCGCCGGACTCCCGCCGAAGGACCGCAAGGTGCGCCAGCACTTGCAGCGTTTTTCCCAGACCCATCTCGTCTGCGAGCACGCCACAAAAACCGGATTCCCGCAAAAACCGCAACCAGGCGACGCCATGCTTTTGATAGGGCCGTAATACGTCCTCGAGAGGTCCCAGAGGCGGGCATGTCAACGTTGCCGCTCCGGTCTGACGGGCCGCCTTTTCCCGCCACGCTGGCGGGGCAGCCAACTTCAAACCTTGCGCCCCGAGGCTTGCCTCCAAAAAACCCGCCTGCTCCGGACCCATGCGATAGCGAGTTCCTTCGGTGGATACCTGCTGCTGCGGAGCGCAATCCAGCAGCACTTCCTGCAATTCCTCGACGGCCCCGCCATCAATCAACGCAATCTTGCCGTTCTTCAACCGAGCGGAGCCGCTTCCCAAGACCAGGCGCTGGATGTCGGCCGCAGAAAACTGCTCGCCGCCCGTCCCGGTATAGCGAACCTCGAGATCAAACCACTGCTCGCCACTGGATGTCACGCGAAGCTGAGGTGTCACTCGTTCGAACGTATTTCGCGCGCTGCGATCCAGCCTCTCCTCGAGAGTCACCTCCCACTCGCGCTCTAAACGGGGATGCTCACGGGCAAAAAATGCAATCACCCGATCCTGTCCTGCCAGTTGCCAGCGCCCCTGGGAATCGGGTCCGCCGAATCCATTCCGTCTTAAGCGCTGAACCGCCCCCTGCTCCGCCGCCCGGTCCCGGGTTGAATAGCGCCGAGGATTGGTGGGATCCGGCAGCCAGACTGCCTCGTCGCTCGATGTGACACCGAGAGTCATGACGCGGCTGCCGTAACGGCACTGCAGCGTCGCCGACAATTGAGCCAGGCCCCCCGCCAAGTTCAGGACAAACCGCGGCGGCTCCGGGTTCAATTCGAAATCCTCCAAGCGGAAGTTGCAGTCGAAGGCAGCGGACTTGGATCCTGGTTCCGCCACTGACGGCAGTGCTTCGAGAAGTCGTGGCCAGTCGCGGCTGAGAAAAACCGGAACCTCGTGGCGCAAAACTCGCCGAGGTTTGATCACCGCCTCCTGCATCCACGCCCCTCCCGCCAGCGGGAGAAGCTCGTTGTTCCGCCATACCCACACTGCGGAACGACCCGCTAGAATAGGCGGCAATGAAATGCCCGCCTGGGCACACAATTCGATGGTGCCGTCCGGCGCCAGCGTCGCCCGCATCGGCGGAACCCAGGGGGTCGATCGAACCTGCACCGCTGTTTTGCGTCCGATGGAAATCCCCGGGTGTCCCGCCAACAGCGGGAGAATTTCCAGGAAATCGTCGCCGGCAAGTTGGATCATTCCAGGAGTGTCACCGCCGGCCAACCGCTCCACCGCATCCAGCAGCCGCTCATCCTCATCGCAGATACGGAAGGCTCCTCGGTTCACAAAACTGTTCAATGGAGCGCGGCCCCGCGAGGTCTCTCCCTCGAACACCAACATCACGCGTCCCCTCGCAAATCCCTCCGGAAGATTTGGCGGCAACAGAACGTGCACGAGAAGGCCCTCACCCTCGGGCGCCCGCCGCAAGAGCGCCGGATCTCGCGTCACAACCCGCGGCCCCGGACTAACAGACTCGGCGCGGGTTGACGGTGCCGCGTCGGCCGCGGGCTTCAATGCATGCAGCGCAACCGCAACCGCATGCGCACAGATCACACCCGCTTCACGGCTCTGCCGGCACGGGCACAGATTTTCAATGTCAATCGCATTTCGAATAATCAATCCGCTCCGCATGCTGCTTTCGTCGGAGCGAATAACACCCTGCAGCAGGGGAGGTTTCCAGGCGGAAGACAAAACCCGCCCGTCGGCCAAAAGGGCGCGGGCATGCTTCATCACTTCCCAACCAGCCGCCTTGGCCAGCAGCGAATCGCTCAATTCAAAGTCACTCATCAAAGCCGGGCATCCTGGCAGGGACGTCACCCATTATTCAATCTGATCCTTGAGCACACTCATCGATATGATGTAATTAAAAGAAGCGAAGAAAAGAATGATATCGAGCCCATCGCCCAACGATACTGTTGAATGAAAAAACCGGGCAGCAAATCCGGACAAAGCCCCTTGGCCAGAACAATCGGAAGATACCGTACCTTCTGACCATTCTTCGTAACGTTGAATCCCGTGTGCACATCCTCACTGTAGTCAATCGCCGCCGTACCCCCGAATGGCTCCAACGCCTTCCGTCGGTACATGGCATTACTGCCCACACAAATACTGCCGTCAAAATAGTCCCGATTCACTTGAATCAACCGGTAAAATAATTCCTGAATATAGGCGGCCCCTTTGCGAACCCACGTCTGTCCCTTCCGTATCTGAAAATATTGTGGCGTCTGTACGATTGCTATGTTGGGGTCATGATAAAAATACGGCAACGTTTCCTGGATAAAGTCGGCTCGCGGGCAAAAATCAGCGTCGAATATGACTATAAATTCACCCCGCGTGATGGCGAAGGCGTGGCGCAGGTTGCCGGCCTTTTTCAGTTCACCCCGATTGGGCCGGCAAATGTAGGCAAACTGGTAACCTGCAGCGGCTGCCCTGACTTCACTGGATCCACCGTCATCCAACACATATACTTTAAGATTGGAATACTTTAGTTTGGAAACCCATTCATACGTATTCCGAATGATCGCGATATCCTCACCACAGCAGGGCAGGTAAATGTCAATCAGCGGAGTGGTTTTTAGAGCGGAGACTACAGCTAAATGACGATCAAAGTTAAAAGACTTGCTAAACACCCCGACAATATACGATACGGTCAGATAGCCACTGATCAAAATTGTAAACGCCACATAAACATAGAATGTTGGATGCGCCAATGCGAACAGCCACATTCCGGCAATCAAAAGCGCGAAGGATGTTATGCTAAACGTATAGAGAAATACCTTGTTGGAATTTAAATACAGATATTTTTCAATGTCGTCGGGAGGACTCGGCAGATCGTTGGCGGCACGAATCGGATTCATTGGCGCTGCGCGATCAGAATGACGAGGCCCCGTCAATGTGTCAATTCCATCCAGCCATTAAGCCGCGTTTGGCAGGGCTGCATCAAGCTCATGAATTGGAGGCCACTGAGCTGCGGCTGGGAGCGCTGGCATCCTGCCCAATGCCACTCAGATTTGGGCTTAGGTTAGCGAGGTAATCAGAGGTCGGTGGAGCGATTTTGCGGGACTTACATCGGATTTTC
>CAMAUY010000108.1 GCA_945861565.1 Akkermansia muciniphila
GGTCGAAGGTCTCAACAATAAGATTCGAGTGACTACCAGACGGGCCTATGGTTTTCGAACCTTTCGCGCTCTGGAAGTGGCTCTCTATCATTCACTCGGGAAACTACCCGAGCCAACTCCTACCCACAGATTCTGCTAGCGAAGCGCAATAAACTCGTGCTTGGCAACCTGGCCCTCCGCGTTGAGCGTTACGCGAATGAGGCCGCCCTCGAGATTGAGACCGAGATACTGCGGACTGATGATGAGCCGGCCCCGGTTGTCCTTGCACAGGTTCACCCATGAGCCTTCCTCGAACTCGGCACTGCGCAGCAGTTCGACCTTGAAATCCTTGAGGGTATAAAGCGCGTCCGGCGGCGTGGCTTGCCGGCGAACTTGGACCGCTGGCGGAGCGGCGGCGGCATTCGCCAAAACATCCCCCCACGGCTCGATGCCCAATTTGCCAAGCGACTTCGCCGCGGCCCATCCAGCGTCGTCATACGCCACCTGATTCCAACCCGGCACGGTGCGGTCTTCGGCTTTCCAGGTTGCGTCGGTCACGATCGTTTGCTTGCCCGCCGCCGTAATCAGGCTGAGTCGGGCCAAAACACCGGCGGCACTGGCATCGCCATTGATCGCACGAATCGCGACGGTATTTCGGCCAATCTTTAGCTTCGACTTTACGTCGGCACGATGTCCCCGACCCCACTCGTTGGCGGACAACACGGGTGCACCATTGACAAAAACCTCCAGCCCGTCGTCCGCCGTGGCGACCAATTCCGCGCTTGTTGCGGGCCCCTCCAGTGTGAACGACTTGCGGAAGTGCCGCGTTTCCGAACTGTCCGTCTTGCGGAACCAAATCCACTCGGGAGTCTGAGCGAGGAGCGGCGTCACACAGTACGCGGCGAAAATGAAGGTGAGCCAGTCTTTCATGAATTGCAGCAGTTTAGAAAAGTTGTCGATCCGGCACACTATCGTTCATTCAATCTCAGACGGAACTTATGGGTTGAGTTGTTTCCATTCCAACCCCGGGCGATCCACGCGAAACTGGACCAGTCGCTTCTCCTTGGCTTCGGTTACGTAGGCCGTCCGGCCATCCTTTCCACCAAAGCAGATGTTGGTCGGGTTCGGGCCCAACACGTCGATTTCCTGCAGGATGTCTCCCTGCGGCGAAAGTTTCACGACGGTGCCCTTGCCGTGCCGGGAAATGTAAAGATTTCCATCCACGTCACAGCGCATCCCGTCGAAACCAAAATCGTCGAACTTTTTCAGCAACCGCTTGTTTTTCAGCGAACCATCCGCAGAAATTTCAAATGTCCACACGTTCCGCTGCAAACTCTCGTTCACGTAAAGCGTTCGGCCGTCCGGACTGACCTCAACCCCATTGGACGTGCCCATGTCCGACGCCTCGCGATGGGTCTTTCCGTCACGCGTGACGCGCCAAAGCTGACCGGTGCCGTTTTTCCAGTTTGGATCACTGGCATAGAGCGTGCCATCGGACGCGATCGCGAGATCGTTCGGCTGGTTCATGGTATCGTTATGAGCGAGGACCGTGACGACCCGGGTGGTCATGTCCACACGCAGGACGTTGTGTCCCGTATAGTCGGCGATGAACATGGTGCCGGCGCGATCAAAGCGAATGCCGTTGCCCGCACTTTTCTCGGGCAGTGCCACAAACAACTCCGCCCGCCCATCGGGCGTGACCCGCGCGATGTTGCGCGCATGGCGATAACTTACACAGTAGATGTTTCCGTCGCGGTCGCACGCTGGACCCTCAATACCGTCGGTGAACTCACCCTGAGTGAGGGGGGTGGCCACAAACAACTTTTCTGCGGCGGCAAGAGGAGGCGCAGTCAGAACGATGACGGCCAGTGCCAGGATGATTTGGAACGGTTGCATTGGGATCTTCATGGAGGAGTTGTATGGACTCGTTTACTGAGACTGCCGGTGAATCGTTGACTCATCGAATCTTCCCGCCCCTAATCGCGCCAGAAGAGGGATTCCCTCGGCGGTGTGTAGCGGACGGCCATCTCCGGCGTTTCCACCGGTTGCCCGCGATGGAACGATTCCACCCCCGCCAGGGTCATTCCGGACGTGAGCAGCGTGCGCTCAACCGGATAGGGCGCTCGATTCTCGATGATCATCCGTTCGATATGATGAATCTGTGGATTGAAAAAGTCCGCCGTGGTCGAGCCATGGGTCGGCATGGGTAAATACATCTGGCAGGAAATTATCTCGCCCGTCCGGCTGTTCAGACCGGCGTAATTAAAATCGCGGATCCCGAGCATAAAAAGCGTGGTGCGAAAGCCATCCCGATGATCGATAAAGTAAGCCCAGCCTTCCGGGAAGCTGCGTCGCGCCCAATCAAACGTCACGGCGTCGGTCGGAAAACCGTCCTTGACCGGCAGATTGTGGCTGCGCGACAACGCGGCGACGAGGAGCCTACGGGTACTCTCACGCTCGGCGGCGTGTTCCCACATCTTCGCTCCGCGCAACGCCAGCACGCGCCGGATGCCCACTTCACCGCCCTTTCGTCGCTCGGACATGCACTGAGCAGTTTCGATACCGTGAATATCGTAGCTATCCATGCCGCCATAGCCCGCGCAGACGCTTTCAGACAGTCGCGTTCCATAGGGCATGTCGATGGAAGGGAGCCGGCATGTCACGGGTAGCGAGGAACCCGCCAGGAACGGGAAATGAAGCCGCTTGGAATCCGCAACCATCTCGACGCATTCACGCCAGTCGGTGGAGAGATGCTTGTCGTTGAAAACCGGCACACTCCGGCCGCTCGATTCGAAAACTTTCACCACCTCCTTAAAGAACTTGTAGCGCGGGTAAAGTGTCTGTCCCTTTTCATTGCGCGGATACGTGCCGTGCTCGCCGATGATGACCACGCCGTCCACCGCCAACTTCGAGGTGCCGAGGGTGAGGGCTTCAGCGATCGTCGGGTAAATCGGCACCCCGTGACGCTTGGCGGTGCCGCGGGCCAGATCGCCCTCCGGAAATTGATCGATGTAGAGGGAGACCAAATCCACGTCGGGCCGCCGCCAACCACCCGCCCAGGAGTAGCCCAGCAGAAACCGGTCGATGAAATGCTGCGCATGCGAATGGATTCGCACTTCCGTGCCCAGGAGCGCGATTCGTTTACGACGGCGCTCAACCGCATGCACCGGGACCCAAGCCAGGGCGGCGGTCGTCCCGGCCGAGAGAAGGAACGAGCGGCGAGATCGGAGGGAGTTCATGGCGACGATGATGTTGAATTTCTCCAAAACATCCAATGCATAAAAGAATGGAAGCAGCCAAACTCAAGTCTTCCCCGACGCGGACTCAAGGTCTTCACCGAAACTGTTCGACGCGCCTGCGGTCCGAGTCGGGACGCGGTCCGATCTGATCGAACGGGATGGGCTTGAACCCAAGTGCCCACGCAGGCGAATCCTTCGGTAGCCGGAAACCGGTCTCCTCGGGTCCGACCTGCGCGGTATCCATCGTTACGAAGTTGTCGCGCACGTCAAACATCTCCGGCTTGGAGTGCCATCCGGCGTCGAACCATTTGCCAACGCAGACGTTCCGCGCCAGGACGTTGCCTTCCGGAGGCACTCCCTTGAAATCCGCCCCGACAATCGCCGGACCTCCGGGCGGGCCGTAGAGGGCGTCGAGCGATTTCATCGCGGGATAATGGTCCCGGTAGAGCGCCGCGGGAACCGCACTCAGCTGCTGGCGCATGTAGGTGTTCACCATCTCGTGCCAAACCGGTGATGGATCGAGCCCGCGACCATCCGCGCGCACCGCGGGGTCACACTCCACGAAAAGGTTGTTCTCCACGCGATGATCGCGGCCGCCGCCGATGAACATCGCCCAGTGCACTTTATAGAACACGTTTCCAAACACTTCGGCGCCGCTCACGCAGTCGTCCATGTAAACACCCATCGAACCCATCCCAACGCCGCCCGTTTCGTGAATGTAGTTATGGCGAATTCGATTTCCACGGAACGAGTAGTCACGCCCGGTGTAGAGGGCACCCACATCGCCCGTTTCGAGCGCGATGTGGTGGATGTCGTTGAATTCGATCAAATGGTCGTTGCCGATGTACAGAACCGCGCAGTGCGGATGATCGTGCATCCGGTTGTGCGAGACGCGGTGACCGACGCCGCTTAACGCAACCGCGGGCGCATAGCACTTCGACCAGCGAGCTTGACGTTGGAAGTGACAATTCTCCACGAAGTGGCCGCCGGGTGTGAGCGTCTGCCGGTCGCCGCCGCTCAGCGCTACACCGCCATCGCCGGTGTCGAATATATCGCAGCTGACGACACCGTGGTTCGTGCCGCCGGTGACGGTAACGCCCAGGTTACCCAGGTTGCGCAGAAGGCATCCCTGGATGCGATTTCCTGCGCCGCCGCGGATTTCGACACCGCTGCCGCGGGCGGCTTCCAGCACGAGCCCGCGCACGGTGACATATTGGACGTCGGCGAGTTTGATCAACGGTTGGTCGAGCAAAGAAAGGACCGTTTCACCCGACGCAATCGGACTGGGCGGCCAGAAGTAGAGCAGGCTGCTCTGTCGATCGAGGAACCATTCTCCCGCCTGGTCGAGTTCCTCCAGCAGGTTCAGAAAGTGGAACCGCTGGCCGGCACGGAATCCGTAGAGGCCGTGGGGCGGCGCGGTCATGATCCGGTGCGAATCGAGATCAAGTCGGGTGACGCGCTCATAGGAGTTGGCCCAATCCCACGCCCAATAGCCGTGGACCCAGAGGTCACTCACATTCTGCCAACGGCGGGGACGTTCACCGGAGTAGAGAAACCCGCCGGGCAGCTCCCCAATGTTGCCGCCATGATCGTCATTTTTACCGCTGCCTTTGGGAAAGCCCGCCAGCTTTTCCGTGGCCCCTTCATTCGGCCAACGGGCGAGGGTCATGGGCCGGCCGTTAAAAAAGAGCTCCCCATGCGCCGGAGTCGTCGGCCGACCAAATCCCCGCGAGCGCATCTCCCCGAAAGGGGCGATCCCCTGAGCGCGGAGGTCAAGTTGCAATATCTGAGCCCGGGCGGCTTCGTCGAACCGACCCAGGACCGCCGCATCCGTCACCGGCCTGAACCCAGTAAGCTTGCGGCCGCCGAGCAATCGGACCGACTCATTCCCGAACCCACGCCAGACGATGGGGCCGTTGGGCGTGCCCGAGTCGGGGGCGGACAATTCGAGAGTATTCGTGCGGGCAAAATCGCCGCCGCGCAGCCAGACCGTCATTCCCCCGGCAGGAATCCTGCTCGTGCGTCTCAACTCGCGGATGGCGTCGCGGGCGCGTTCCAGCGTGGCAAAAGGCATCGCTTCGGATCCAGGGTTGCCGTCGGATCCCGCCAGTGAGACGAACAAATCAGCCCGGACCGTGGCTCCGAAGAGCAGCACCAGTATCCCTGCGGCCGAGGAAATAAAGGGTCGATAGTTCATCGAGGGTATCTCTTTCACGGAGGGGGAGTGTTCACGGATCGAATGCCGACGAACCAAGCTTGTGAATCGTATTATGTACGACCCGCTTGATCGGAGCGCCATCTGCTCCGCGCACGTTGCATTGGATCTCCATGGACCACGTCGGCTGCAATCCCGGAATCGTTAGAAAAACAGATTTCTTGTCCGCAGCGAGCGTCGCTTTGAGGACCGGCAGGCTGTGTTCGCCGATGTGCTTTGAACCATAATTCGCGCTCCGGTTCAGCGACCACGCTTTGACCGCATAATTTTTTGGAACCGCCGCCGAGACCGGATCCAGGGCATCGCTAAATCGCACCTCCATCCCGTGCGTGCGAGCCTGCAGACCAACGGGCAGGTAGGACGGATGCCCGGTGGCGCGCACGCGAAAGAATCCGCCGTCTCCCTGGCGGTTTCCGGCCCACGCATACAGTCCGCACGTATAGAGATGACCATTGCGGGGATGGAACCGCCCACGCATCGTGCCCGTCGGAAAATCGGGAATCGGCAATTGCACCACTCCCCCCTGGAGCTGGCCGCCGATATTTTCGTGCGGCACGACGAAGATACGGCCGGTGCCGTAGGAGAGACTGAGCAGTGAACCTTTCAACGGTCCCCAATGATCACTGGTCACCCAGAGCAATTCACCCGGAGAACGATCCATATCGTTGGTAATCCAGACCACCGGCTGTTCCATATCACGGTCCGCACTGCTGGTTCGGTCGTGGTAACCAAACATGTTTCCGTAAAAGCCGCCGGGGTGAATCCAGTTGATCCGGTTCTTGGGTGTCCAATGCCCTTCCTGGTCGGTCACAAAGAAGGTGCCGTCGTCGTTCACACAAACGCCGTTGGCGGCACGAAAACCGTTCGCAAGAATCTCCGTTCGCGCGCCATCTTTGCTGACCTTGAGCAGTGTGCCATGATGCGGCACCAGCGCGGGCAATGCATGACGGGCCGACTTGGCGTAATAGAAATTACCCTCGCGATCGGTCTGCAGGCCCATCGCGAATTCATGAAAATGCTCCGTGACCTGATGGTCGTTATTGAAGTTTTCGATGAAGTCAATTTCACCGTCACCGTCCAAGTCGAGCAGTCGCGCAATCTGGTCGCGGCAAGTCACGTAGAGGGTCTCCTCCACGATCTTCAAGCCGAGGGGTTGAAAGAGGCCCGAGGCGATTCGCTTCCAGGTCAATTGCGCCAGATCGCCATCCACACCACTGACAATCCACACGTCCCCGTTCCAAGTGCAAATCGCGGCGCGCTGACCGTCCTTGAAAAAATCGAATCCCCCGAAGCGCATCCAGGTGTGCCACGGATTCATGGAATCCGGCGGCGACGTGAGTTGATCGACGGCAAATGGACCTTCTTCAGAACCCCGTTGGCCGCGCGTGGCCAGCGGGGGGTTCCAGCGTGGCGGCCCGCCATGAGTGAAGGGCGTCAGGTCCGCCGCCGGCGCCGATACCAGTGCAAACGCGAACAACGTGCCGGCGTCCACGCCCGGCCCCGGATTGGCAATGAGCACCTTGACCTTCAAGGGAGTCGCCAGGGCTGGAATGCGGAGAACCTGGAAGCCATTCGTGCCGATGAGTTCTGCCGCACTCGGTCCGACGAGCGCGACGGGAATGGCCTCCGGGGCGACCCGCATCAACAGATCGCGCGAGGACTTGCCGATATTAAGTGTGCGCGAGAATGCGATGGCTTCACCGCTGCGCTCGTACCCGGGCAGTTCGAGCACGCGCGCGTCGCCAACCGTGTAGGCGATGACGACTTTGTTGCTGTGATAATAGGTGCCTTGGAAATGGGTCCACTCACGCGGCAGCGGACCGTAGGGTTTGTCGTCGCGTCCGTGAAAGCGCGGGTCGACAAAACTGGTCGTCTGCGGATGCGCCCAACCGGGGCCAACCGGATTCACAAACGCCTTCTGTCCCACGATACCGGTCGTCGTCCCGTGCGATCCATCGAAGGCGATGCCTCGCCAATCGACAAACTGGTCACCGGACCAGGCTGCCGCCACGCGGAGGGTGTCGTGATCGTAGAGCATCCAGGCACGCCCTTTCGAGACACCGCCGGGGCCATCGTCAAGTCGAACAGCGATGCCTTTGTAGGCGATGTTATTTGTCTCGACCTGCAGGGTCCAGAAGAGCGCCGGACCGAAATCCATGTGGAGATACTTCGGGCCTTTCTCGAACTCAATCATCGCGGCAGTCTTCACACCGCGGCCGGTGCCTTTGGGCAGAGCGTCGAGGTATTCCGCCGTCACGTTGAAGTACGCGGTGGGGTTGTGCGGCTTTACAAACGTCTCGCGAATGTAATGAATGGCATCGTAACGCTGCTCCGGCGTGAGAAACGTCCAGGCGGGCATCTGACCGAGGCCCAGGGTGAGCGTTTTGTAAATGCTGAAGGGGTCGCTGCCATTTTTAAACGGCTCCTTCCAGAACGGACGCGACGTCGGTAGCGAGCCCGGCTGGGTGAGATTCCCATGGCAGGTGATGCAGATGCCGTTGTAGAGTTTCTCCCCGCGCGCATAGGTCTCGGTATTCCAGGACCGCAGAATAATCGCGTGATCAATCGCTTCCACCGGTGCCGGCGTCTCCGCACCTGAAACATTGCTGCCGCATATCCAGGCGGTGGCCACCATCGCTAGACTGCTGATCGCACCGTGCCATGATGGGGTGAACATGCTGGTGGCATAGCGTCTCGCGGATTCCAGTGCACGCCTGAAGTGGCGGGTGAAACGGGAAATCATCCCTGGTTTTCCCGGGACCGTTTCACAATGGTGGTCAGGATCGCGATCAGCTGACTCGATTCATCCGTGAGTTCAGCCAACCCTGATGGTGCGACCACTTCGGCCGCAGCCAGAAGCCGCAGCCAATAATTCGTTTCCCGCGCTTCCTTGCTGGCGACGGACATCCGGGCAATGAAATCCGGCTTATGGTAGCTACCGTGCGCCTCGTCCACCGTCGCCCCAATGGCCGTTCCGGACCGCAGGAGCTGATTGGCGAGCGAACTCGACACACCGGGCGACTCTTCCAAGTCTCGACAAAGCGATACGATCCGGACCGCGAACTTAAAGGTTCGTTCCTTGATATCCCTGGGCTCGGTCATGTCAGGGGTTCCTCGTTCACTCATCACGCGTCGATCCCCCGGCGAGCCAGCGGACGGCGTTGTCGAGAATCTGCAGGCAGACCTTTTCCTTGAATACCGGATACAGTTCGTGCCCGGGCCGAAAGTAAAACACCTTGCCGTCACCCAATTTCCAAAGACTGCCACTGCGAAACCATTCACCGGGCTGCCATCGTTCCTCGAAGATCACCCTGTCCGGCGGCGGAACGTGAAAGGGTTCATTATACATTTCCGTCTGCGGAATGGTGAACTCGCCCGGAATACCACGAGCGATCGGATGGTTCGGGAGGAGCGTGCGCACGTGGCTCGGCATGGCATCCGGTCGGTACGCGGGGAAGCAGCAATTTGGTGTGGCCAAAGTAACGTGGACCCTCCCATCCGGTTGCTTACGGTACCAGGCGAACGGAGTCACAAAATCGTCGTATTTTGGCGCGGTGAAGAAATTAGCATACCGGTTTGTTTCCACCAGCACCGCGTGGAGCCGTTCCTCCGGGCTGAGTTGCCGCAAGGCATCCTCGCGCGCGCGCTCTTTCATGGCTTCAACGAACGGCGTCGACCAGTGGGCCGAATGAAGGGCAATCAGGGAGAGCTTGCCCGACTTGATCCGTCGCACGATGGCTTGCCCAGTAGCCGAGGAGATTTCCTTCTGCCGTTGGTGTCCCCACCAGATGAGCACATCACACGAATCGAGGATGTCGTCGCCCAACCCCTGCCCCGGATCGTTCAGCCGTTTGGAAGTCACCTGCAAACCCGGCTGTCGGGTGAGATAGGCGGCGATTTCATTGCCCAAAAAGTTCGAGTACGCCATGCGTTGCTGCGGTTGCTGCTCGTCCCAAACGACGACGCGCACGGGATGGGCGGCGCGAGTTTGATGGGCAAATGCCAGGATCAGACAGAGGGCCAAAAAAGTCCGTGGGTGAATCATCGTGCCTCAGGATCGCTTTGAATAGAACCGCGTGACAAGGGGATAAATGTGCCCGGGCTGTCCAGGGGTGTAAAACAAGAATCGGCTCGATCTCAGTTTGCGCATTGCTCTGAATGAAGATGGGGCGTATCGATGACTGATTCCTGACGGCTCCTCGGGCGCCGGCATTTTCAGATTTCATTTAACCATAACCACCGACATTGCATGAGAACGAGCGACACAATTATGAACTCCCTCCGCACCGGCGTGGTGGCCTCGGCCCTGGTTGCATCGAGCGCTTCCGCTCCCACCGTGTACGCTGCAAATTTTGGCGAGGACGTCGCCTTTCTCCGCAAGCATACACCGCTGCTAATGCTGAGCGATCGTGCAGGCATCGCGAAGGTGGCCGTATCGCCCGCGTGGCAGGGACGCGTCATGACCAGTACCGCTCAGGGCGACAACGGCATGAGCTTTGGCTGGATCAATCGCGAACTGATTGCATCGGGACAAATCCAACCGCACATCAACGTCTTCGGCGGCGAGGATCGGTTCTGGCTGGGACCCGAAGGCGGGCAATTCTCCATCTTTTTTGCGAAGGGTGCGCCGTTCGAACTCAAAGACTGGTTTACGCCGGCAGCGATAGACACGATGCCGTACGATGTGGTCAAGCAGTCAACATCTTCCGTGACTTTTCGTGCGGCATTTGCGGTAACGAATTACTCGGGCACGCGTTTCGACGTGGGCGTGAATCGCGAAGTGAAATTACTCACGGCAACGAGCGCTTCGTCAACATTGGGAGTCAAGGCCGCGAAGGATCTCCAGGTCGTCGCCTACGAAACGATCAACAAGATCACCAACGCGGGGAAACAACCCTGGGAGAAAAAGACCGGCCTGCTTTCGGTTTGGATACTCGGGATGTTCAATCCCTCCCCCGCCACGACGATTGTGGTTCCGATCAAGGCAGGATCGGAATCGAAATTGGGTGTGAAGGTAACGTCCGACTATTTCGGAAGCATCCCGGCGGATCGATTGGTGGTGAAAGAGAACGTAATATACTTAAGTGCCGACGGCCATTATCGAAGCAAGATTGGCATCAACCCGCATCGCAGCAAAGCCGTGCTGGGGAGCTATGACGCCGCGAACAAGGTTTTGACGATTGTCCAGTTCACCCAACCGGAGGGAGTAACCGATTACGTGAATTCGTTGTGGAAGATCCAGGACCATCCGTTTGGCGGCGACGCCGCGAACAGCTACAACGACGGTCCGCCCTCGCCCGGGGCCAAACCGTTGGGGCCCTTCTACGAATTGGAATCCTCCTCCCCGGCAGCGGCGCTTCGACCCGGACAAAGCCTGACCCACGTGCATCGCACGACGCACTGGAGCGGGTCCGAAAAGTCGTTGAATGCCATGGCGCAGGCCGTCCTAGGGGTATCCTTGGCGGAGATTCAAGCCGCCGTGCCTCGGAAATAGGGGATCGTGAGACTCGCAGGCTGGACAGTCGCTGGGCTGCTCGGCAGTGCTCCAGCGCCCGATGCCTCACGATTTTCGCTGCTCCGCAATGCACCGGCGGACCGAGTCGATGAGATTCCGGGCGGTGTCATGAAAGAGTGCCTGCCGTTGGGCCGCTGTCAGGCCAAGGTGGCGCGCGCCGCGCTTCATGGCTCGCAATTGCTCATAGCGAATGAACGTCATTCGGTCGTCGCAATGCGCTAGCCCCAGATGATGATTCTCGGAAGACAGGTAGGCCCAGGCGCGACCGAACGTAATGTACTTACCCCGCATCGGGCCGATCATGTCGTCGCTGCCATACATGATGCGATCCAGCCCGACACCCGTATAGAGGGCGTCCAGCGCATCCGACTCGCAGACGGTCGAGGTGTCGTACCAAACATTCGGCAGGTCACGCAACTGGGCGGCCGCTTTCTCGATCGCCCAGGCGGAATAACTGCGGGCACAGTGGGCGAGAACCCACTTGGCATTGGGATACTTCTCGCTCAGGCGGACCATCTCGCGAATGTTGTCCGCATCGGCGATGGCGTCCCGCTTGGAAATGTGCATCATGATTACCAGCCCGCGCCGATCGGCCACGGCGATCTGATGTTCCGGCAGAAAGTCCGTAATTGAACTGTCCATCGGCTTGCCCGTTTGTGAATAAAACAGATAAGGCTTCAGGCCGATCAGCCGCGTCTGGTCCAGAGTTGCTTCGATCTCCGCCGCCCCCATTCCGGGATGAACCAGCATAAGGCCCGCCGAAGCGGGGTCGTTCGCGACTTCACCCGCCAGATACGTATTGGACGCGGCAAAGTCGCAGGGCTGCGGAAACGGGAAGGGAAATGACAGCCGCTGGATGGTGCGGCCGGGAAAGAGCACCGCATCCACCGCATCCGCTGCCTTCCAGGTCACTTCGGGAAAATGCCGACCGATGGAATCGTGGAAGGGTCCGCTTTCCTTGTGTGGATCAAGATTAAACGCCCAGCGGTAGATGTGGGAATGCGCGTCGATCACCCTCGCCGGAACAAAGTCAGACAGTTCCTCGTTCCAAATTCGCCGATCCAAGTCGGTCCGTGTCATTTCACTCATAATCGCAACTCCAGCCGTTCAAGTTCTCCAATCCCGTCTCGCATCACCTACTTGCGAACTGGGGTCGTTTTGTCATCCGGATCCGTGGCACGTTGGTAAACATCCATCGCGTCGGTGGCCGCCCAATCGGCACGCAATCGTACGTCTTCCTTGCCGCTGAGTCCACCGGGGGCGCTCGGCAGCGTGGGGTTGTCCCGGCTGCGCATCTCCCACCAGCATTGGCCGCAGTGGTTGTGCTCGTGGTCGATGACAAAGCCTGCATCTTTCATCACCGGGCCGATCCAGCCGACGCAGTGGTCGCAGTAGTCACGGTATTGCGCGAGCCCGTTGCGAATGAGGAAGCCCTTCGAAGGGCACGCGTGCATGTCGATGCGGATCACATCGTCGGTGTGCGTGATGGCGAAGCCGGCGGCTTCGTGATCGAGCGTGTGCGCCCAGTATTTTTTCATGCCGGCGATGCCACCACCCACAATCAACTCTCTCGCGTGAATTTGTGAATCCCGGTTGATGGCCTCATCCCAATATTCACGCACCAAGCGTTCACCGCCCTGCTGGCGGAACCATTCAAAGGTCCACTCGTAGTGGCCGCAGAAGTCATAGCATCCAATCATGCTGCCTCCAGGATGTGCCGGATGTCCTGAGACTCCTCACCGGCCTCGCGTTTGATGAAACGTTGCACGCAAGCGCCATTGCCGCCGCGGACGCGAACCGTCAGGCCCGCCGGCTCGGCGATGGCTTCACTGACGAAGTAGCAGTGTTGGCAGAAGCACGGGACGATCTCGCGATGGTTGTCCCGCAGGTGTTTGATCGCCGGACACGTCCTGACGTCAAGCGTAACGCCATCGGGCGTCGCGCGAATCTCGACTTCCGCCCCAGGCTCCGCTGCAAAAAACGCGCGCCAGTAGTCCGCAACGCCGGTCATCCCACCGCGCTGCCAGCGATCCGTCACAGGCCTATAATAGGTCGTGCCGATGTCAGCCCAGTAGCGGCGCAAGCCTTCCATGCCGAAGCGCTTCAAGATAAAACGAAACGTCGCATTGGTGGCGAAGTAAAAGTCCGCGGCTCCGACGGGCTTGGTATCGGTGTAGGGCAGTGGGTGATCGACTCGGGTCATCGCGGTCAGTAGGTTTTGCCCGCGGCGGGTGATGCCGCGGGTGCGCCGGAGACTTCGTTGAGCAGTAGATCAAATTGGGCTGAGCACTCGGAGAGGTGCTTGTGCAATCCCCCAAACTCACTGCCGAACGCAACCAATTGCCCGCCGAGTTCGATGAGGATCCGCGCGTCGTCAATGGTACCAACAGGGCGACCCCAGGCCTTGCCGTGTTTGCGACAGGCCGTCGCAATTTTCTTTTGCACGTCCAGCAGGATCGGGTCCGACACGCCGGCGGTGCAACCAAGCCGCAACGACATGTCGCCGGGGCCGAGAAAAAGCACGTCAACGCCCTCGACGGCTGCGATGGCGTCGACGTTATCGAGGGCTTCCTTCGTTTCGATTTGCACCGTGAGGAAGGTCTCTCGATTCGCCAGCGTGATGTAGTCCTTCGGAGCGCCGACCCAGAAATTCGCATCGCGTCCACCCCCGCAAAGGCCGCGATCGCCGAGCGGTGGAAACTTCATCGCCTGAACCAGTACCCGTGCTTGCTCCGCGGTGGCGACGTGCGGAATCATGAGGCCGGTGGCGCCGTCTTCGAGCAGGCGATAGAGCGCATTCTTCTCCTTCGTCGGCGGACGCCAGAGGCAGTCGATGTCCGCCGCATGATGCCGCGCGAGCGCGGCATCGGCTTCGCGCGGGTCCCATACACGATGCTCGGCATCGACCCAGACGCCATCGTAATGGAAGTGAGCGGCGAGCGCCGGATACAGGGCGATCGGCGAACCGGCGGAACAAACACGCGCGACGTTACCGGCACGAATCTTTGCGAGGATTTTGGATTTTCTCATGGGTGACGTTGTTGGTATATAGCTGGCGGCGCTGACGCCAAGCTCATAACGTTCGAAAGATGGCGGAAAGGAAATAATTAAAAAGTGGCGATTGCTTTAAGACATCCCTACCGCTCTCCCATGAACCGACTTCCTGGGAGCGCTGGCATCCTGCCGGCGAGCCTGCAGAGAGGACAACACCCGCCGGCAGGGATGCCGGCGCTCCCAGGTTCATGGTCCCAATTCATGTCCATTCTTTGGAAAACTTCGCTACCCATGAATCAGAATCACCCCCCTCATCCCAACTCCGAGAGGCAGTCACTGGAGGTGCCCGCATGAACCCCGAACCCAGTCGCCGTATTCAAGAAGCGGACATAGTGACCCCGGCTTCACAACCGTCACTGGCCGCAGTGGGCCAAGAGGGGCAGGCCTCGGTCGCAGCGAGCGGGACAAGGATCGAGAGTCGGACGAGCCACTGGCGCAATGCGTTGGTCTTGGATCGCGACCGGCAAGTGATTTCCGGCAGCTCCGAAGCACTCACGGCGGCGGTTCGCGGTGGAGCGGACCTCCGGATTTACACCGAGTTCCGACACAACGAGCACATCGACACGAAGTCCAACAATCGGGAACTTATCAAGGAAGTCGCCGATTTTCGGATTACGTACTTGTTGGAGGATCGATGGGTGGCCGGGATCATCAATCTGCGGCAACCGATCGAGCTGCCGGATGGCTTTGGCCCGCGCCCTTCCATGTCGTTTTTTCTCTATAATCAGAATGCCGATCAAGCCATCGCACGTCCCTATCTGGATGGCGGACCAGCCACCGGGCCGCTCGGACCGGCCCCGCTCGATGATCACAGCGACATGCCGAAGTATCATCAATTCGATGCCTGGGATGCGGGCACGAATGCGCCGAGCAGCAACTTTGCCTACGATTTCGAAATTTACAAATTTATGGTCTGTGACGATTGGCAGGAAGTTTATGCGTGCGATGCGGAGGGCAAGATGCTGACCGGTTCGATTGATACGCTGGCGAAGGAGTTCGCGCAGGGCCGCGAGGTGAAGGTGGGCATCGGCGGGCTGTGCGCAGACATGACTGCGGATGCCGCGCACGCCATGCCCCATGAAGTATTTGTTCAATGTGGCTCCTGCTACTACTACACCGGGCGGAAGCAATTCATGGCCGCATCGCAGCCCGTGGTGCGGGTGCAGCCCGCCATCCCGCTCCGTTATAAGAGCAAGGAATGGGACTTCGGCTGGCTGATGCCTCGCTCGGACGGGCACATCGCCCGCTGGCTGATCGATCCTTACACATTGAAATTTATTCGCAGTGAGAGCCGCCACGCCATCCGTTGGTTTGTGCGCTGAACCATACCGGCGACGAGGCTCGGGAGAAATTCACCAACCGCGGGGTGTCCAAAGCAATTGCCCACTTTGATTGTCAGCTCCGGCAAGGTAACCGAAACGGATTGCCGCCATGAATCCATCCAGACCGAAAACCAAACAATCCCCCTCCACTCGGATCCACTCCGATGGCCGGGTCACTGATTTTGGTCATTCCTATATCCGCTGGACGTTGGACACCTTGATCAAGCCACCCAAGACGGTATCGCGCCCGCTGCCGATGACGTTGAACCGCGTCCGCATGCCGATCGAAGCCATTGCCACACTGACCGACCCAGTCACCGGCGAACGGGTGCGCTATGTACTTGGGGCCGAGTGTCGCACGGAGCAGGTTTCGGTGGAACGTGACATTTGGCACGAACCGAATGCCAGCATGTGCATGATTGCAGGCGAGCAGCACTGCCTCATTGAAAAGCACTGGGCTTGCGTGAATCATGAGGCAACACTGTTTCCACCCAAATTGGGCGCACAACCCGAGCGGCAGATCATTGATCCGCGCGAGGCATTCGCAGATTATGCCGTGGATGTGGTGTCGGTTCGCGCCGTTGAACTCAATGGCACCGACGCAATCATGGACGCGCTGGCCGGCCGGGGCATTGTCATTGGGCGCACCGAATACACAGTGGCTGGATACGCGATCACGCTTGAGTATCCGATCAAAACGAGCAATTACAGCGAGCGTGAGCGTTATTATCAGGTCGATACGGGGCCGATCTTGTTTCCCGGGTTGGCGGAAATCGAGCGCCGCGGGACTCCTCTGATCATGGCTTGCAGGCTGGCGTATGTCGCGCACAATAGCCCCCAATGGGCAGAGTTTCTGGTGTGTGTTCCCACGCCGGTCACGGACACGCTCCAGGTCCATCACTACTCGCAAAGCGTGCGGATTGAAACCGTGCGCAATCGCATGTTCCACGTTGCTTGAGGACGCGAAGCAAGCCTCTCTCTATGAACCGGCTCCATTTCCCAATTCGAGGACGAAGAACGAGCGCGACGGACGAGGACGATTTGAAGGACCCCATTGCGGCGCTTTCGCCCTCGTCCTCGTCCTCGTCCTTCGTCCGTCGTCCGTCGATGGCGACGAACAGCACACCGACCTATGTGCCGGGACGCACGGAGCGCGGTTCATGGTCACAATTCATGTCCATTCTTTGGAAAACATTCCTACCCATGAACCCCCCCCCTCACTCTGCCCTCTCCCCCCGCTCCGAGCGGGGGGAGAGGGTGGCCGCAGGCCGGGTGAGGGGGGTGCTCTTCTTCATGGCATCACGGCGCGCACTGTTAAGTTCGGTGGATTCTCTCCGGTCAGTCGGAAGTTCTTTCTTCCGCGTTCTGGTGTTCACTCTCGTCTGGGCTGAATTTCCGTTATGGGGGGCCGGGGCGGATCCCTTTGCAGACCTGGATGCGGCGGCATCCGGGAAGCAGCCGCCTTCGTCCGCGAGCGACCCGTTTGCCGACCTGGATGCCGCCCCATCCACCAAGCCTTCGATTCCTCCGTCCGCCAGCGGCGCGGAACCGAGTTCATCCTCGGAATCCGCCGCGCGCATCGAGAAACCGGGTTCCGAGAAATCACTTCTAGGCGGCTTCTTCGCCGACGGTTTTTCATTCAAGAAGGAAATCATGCTCGAACTGTCGCGAAGCTCGGCGGCGGCGGACATGCCCGGGGCGACGGCCGAGGGTTTGTATTCCCGGAACTCGCTGGGCTTTGAGATTCTGAAAAAGTTCTCCACCGACACCGCGACCGTCGCAGCGTTCGACGTGCAGATACGGCTCGTGCGTCGGGACAATTTCCATGAAGTGCTCAATGATGCAGAAGGCGCGGATCGTGACGGATGGTTCTTAGAGTATCACAATTTTTACTGGGATTTCTACAACGTGTTCAATCCGATGCTCGATGACGAGGCCCGTGGCCGGACCGCGGGGACGTTTAACCTTCGCGCCGGACGCTTCTATCTTCCCTTTGGACTGAACCTCCAGACCGACACGCATGGCACGCTGTTGCAACTCTCGAACGAGCGGAACTTCGGCTATGAACGGGACTGGTATGCCGGTTTCTGGGGCTCGATCAATTCGGATTTCAACTACGACTGCTATTACCTGCTCGGCTCCGGCTACGACCTCTCCTTCAAAGGACAGCAGGGCTTGATCGGCAACCGGATCAGCCTGGGCAACAAGTATCTAAATGAATACGGCATCGAAAGCGGTCTGTCGTTTCTCGGCGGCCAGCGGCTATCGGAGCACGCGCTGGATCGTAGCCCCTCGGTCGCAATGAGTTCCGGTGCCGACGGGATCATCGACACCCTGCGTGGGGGCGGGGATCTGCGCTGGCGACATCGTATTCCCACCGGCTCCGTCATCCTGACAACAGAACTGAGCGCGGGCCGCGACGAAGAGGACAATGTCCTCACCCAGCTCTATCAGGCTGAATACTTGACCTTGAACCGAAAATTCGGGGTCAACGCGCAATACCGCCGCTTCCATCAGAACATCCAGAGCGGCACGGCAGAGAGCCGTACGAGCACGGACGGAGGGACGGTTGGGAAAACGGACGCATCCCTCATCGGTGAACTCACTTGGTACTTTCGCAACGACCTCGGTAACGCCACTCTACGTTGGATCAAACTGAACGTTGAACAAAAGACTGAAACCCAGCAAGGACCCAAGGACACGATTGTCACGCTCCAATATTACCACTACTGGTAAACCCAGGGCAGTTTCAAGAAAAGTGGATTGGCCGGATTGGTTGAAGGATGGACCCGCGGAAGAACAATAG
The DNA here is from genome assembly GCA_945861565.1 of Akkermansia muciniphila. Lineage (GTDB taxonomy): Bacteria > Verrucomicrobiota > Verrucomicrobiia > Limisphaerales > UBA9464 > SIBK01. The sequence continues at coordinate 18,131 of CAMAUY010000108.1, forward strand.
GCAGGCGGGATATTGAGAACTCGGCTGATTTTTCACAATGGCCACGCTTGAAAGTAAGCGCATGGCTTCTTGAAGCCA
>CAMAUY010000109.1 GCA_945861565.1 Akkermansia muciniphila
GAGTAGGGTCTCGTCAGGTTCGTATCGCCGCGATGACTCCCGCTCCCGACCAAGCATGGATGAAGCAAATGGCCCGGAACATGACCTTGGCCGACACAGGGTTCCTTTGTGGCTGTCGGTATCTGCTACACGATCGCGATACAAAGTTCTGCGCAGCGTTCGACGGGATCCTCCAGGCCGTCGGTATCAAAGCGGTGACATTGCCACCGCGGAGTCCAAATCTGAACGCCCATTGCGAACGCTGGATTCGATCCGTAAAGGACGAGCTCCTGTCGAAAATAATCCTTTTCGGAGAAAGCTCTCTCCGCCACTGCCTTGAGAATTACGTGAATCACTTCCACGCGGAGCGAAATCACCAAGGCAAGGGCAACGTGATCCTGTTTCCAGCGCCCGAGGATCGGATCGGTGAATTGTCAGGGGATATACAGACTCGCGAGCGCCTCGGCGGCCTCTTGAAATGTTATTACCGAGATGCCGCATGAGTTTTTTGACCATACGAGTGACCGCCAATGGGTTCGGCTTCCTGATCTCCTGGGCAACCAACGCTTCGGTGGTGGTAGAAGCCAGCCCGGGTCTGACCACTCCCGTCTGGACTCCTGTCAGCACCAACACCCTCACCGGAGGCTCGTCCCAGTTTACTGATCCCGATTGGAAGAATCATCCCACTCGTTTCTACCGGATCCGCTCTCCGTGAATGGCATGGGACCAACGGATGACCTAATGACGGTCCGTCGGGGCGACCAAATGTCGTCACTGCTTGGGAACGCCGTCCTCGCGTTTCTGCACAATTCGCGCACGGGAACGCTGCCGGAGCTGCGGCGATTCCTGGTGAGCCCGGAGTTCCGCACCCTTGTTCTCAAGACGGTGAGCAGTCCCGAGGTGGCCTACTTCTGGGAACACGAGGCGCCGCTCGCGAACAAGTCCGCCATCGGATCGATCCTGGTGCGGTTGGACGAACTGCTGCGGTCCGAGTCGTTGCTCCACATCCTGGGGCAGCGGGCCAACAAGCTCGACTTCGGCGACATCATGGATTCTGGCAAGATCTTTCTCGCTCGGCTGTCGAAGGGGCTGGTCGGGCAGGCCAATGCGTACCTGCTGGGCGGGTTGTTGGTCTCCAAGTTCTACCAGACAACCATCGCCCGGCAATCGCGTCAGCGCGAGAACCGCAAGCCGTACATGCTGCTGATGGACGAAGCGGGGGAGTTGCTCACCTCGACGATCAGCGAGATTTTGGTTGGCGGACGTAAGTACGGGTTGGGTCTGACGCTCGCGCACCAGTCGCTCCGACAGTTGAGCGGCAATGACGAAGTGTACGGGGCCGTTACGGGCAGTTGCGGGACGAAGATCTGTTTCCAGGTGGGTGGGGACGACGCCCGCAAGATGGCCGACGAATTCGCCGGTTTTGTGGCGGCAGACCTGATGAACCTGCCCAAGCTCCATGCGATTGCGCGGGTGGGTCGCCGGGACGCGTCGTTCAACCTCGAGACGCATTTCATTCCGGAGCCGGATCGTCCGGCCGAAGAGGCGTACGTCGACCTCCGGGAACGGACGCGTCGCCGCTACGGAACGGCCAAGGCGGAAATCCGCAAAGATTTGGAAGAGTTGCGGGAGTTTCTGCCGAAGCGAAAGGTGGCGGATCCGTTCAGCGAATTGACCGGTAAGCAGCAGAAGGAGCGGAAAGAGCGGCAGGAACCAACGGAAACGGGGAAGCCCGAGGCGAAGACCGCGACGCAGCCAACGGAAACCGAAGCTCCGCCATTTTTGCCATCGGCAACGGCTCCATCAAAGGCGGTTCCCGGTGAGGCGGCTGCCGATTCTTCGGGATCGCTCAAGTTGAAGCCGCGACCGACGCCTCCTTCCGATGCAAAGCGCGCTGCGCCGCCGGTGATCGACACCTTGGAATCGGAGGAAACGATCGAGCTGAAGTCTGGCAAGGCGGAGGCGATCAAGAACGAGCTCATTCAAACCGCCGGTGGCTGGGGTTTTGACAACGATACTGAGCATCGAATTCTGGGCGAAAAGGGTCGTGTTGACATCGTCCTGACCCTGGGGAATCGCCGGTTGGCGTGCGAGATTTCCGTCACCAGCACTGCGGAGCAGGAAGTGAATCATCTACTGAATTGTTTCGGTGCCGGGTTCACCGAGATCGTCTGCGTTTGTGATGCCACCGTTCGTCGGCAGAGGATCGAAGCATTGCTGCGCTCACGGCTCATCCCGGGGCAGGAAGCCTACTTTCATTTCCTGACGGTGCGTCAACTCCAGACGCGTCTGGTGGAGATCGGTCAGGCGGCGCAGAAATCTAAGGACGCGTACGCTGGGGGTAAGGCACCGGCCATGGCGGTGACCATCACGCGGGATGAGCAGGAGCTACTGGCGCAGCAACAACTCGCGGAGATGGCCGAACGCCGGGCAAAGGCCAAAGCAGCGAAGGGAGGGAAGGGTTGAAGTCCGTTAGCCAGAGTGACCGCCGCGATGGCGCAAACTACTTACCGGGTTCCCTTTTTGCATTTGGGCTTCGGGATGGGGAAAGAATCGAGGATGCTGGCAATACCAACGGTGTTGTGTCTGGCAGATTGGCCAGCCAACGAACCGCACCAGGCGGCATTCCCTTTGCGGTACGTCCAGCCGCAATCATCTTCCGAAGGGTATCGATCGGCGGAGAGCTGATCGTCCGGAACGTACGACGTTGAACGGCCTGTTCGAGCTTCTCGAGTACTGGTCCGAATTTCGCGGTGGAATAAGCCACGGTCGAGCGGTGCTCAAGTTCCATCCAGTCGGCCGGCTCCAAAATGCAATCCCGGTCCGGCCAACTGCCGTCATCCGTCGTCACTCGCACCAAGACCACCTGTCCTCCATTGTTGCGTGGGTCCGAGAGCACCACCAGCCGATGATACGGTTCCTCGGTGGACTTGAGGGCTGTGCCTAAACCGATCACGCCGTGGCGAAGATCTCGTCAAGTTGATTGAGTTCAGCCGCCTCGCGGACAAGGCGAGCCACGGCTTCCGGGGGCTTCCCGAGAGCCTGACCCATGCGCTCCACGGCGATGGGCGCGCAACCACGGGCCAGCGGGGTCCACTCCCCGCAGTGTGCGTGGCACCAGTCGACCAATTGCCATTGATCCCGTCGGCCGTGCTCGCCCCATATCGCGTCAACCAATTCAAGCTCCGCCGCGGAGACGTGCTCGCGGACGGGTTTGATCTCAAGCTTCACCTCGTGGTCGATCCGGTCGCTGATGGCCTGTTCCCAACGGGGATCCGTCTCTCCACTGAGGCGACCGGCATTGATCAAGTCGAGCAACTCGCTCGTGACCGGGCCGTTGCGCATGGACAGGTAGTCCCCACCCACGACCGGGATACCGCGTCGGTCGACAGAGAGACGGTCGAGCAGATACACCAACTTGACCAGCTTCATGATGTGGATCTGCCCGCCCGCCCGCTCCAAAAACTCGCAGGCGACTTCAGTAGCTTTGGGCAGATTAAAACGGAAGTTCACGCCGACAATGTTCAACATCCAGCGGGCCGCGTAAAGCCTCCCTTTCCCCGGCCAATGGGGAAAGGTAAACCGCATGGGGGGAATCAGAGCTACAGCCGTCCCTCGTGCGCCCGCCCGTTTACGGGTTCAGTTCCTATCTTTTTGTGCCTACCTCGGCACGTGCATTTTGATGCGGCTGGGACTGGGGTTTTCGTTCGTAAAGACGGGCGAAATCGGATCGATTTTCCCACTGCCTGTGCACACTTTTGTTCCTACTTGCGTGCTCGAACCTTTGTTCCTACTAATTAAACACCAATGAAATTGGGGTTTTTAGGTGTTGGAGCGGGTGAAGGGAATCGAACCCTCGTCTCAGGCTTGGGAAGCCCACATTCTACCATTGAACCACACCCGCTCGCCAACAACCCTTTACCGATAGCAATTGCTGATCAACGTCGCAACCCAGATTCGCGTCGGCTTTCCAAACCTGATGCATCACATGCCGGCGGAGTTTAACAGAAGCAAACGAAGGCCACAAAGATCGATAACGCCCGCGGAATTTTCTCCGCTCCCTCCGCTTGATTCTGTTCGAAAAACTAAAAAAATGCGACGTCCGCCGACGGCGACTGCGCCCCCCCGTCATTAATACCACCTCAGTCGGAACCAGGGGAAAACTACCTCGGCGATCACGATTGCCAGAAATACCAAGCTGACAGTTCCATTTAGCTTGAAGAAGGCGGCGTTGATCGACCGCACGTCCCGCCGTCGTGCCAATAAGTGTTCCATCAACAACAACCCAAGAATGACCATCAATCCCATCCAGTAGGCGAGTCGAAAGTGGTTCAGAAATCCAAAAACGACCAGCACCGACCACATGAACAAATGGGCCAGAAACGCGACGGCCAATGCATTTCCAGGTCCCCATCGGACCACCAGCGAATGCAGCTTTTCCCTCCGGTCAAATTCGTAGTCCTGGGTCGCGTAAATGATGTCGAAACCGATCAGCCAGAGCACCACGGCCAGGGCGAGAACCAACGGCACCCAAATGCTATGGCGAAGATCCAATAGGCCCTCCGGACGCGGCATGAATTCCACCCGACCTTCCACCGCAATCCAAGCTCCCAATGGGGCGATGGCAAGCGCAATGCCCAGCCAGACATGGGTGAAATCCGTAAATCGCTTGGTCAGCGAGTAAAAGCAAACCAGGAACAAGGCCACGGGCGAGAGTCGCAGACACAGCGGATTGAGAGCGCCGGCGGAGGCAATAAGGCCCGCCCCTGCCAGCAGGCAAAGAATCCAGGCGCCGGCGATGGAGATTTCCCCTCGTGGCAGGTGTCGTCCGGCGGTACGCGGATTCCGGGCATCGAATTGCCGGTCCACAATCCGGTTAAATGCCATCGCGCAGGTGCGAGCACAGAACATGGCAGCCACGATCAGCAGAAACGTGCGCCAACCCGGCCAACCCTGGGTTTCACGCGCCGCCACCACCATCGCCGCCAACGCAAACGGCAGGGCAAACACGGTGTGGCTGAGCTTCACGAACGCAGACCACTTAAAGAGGAGTCGAAACATGGGAGGGATCTGTCAACGGGTTGCCGAACCCGCGCTACTCCGGTTCTTCCTGCCACCGAACTTGCAATTGATGGGCGATCCCGAGGTGGTCCAACACTCGGGCTACCACGGTATCGACAACCTGCTCTACCGTCTTCGGACGATTATAAAAACCGGGGTTTGCCGGCAGGATCATCGCACCCGCCTGAATCAGAAGTTCAAAATTCTTCACGTGGACCAGACTGATCGGTGTTTCGCGCGGCACCAAGATCAACTTGCGTCGTTCCTTCAGGACGACGTCGGCAGAGCGAAGGAGCGAATCCGAGCTCAGTCCGTGGGCGATCCGGCCGAGCGTGCCCATGGAACAGGGAATTACGACCATCGCATCGGGCGGATTGGATCCGCTCGCAAAGGGAAGGTTCATGGATCGCAGCCCATGATTCTGGACGTTTTCCGGGAGCCGCAGGCCTTCCGGCAATTCCTGGGCAAGCACCACGGGGGCATATTGACTGAGAATCACGTGCACCTCGTGCCGGCGGGTATCGAGGTTATCGAGCAGTCGCTGGGCATAGAGCGATCCGCTGGCTCCGGTGATGGCAATGAGCAACCGCATTGGGTGACAGGATGACTCAAAAGTGTTGAATCGGCAACGAACACCGGGAGACCCCGCCAATTCGAAACGACTGCCAATGAAGAAACACCGGCGTTCATCCCGCGTCCAATTGGCGGTCGTTTCGAATTTGCGGGGATTGATTCTCGATCTATGAGCCCGCAGCAAGACCCATTTAGTCGGCACGAAACACCGAAATCCTCGCTAATTCGAACCGGCCGCGAATGAAGAAACACCGGCGTTCATCCCGAATCCCAATGCGCAGAGGGTGGCCGCAAAGGCCAGTTGAGGGGTCCTGAGTCTGTGGATGCCGAAGTTGTGGGAGAAGGTGGCGGACGCCGCGCTGCGGCGTCCCCGCGCCGTTCAGGCGCGGCACGAACCGCGCTGCGGCCCTGTCCGCCCGCTGGACGCGGGCGGGGTTGTCGCAGCGCGACAACCCCTACCAACAACTTCGGGATGCGCCGACGACCAAAAGGAACAGATTTTGGGACTTGCGCCTCCCACGTGGAGGTGTCTAGGCTCCCGTTCCTTTTTATTAAGGAAAGTCGGCCTTCCGATGGGCGGAGGGCATCCGAACAAGAATATGTCAGTCAAGATTCGTTTGAAACGTGCCGGGGCTAAGAACCATCCGGTGTATCGTGTGGTCGTCGCCGACACCCGCAGCCCGCGGGATGGCAAGTTCATTGAGGAACTTGGAACGTACCATCCCCTGAAGCCCGGGCACAACTTCACGCTGGACCTCGAACGCGCCAAGTACTGGATCAGCGTAGGGGCTCAACCGAGTGACACCGTCGACAGCATGATCAAGCGGGAAGGCCGCAAGCTCGCAGCCGCTGCCTGAGCTTCGTCTGCAGCACGGAATGCTATTCGCCCATGAAATCCTTCCTTGAATATGTGGTGAAAGGGTTGGTGGACATCCCGGATGCGGTCTCCGTGAATGGAGTCGAACGTAATGGGATGACCGTCTACGAACTACGGGTGGATTCGGCCGACGCTGGCAAAGTGATCGGCCGCAAGGGTGGCACGATTCAGGCTATTCGTTCCCTGTTACAAGTGGGGGCGATGAAAAGCGGTAAGCGCTGCACGTTGGAACTTTTGGAAGACGACGACGGCCTGTGAGGCCGCTTGGCGCGAGCTCGCAGGGAGCCGTGTCACCGCCGATGAAAATCGAGGTGTTGACCCTGTTTCCGGCCATGTTCGCCGGACCGTTGGACGAAAGTATCGTCGGACGGGCTCGAACGGCCGGCATCCTCGATTTGAGGATTCGGGATTTGCGGGACTGGACCCATGACCGTCATCGGACGGTTGATGACCGTCCCTTCGGTGGAGGGCCTGGAATGGTTCTCAAGCCCGAGCCGCTCTTTGAAGCCGTGGAATCCCTTCGGGGGCCGCGAACGAAAGTGATACTGACGGGTCCGGCTGGACGAGTGTTCAGCCAGCAGATTGCGCGAGAGTTGGCCGCCGAGGAGCATGTGCTCTTCGTTTGCGGAAGTTATGAGGGCTACGATGAGCGGATTCGCGAACACCTCGCGGACGACGAGCTGTCGATTGGCGATTATGTACTGACCAACGGAGCGCTGCCGGCGATGGTGATCATTGACGCGGTCACTCGTCTGCTTCCCGGAGCGCTGGGGGATGACCTGAGTGCGGCGGATGAGTCATTCACGCGAGGGATGCTGGAGTATCCTCACTGGACGAGGCCTGCGGAGTTTCGTGGCTGGGAGGTGCCTGAGGTGCTGCTTTCAGGAAATCATGCGGCGATCGAACGGTGGCGGCGCGAGCAATCGTGGCGCCGAACCGCTGAGAGGCGTCCCGATCTTTGGGAACAACTTCGGTGGCGGCGACCGGAAAGGGCGGTTTCGAACCCGCCCTCGGCGGCAAGTGTTGGTGTGGATATCGCTGCCGGAAGTACGGATGGAAAAAGAACGATTTAAAACAGAATAGAAACTGGAATTGGGAGAATGGATATGAACAAGGGTGCATTATTTGATAAGATCGAAATGGAGCAGTACCGCAAGGAACCTGCGAAATTTAATGTCGGTGACAGTGTCCGGGTCCACACCAAGGTCGTCGAAGGCGACAAAGAGCGGATCCAGATTTTTGCCGGCGTTGTCATTGGCAAGCGCGGCCGTGGGCTGAATGAGACCTTCACGGTACGCCGCATCAGCTATGGCGAAGGCGTCGAACGTGTTTTCCCGATCCACTCTCCTCGAGTCGACAAAGTGGAAGTTGAACGGCAGGGGGCAGTGCGCCGTGCGAAGTTGACCTATCTCCGTGGCCGTATCGGCAAGGGTGCCACCGCGGTGAAGGAAAAGGCGCGCGAGCAGGTAGCGGCTCCGGCGAAGTAAGGGTCTTAGACCGAATACTTCCTGATCGAGCGGCGTTCCGACCAGCGCCGATCGATACCTCATTTCGTGGCCATGCCCGCGGCTGGCATTTAATGAATGCATCGACTCACCCGCTGGAGGCGACGGCACGACCGCCTTTGATTCTTGCCTCCGGCTCGCCGCGCCGGCGCGAATTGCTGTCGGGTGTGGTGAAGGACTTTTCGGTTGTCGTCAGCGACGTTTCAGAGAAGCACAGCACCGACATTCCACCGCGTCGACTCTGCGAACTGAACGCGGAACGGAAGGCGTTGGCGATCGCGGAACGGTACCCGGCGCATCTCGTGCTCGGAGCGGATACGCTCGTGTTTCTGGAGGGTCAGCCGCTCGGCAAGCCTGCGGACTTGGCGGAGGCGAGAGCCATGTTGCAGCAATTGTCTGGGCGCGTCCACGAGGTGATCACCGGAGTTTGTCTCGTTTGTCAGCAAGCGAAGCGCATGCGGTTATTTGCGGAATCGACACAGGTGAAGTTCCGAGTGCTCTCCACGGCGGACGTCACCGAATACCTTACGCGGGTATACGTTCTCGACAAGGCTGGGGCCTATGCGTTGCAGGAGCACCGGAGTCTAATCATCGAACGGGTGGAGGGATCCGAAAGCAACGTCATTGGACTCCCAATGGAATCCGTCCGAGCGGCATTGGAGCGGTGGTGAAGTTAGGGACCGGGTTACCACTCGATGATGGCGGCACCCCAGGTGAGGCCTGCTCCGAAGACAACCATCAACACGAGGTCACCGCGACGGATACGCTCGGTACGAACGGCTTCATCGAGAGCGATGGCGACACTGGCAGCGCTCGTGTTTCCATATTTCTTTACATTAGTGAACACCTGATCCTCCGTCGCACCGAGGCGTTCTCCGACGGCGGAAATAATCCGCAGATTCGCCTGATGCGGGATGATACAGCGGATTTGGCTAATGGACAGACCGCAACGATCGAGAGCCTCCGTGGCAGCGGACACCATGGCATTGACGGCGTTCTTAAAGGTTTCCTTGCCGTCCATCCGCAGGAAATGCATGCGTTTTTGGAGGCTTTCCAGCGAAGCTGGGCAAGCACTCCCGCCGCCGGGCATGTCGAGGAGCGTCGCCTTGGTGCCGTCGGCTCCGAGACACGTGGTCAAGAGTCCGTGAGCCGTTGGGCGGTTTTGGAGGACGGCGGCACCGGCACCATCGCCGAAGAGCACGCATGTGTTACGATCCTTCCAGTTGATGACGCTCGACATTTTCTCGGCCCCGATAACGAGAACGGTGTCGTAGGTATGGGATTGGACGAAGTGCGCGGCGATGTCGAGGGCATAGACGAAGCCGGAGCAGGCGGCTTCGATGTCAAAGGCGGCGGCCCGGCGGGCTCCGAGTTTCTGCTGAACGAGGCAGGCCGTGCTCGGGAAGAGCATATCGGGCGTGATGGTGGCGACGATGATGAGCTCGACTTGGTCCGGGGTGATTTTCGCGTCTTGAAGGGCCCGTTTGGAGGCCAGCAAGGCGAGATCGGAGGTGGCCTCGTTGGGCGCGGCAATCCGTCGTTGCTCAATTCCGGTGCGGGTGGTGATCCACTCACTGGTGGTACTCACCATTTTCTCCAGATCCTGATTGGTCAGAATCCGAGCTGGGAGGTAAGAGCCGACTCCTGTGATGGACACCGTGCGCAGATGCGGCCGGCCGGTCCGGGGATGTTTCATCGTTGGCATTGAGGAGGCGGGGGGCGGGAGCCTACCACTTTAAGCGAGGATTGGATAGTGGCTGAATCGCGAAGAAAACGGCGGAGCGAGAGCCGAGAGAATTCATACGGAAGCCGGGAAATGAGGAAGGGCGGGCGAGACCTCAACCGGAGCCCAAGCGGCCTTCATGGCGGCGGCGACTTCAGCGACCATAGTTGCATTCAGTTGGAGGCGGATGAACTCCACCGCCTGACGCATCGCATACTGGAGCGTGGTGCGTTTGGCGGACCCGTGGATCTTAATGACACACCCATTAATTCCGAGCAGGGGGGCACCTCCGTAGATTTCAGGATTCATGCGGTGCTTGATGGCATCCAGCCCTCGTTTCGCGAGAAGTGCACCCACTTTACGGACGGGGGTTGCGGTGAGTTCCGATCGCAACATCGCGCCGACACATTTACCGAGGCTTTCGGAAGTTTTCAGCACAATATTGCCGACAAAGCCGTCGCAGACCGCGACATCCACCCCATCCAGGAAGAGATCGTAACCCTCGCAATACCCTTTGACGTGAAGGCGGGTTTTGCGCAGTCGAGCGACGGTGGATCGGGTGAGTTCGGTGCCCTTGGAATCTTCCGATCCATTGCTCAAGACACCGATGCGCGGTTGTTTGACCCGAAGCATGGCCTCGGAATACACGCTGCCCATGGCGGCAAACTGGAGGAGATTCTCCACGGTGCAATCCGGATTAGCGCCGCCGTCAATGAGCACGAATGCTCCCTGTAACGAGGGGAGGATGCACGCGATAGCAGGGCGTTCGATTCCGTCCAAGGTCCGCAGTCGGATGGTTGCGGCGGCGACAATGCCACCGGTGTTGCCTGACGAGATCACGGCGTCGGCCTCGCCGGATTTAACCAGTTCGACAGCGCGGAGGATTGAGCAATCCTTTTTTCGGCGCAGCCCAAGAACCGGTTTATCCTCCATGGTTAAGATTTCGCTGGCGGGGAGAATCTGAACACGGGGGTCGACCAAGCCGATGCGATTCAGGGCCGCGCGAAGAGCGGGCTCGGGGCCTACGACGTAGAGCTGAGAGATGTCAGGTTGGGCAGCAAGGCCCAACATCACCCCCTGAAGGAGTTCCTCTGGACCGTGATCCCCGCCCATGACATCCACTGCGAGCCTCATTGCAGAAAATCCCCACCCGGGCTCAAGTCAAATCTGGACACGAACCCATCAGAAGAGCCGCCGGGTGAATGCTACCCAGCGGATCGTATGGAGCCACCAAAAAGGAAGATGCCGTCCCATCAAATCGGCGGGACGGCAAATTGTAAATTAATTTATGCGAGGCTGTTAACTAGGATTACCTGGCGCCCGTTGTAGTAGCCGCAGGCGGGGCAAACCCGGTGGGGAATGAAGGGGCCCGCGCATTGCGGGCAGGTCGACAGCTGCGGCAGCTTCAGGACAGAATTGTAGGCCCGGCGCATGCGTTGGCGGCTGCGGGAAGGTTTGCGTTTCGGAACGCCCATAGTGCTTGTTAGGTTACAGTTTCAGTTTCTCCAGAGCAGCCCAGGGCGACGTGGAAGTGACTTCCGACGGCGTAGCCCCGAGACGCGAATCGCGGGACGGTGCTTTCACCGGGAGCCCGCGACACTCAGGTCTGCACAACGGCTTCGTCGGCAGGGCGAGGAAGGTGTCTTCCCGGACGAGAGGCGTCAAGTCGGCAAAATCACCATCCTTGGGAACGGCATCCTCTCCCTCAAGGGGGACAAAGGCGGAAAAATCCTCAATCTCGAGCTGAGTTTCAAACGACGAGAGACACCGAGCACAGCTGCATTCCAGGACGATCGACAAGGTTCCCTGGACGAGGATGTCTAGACCCTGGCGGATCACTTCGAGGTCGTACTGTAGAGGTTTTGTGAACCGGACGACTTCATCGTGGAAATCTGCCGCAAACTCAACCACGGGGAGTTCGCCCACGAGTTTCTGCGGAATTCGTTCGAGCAGCCGGAGATTGACCTGGAGAGGCATGGAAGTGGTGGAATTAACGTCAGGGTGTCGGCCATGGCGTTGGTTGGGGGTCACTGGAGCCAATGTTTGATTAGCTCCTTTTCCTGGGGTTTAAGGCGAGAAACATCGATCCGGCGGGCCCAATCACGGGCACCATCCGTGTCACCAGTTCCCCCGAGAACCGCCGCATGGATCACCTGCCAACGAACGGGTGCGGTAAGCCAGACGATCGGTTCCGATTCGGTGAGGGCCAGGGCAGCGAGCGCGTTCTGACTCTGGAACTCCGCCAGGGCGTGGGTCAGTCGGATCTCTCGATTGGCCGGATTGCGGACCGCCAGGGCGGCGAGTTGATTGCGTGTCGCGGGCAGGCCATCGTTGGTGAGGATTCGGAGATAGGCCTCCTCGACCGCCAGAGCGGTCGAATTTGGGAGCTGAGTGGTGACCCGGCGAATGGCGTCCAACGCTGCGCGTGCATCGGACATTTTCCCGATCAAACGGACAATCTGCGCGGAGGCAGCATTGGCTTGGCCGGGAATCTTAGCGAGAGACTCGTAGGCACTGACGGCGGAACGACTGAGTCCCAGTCGTTCCGCCTGGGAAGCCACCAGCGTCAGCTTCGCAACATTGTCCGCCGCGGCCCGTGTTGCGAGGGAGAATGCCTGCTCTGCATCCGCCATTTTGCCTTGTCGAAACGCAGAGGCCGCGAGCAGGAGGTGGCTTTGGGACGGATCAAGGCTGGTACTTTTATCATTCAGGTGCGGTTCAATCTCCGACCATCGATCCAACGCTGCGAGCGCTCCGAGATGATGGCTCAGCAATCCCGGATCCATCCGCGCCTTTTCAAAGGGGAAAAGTTCCAGCAGTCGGCCATACTCGCCCATTTGAGAAAGCCACGTTGCCAGCACCAATTGGTTGGTGGAACCGGGAAGCATCGTTGCCGATCGCTCCGCTCCGGCCAGGATTTCACCTCGCTTCTCCGGCTCGGCTCGCAGGCGAAGGGTACCCACCCTCAGCCGATCCAGCAGACCCACTCCCGACCGGCTCTCAATCGCCCGGATGACGGCAGCCCGTTGTGCCGGCGAAAGATCCAGCTCCGCCGCGAGCAAATCGATGGCCGGATGGCAAAGTTTTCCATCGCCAGTCGCCAGCGTTTGGAGGACCGACTGCCCTTCCGTGCGGGCGGCAGGGGACGGATGGCGAATCAGCAACCGGCCAAGCTCGAAACGCGCCTCGTCGTCCTCGGGATGCACCGCGAGCCAATGGCGGGCGACAGCCATGGCCGCAAGCAGGTCATCGTTCAATTCATGGTGCCGGATGGTGAGCCGGAGGGTAACTCGATCGGTCGGATCAAATCGAAACATGGCCGTCAATTCGGCACCGCTCAGTTCGAGGCGACCGGCCACCAGCGCCTGCTCGACAAACTGATAGCGATCCTCCCGCCGCGCTTCGGGAGTTGCCAAGAGCCGCCGCCACCAGTTTAAACCCTGTTCGATTCCATTCGCGGCAGCATACTGGCCGGCGGCTCGCAGCAAGCGGGCGTCGCCGGGGGCAACCCGCATCGCCTCGGCAAGCACCGGGTCAACTTCCACGGGCGGCCGCCCGGCCCGGATCATCGCCTCGACCTGCTCCACCGTGGCGCGCCCGCGCTGATGATCCCACAGCTTCATCATGAGCTTCACAGTAAATCCAAGGACGATCAGTAGGAGCAGCACCAACCCCATCTTGATCAGGAACGGTTTTGCGCGGTCCTCGTATATCGGATCGTCCTCGGGGAGCGACTCGGGAGGACGACGGGCGGATGAGGAACCGGGAGAGGCCATGGTAGCAATGGAGCGAACCTACGGACGGAGGCCAAAGTAGACCTGCCCACCTCGCCGCTGCAAGGATCCTCAGCTGATTTTTGGACTACTCTCCCCTCAGCGCCGCCAACGGCGAGCCGGAACACGCGCGGCGCGTGGCCAGCCAGGTCCAAAAGAGTCCATTCAGCAAGACGGCAAGAAGCGTCAACACCATCGACCCCCAGGGAAAACCCACTCCGGAAAGTCCCACGACGGGAAGCACCGCGGGCAAGGCCGCCGCGGTTCCGACGAGGAGCCCCAGGAATAATAGCCACACATGCTCGCGCAGAATCATTGATCGTACCGCCGGCGGCGAAAATCCCAGAGCCGCCATCACGCCCAATTCAGCCCGTCGCTCGTACACATTCCTGAGTACAACAATTCCGAGACCGATGCTCCCCAGCAACAGTCCGAGTCCACCCAGCACCTGAAATGTTTTCAGATACGTGTTTTGCACCGCGTTGAATCGCTCCAGGCGGTCCGTCGCCCGCGTCACCTCATACCCGAGGTCACCCAGAGCTCGACTCAGCTCACCCGCAGCCACTCCTTCACGTCCAGCCGGCGCGTCGATCAGGAATGCCCGATGTCCGCTTTCACCCGGAAAATGCCGAGTGAACTCCGCTTCATCCATCAACAGACTCCCCTGCAAAATCGAATTGGCCACCGCGCCCACGAGGCGAACCCGGAACGATTTTCCCCGTTCATCCACATACTCGAGTGTGTCCCCCAGTTTCTTCCCGAGCGCCCATTGGATCGATGCGGCATCGCCGATCACCGGCACCACGTCGGATTCGGATTCGGATTTGGCACCTGATTCGGCGTGCACCGACCGGCGCCCTCCCCTCGCCCGCTCAAGTGCCTGCCAACCATTCGTCACAGTGACGCCTGCCGCCATTCCGGCGAACGCAAAGGCGCCCCGAGTGGACATCTCACTGGGTTTGATTCCGAGCAGACGCGGTCGCTGCGCGCGATTCAAATTCAGACAGCTCGCTTCGTCACCCTCGCGCACTCGCAGGGGAACCACCGTCACGCCCGCGAGCGGCTCGGTATTGAGCCCGTAAAACTCGCGGCCCTTCTGTGTGTTTAGATCCTGCAACACGGGAAGCGTGCTTTCGGCCCACAGGGCGAATCCACCGGTCCCGCTAGACCGCCGGGTTGCGTCGCGGGTCGAGTCGAGTCGGTTGGCCGCGACAGCGACGATCAGAAACGTCGCGGAGGCTAGCAGGGCAATCGTCGCCAGGGAGCGTCCGGGCCGGCGGGATACGGCACGTCGCGAAAGAGATGCCGCGGTAACGGTTCCCGACCGCGCCACGCTGGCCGTGCGAAGTCCGCGCCGGATCCAGAGCAATCCGGAGGTCAAAGCCAGTGCGCCGACTGCAAAGAATAAGCCCCCTCGGGCGGAGTCCGGCACTTGCTTGGAAAACGCGACGAGCGCCAGCGCCAATCCCGCGGTGATCGCCGGGAGGTAACGGTCGAATGGGGAGGGTTTTGAGTCAGGGTAAGTCGGTCGCATTTCAAGAAAGCCCTCGTTCAACAGCTCGCGTGCGGGACGCGACATCGCACTCCGCAACGTGAACCAGAGCGTGACGGCCGCCATGACCACACTGCCCACAACACCGCCGAGGACAGCTCCGAATGTGAGATGAAACTCCAACCCGGCTCCCGCCACCGCATCCTTCCAAAGTGTGTTCAAGCCATGGATCACCGCCCGCCCATAACCGGCCCCGCCTACGGCCCCGAGGATCGCTCCCAGAATCGCCAACCAAATTCCCTCGCGCAGGAAGAGGCGTCGTACCCGCTGAACAGGCCAGCCCATGGCGAGTAAGGTACCGATCTCCTGAGCCCGCTGCTCCAAGCCAAACCGAAAGAGCATCGCCGTCAGCAAAAGAGAGGACACGACGAGGAAGAAGCTAAACCCGATAAACAAGCCACCGAAATCCTGTCCGTTCGCAGCGGCATTGCGGGCTTGCTCGCCCACATCCTCAAATCGGAGACCGACAGCCGAGGGGTCGAGCCGGTCGCGTATCGTTCTGGCGATCGATTCCCTCGCCTCGCTGGCCACCCTGGGTTTCGATTCGAGGATTGAACCTGGAGAAACCGGGCCGCCCCTCGTGAACCATCGAATAGCGGTCAGGCTGCCAAATCGGTTTGCCCACATTTTCTGCCCGGCCGCCAGTGTCACGAACGCCTTGGGTGTGCCACGGTGTGCCTTCCAGTACGCCTCGTCTTTATCGCGGATCTTATGCACCAGTTCGAAGCCTGCATCCCAATCGTGGGTGCTCTCTGCTTTCGCCATTCCGGGAAACTCCGGCATCAGGCTGGGGTCCGCCATCAGCCCACTCAACGGCACGATGCTATGGACTCGAAAGTTGTTGGTCTGTTCGACGAGTTGGGAACCTGCATCGGCCCGGTAATAACTGAGCGACACCGAATCACCCGGCTTTACACCCAGGTCCGCCGCGAGCCATTCGTTCACGACCATCTCGTCGTCCTGCATGCCGGCTGGCGTATAAGGAGCAGGAGCGGCCGTGACCATCGAGTACGGAGCCAGGCGGTTTTCGTGACGCAATGTATTCACGAGATACGTCAAGATGGGCACGGGCTTGGGAAGTGGAGGATAATCCGTCACAGCGATCACGTCCGACGGAGCCGCCGCCACGACAGCCGGTTCGAGAAAGATTCGGCGCGTGGCCAATTCCACCCACTGAGCGGGATTGTTCGTGGAGCGTCGAGGATCGGAAGAGTCGGTGACCGTCAGTTCTGCATCGCTACGTTCCCAGGAGGCACGAATCTGATTATCGAGATGAGATAGCGTCTCGACCGATGAACGTTTTTTGAATCGGGGTTGAAAACGCCCTAGGAAACCAGCGAGTTGAAGGTAGCCTGCCTTCCGAAGTTGGAATGCCATTCGGCCTGCCCAATGGGGTGCTGGGGGACGCACTGGTGCCTCGCACATCAACACATTTGCCCTGCCCTCCAACCCTGCGGCCTTTGCCAACAATTTATATGGCATGAAGGCATTCAAAGGTTCGACCTGACTGGCTTCCAGGCTGTAGTTCCCGCCCAACGCCTTTGAAAGCACGCCGCCGACAGGTAGTCGCAGGGCGATACTCGTTTCATCCCGCGGCGTTAGAATTGCATCCCGAGAGATCACACTGGGCTTATGAATCCGAAGAATGACGTCGTCCCCGGTTTTCACGTTCAACTGACGAGCCAACGCCTCGTTAACCCACACTTTTTCCGCGACTTCACCGTTACTTAATCCGATGGTGCCGACATCCCCGGAGCCACCGATATAGTTGCCCGAGTCAACGCCGTATACATGGATACGATTTGCCAGAGCGGTCCCATCCTGCCGTCGTACCATCGCTGGCAGTTTCAGGAAGGTTGGGAAGCCCGACATCTGGGACTGGACTCCTCCAACGACGGGGCGGAGAGAATTACCTTTCCCGTCGAAGTCAATGTTTCTTGTAATCCGCTCCCCAAGATCCTTCCCAAAAAAACGATCCGAAGGATGCAGCGCCAAACCGAATCCAAACGGCAGCCGCTCCGCCGCCTTGTCGGCCAGGGTGCGTCGCACGGAATCACCCACCGCCAGCGCCCCGACAAGCACCGCCGCCGCCACCGCCGCACCCAGGACCACGCCCAAATGACTTCGCCAATGAAACCGCAGACCGGCACGAATGAGATCGGAGAGTTTCATGTTCCGTACGGGTTCGCACGATCCGACGTCAACAGCTTCCCGTCTCGAACCTCCACGGACCGTTTCATCAAGGCGGCCAGTTCACGACTATGAGTGACCAATAGTAATGTCACCGATTCTTCGCGGTTCAATTCGACCAACAACCTGCCCACCGCCTCGGCGTTGGCGCGGTCGAGCGCTCCGGTGGGTTCATCCGCCAGCAACAACTTCGGCTGGTTGATCAGGGCGCGAACCACCGCGCAACGCTGACGTTCGCCCCCGCTGAGGCGTCCCGGCAACTGTTCAGCCCTCGCCGCCAATCCCACACGATCGAGTAGGTTGTTCGCCCGGATTACAGCCGACGCAGGTGCCGTTCGATTGAAGGCGAGTGTCGGCACGAGCACGTTTTCCAGAACCGTGCATTGAGGCAGCAAATGATGACTTTGAAAAACGAAGCCAATGTCCCGATTGCGCACGACGGCGAGCTCCGCCGAAGACAGCGCTGTCAGGTCCTGTCCGGACAACCGCACCGTGCCGCGATCGATCCGGTCGAGAGTCCCGATAAGATTGAGGATTGTGCTCTTGCCGCTACCGCTGGGTCCGATGATGGCCACGCTTTCGCCGGAATCAACGGTGAGGGAAGCGCCCTGCAGTACGACAACCGGAGGTGATCCAGGGTACGCCTTAAACACATTCTGCAATTCTAGCAACGGGACGGACATGCCGGCGAACGTAGGGAAGAATTCGAACGCTGACCAGCACGGGGTGCCTCCGGATGTCGCCGACGGGCGACCCTGGAGTTTGGCCATTTTCCGCAAAGAAATCCCAAAGGGATTTCGCCTCGAAGCCCAGGGTTGCGAGGGACGAGCTACCCCTGCGCTTGCCCCTTAAAATCGCCGCAGAGCTTGTCTCAACGCTTTCTGGGTTTGGCGGACCGTTGGAGCCGGATGATTTCGACCATGTCGGAAAAGCGGCTATAGCCTTTCCAGAAGA
>CAMAUY010000110.1 GCA_945861565.1 Akkermansia muciniphila
CATGGCTTCAAGAAGCCATGCGCTTACTTTCAAGCGTGGCCATTGTGAAAAATCAGCCGAGTTCTCAATATCCCGCCTGCCTATTGTTCTTCCGCGGGTCCATCCTTCAACCAATCCGGCCAATCCACTTTTCTTGAAACTGCCCTGGATGCCGCCCTTGGTATTCTTCTTCGGCTTGAGGTCTTTGGCTTGATAAATACCCTCGGGATATCCTGGCCTTTCACCGCGACTTGGCAATCTTCTTCGGCTTGAGGTCTTTGGGTAGGGCCTTGGCCGGGGCTTTCACTGCGACTTTGGCGGGGGCTTTCGCGGCCACTTTGGCGGGGGCTTTCGCGGCCACTTTGGCGGGGGCTTTCGCGGCGGCTTTGACGGGGGCTTTGACGGCGGGTTTCTTGGTGCTCATGTTGGTATTTTGATTTCGCCACGCCTTCCTTGTTGATTCCAGGCGAAGCGCTGTTGGAAAGGCACGTGGCGGCGAGAACTTATATAGACTTCAATTCCGACGGGCAAGGGGAATTTAAGATCAGCAGTGTTTCCGTTAGCTACAGGGGATCGGAAGCCTCCCGACGCAGGCCATGGACACGAAGGCTATTGCGACCGAGTTCGTTCAATCCGCTGCAAGTCCGCCCGCGCAGCGGCGTCACCGCTGTCCGCTCGTCGAGCCAGTTCCGTCGTGATGGACCGGCTGGCCTCCTCGACCGCCAGGAGCTGCTCGGCGGACAGCCCCGGGACCTGCTTAGCATTGCTTAGGGCAACCACACCGGACACGAAGTCCTGGTTCCGAGTCGCCGCGATCGCGAGCTGGACACTGGGGTTGGCATTGCCGTTGGGAAAAGCCTTCTCCAGTTGGCTCACGCTGGCTTCCACTTTCGCCTTCTGTCCGCACCCAGACAGAGCCCCGAGGACCAGCAGTCCGAGAACAGCAGGTGGAACTGATATCATCGTGTCATGCCGGGGTTCGGATCATCGGCCGTCGCGGGAATTTGGGAAACACCAGAGACTGTTGCGAGTGGGCTCCGCGAGCAGTTTATAATAGCGCCTCCATTTGAGATACTCAATGTGGCCCCCCATCAGGCCCACGATGGCTCCCGTGTTGTGCCGTTTGGAAAAACCTTCCGCTGGCGTGCTCGACCCGTCGTTGAAATAGCCAGGATCCGCCTCGTCCGTTTCCCAGAAAAGCATGTCCGTGGGCTGGAAGGCGGAAGCCCTAAAGGTCACTCCGTTGGCCCCGGTGGACCAATCGAAGCTGGAGGAACTCCGGATTACCACGCCGCTCATTAAGTAGCTGGTGAATTGGATGGTGCTGGTGCGCCAAGCCGCAGTGTTGGTTCGATGGAGCGGGCACAGATACATCTTTCGGCTCGTCATAGCGGGATAAAATAGGCCCTTGAGCGGACCAAGATTCGTACCGTTTTTCGGCAGTGCCTCACCCGGCTTGTAGAGCCAACCCGCCGGCAGAGCCGAATTAGCCGCACCGTCGGCACCCCCGCAATTGGGCGGCGCAATCCGGTCGTTGTTGTCCCCCAAATACAGGATGTGAGCCAGTAGAAGCTGCTTCTGGTTGTTGCCACACAGCGTACGCTGCGCCTGTTCCTTCGACTTCGAGAGCGCCGGCAGGAGCATGCCCGCGAGGATTGCGATGATCGCTATCACGACCAGCAACTCAATCAGGGTAAACGCGAGGATCGCAGCGGCGACGCCGCACCGGGAAGGGAACAGGGTGTTCATAGTTGGTGCCCGCAATGGTTTCGAGCGCCCTGGATGGAATCGGTGTGAGTCTTTGGATCGTACCCCGACGGCCGTACATGTCAACGTCCCGGTACGAGAACGACGGGTGTTTCACGCTGCTTGCTTCCGTATTACCGCCCGCTAGACTCGGCTAATCCTCCCGTTCAAGCTCTTCTGCGGATGGATGTGACGATGGCATTCTCCCATGTTCGAAACATGCCCGCGTAGGCCAGCCGAAGAATCTCTTACATGAATTCAAATCCAAGCGCTCGAAGGACCCCAGCGATTTCACTCCGAACCGCCCGGGTTGTTCTTTCCATCCTGTCGGCAGGCCTGGCGACCCTTCAACCAGCCAGGGGAACCGCGAATGTCGCCGTCTGGGATACCGGCTCTCGATTTGCCGACACCCCCGACGCGGAGAGCCGCGCCGCCTGGAAATCGGTGCCTTCGGAGCTTTTCGCTTTTGAGGCCGATCCGCTGAAGGCCGCTTCCGATCCGGGATACTACGGCCGGGAGTATTCGTTCAAAGGCGATGCGGTTGTGGAGAACTCGCGCGTCGCTGCGGTATTCTGGTCGGCCAGGGGA
The DNA here is from genome assembly GCA_945861565.1 of Akkermansia muciniphila. Taxonomy (GTDB): domain Bacteria; phylum Verrucomicrobiota; class Verrucomicrobiia; order Limisphaerales; family UBA9464; genus SIBK01. The sequence goes on from CAMAUY010000110.1 coordinate 2,314, forward strand.
CGCGTGCTCCTTTATTCGAAAGCGGAGGTTGCCCCGTCGAGTTCCGGCAGTTCGCCGACGGGAAGCGCTGGCTTCGGAAGGAAAATCCTGGAATTCACGCCTCCGCAGACCCAGTCCAATCCGAGGACGATTCGTCGCTGTGAAATCCTGCGGAACGCCAGTGACGAAGTGGTGTTGGAAGCATTTTTTTCCAGCCAGGGATCGCCGGATGTTTCCGTGGTGTTCTCCTTCGGGAAAAACGAGATCGTCGAGATCAAGCCGGCCTCGACGATGAAGGGAGTCCGCCTGGAAAGTCCGATCGATTACGGCGTCGTGCCGGCATTCCTTGGCGATGATCTGATCTATGGCCCTGCCGAATTCGCCTCCGCGAACATCCTCTCGCTCCCGGCAGAGAATGTGTTCGTTGGACTGCTGAAAGGGGAAAACGACGAATGGATAATGACTTGGCCGAAGGGCAAGCAGCAGTTGCGGCTCACTTTGGCCAACGACTCACGCGGCCAGCGCCTGATCGAGTCCGTGGAATTCGACAATGACGGACAAAGCCTCTACCTCGCGACCTTAAGCGCGCCGGGGATCTGGCACCGGGAGGCGTTGAAGCCGAGCTACCTGGAGAAGGAAGTGGCACTCACGTGGAGGAGACCGTTCCCGGCAAAGTGGAAAACTCAGCTATCCGAAGGAGGGGTTCGAACGACGTTCACCTTTCGCGAATCCAAAGGCCAGATTTGGCGTGGCGTGCCAGGCTCGTATAGCTATCCGGTCTGGTTCGACGGCGACAAAGCGCTCTATAACTTGAGTAAGAAAGTGCCGCCGAAAGGCGAGTCTCTCATCTATTTCATCGAGGGACAAGACACACCCCTTTCCGTCGCCACACCGGTCGATATCATGAAGGCAACGTTGGGTCGGCCGATGTGCGATCCCATTCTCGACGTTGCCGGCCAGAAGCTCCGCACCCATCATCGACGAAGGGAGGGCGACGTTCATCGTGCCTGCACGTGCGGCTACACCGAAGCCATTCAAGCCGTCTTTGCCGCCGGTCAGGAGGTGACCAAGAAAGTCGCCGTCCAAGAGGCGTTGGACGACATGAATTATTTTGTCGAACGCCACCTGGAGAGAATCGATGAGTACCGGCATTTTGCCGTCGACATGATTCAATTCCTGCAGGCGAAGGGAGCCGCCGCTCCCGCACGGAAACCGTTCCTCGAACGTTTGGAGCAGATTGTTGAACAAATACCGGCGGAATATAGCGTGCAAAAGGATAATATGAAGTCGCTGGACCATACGGGTGAACTGACCCGCCGGACGATGGCCCTGACCGGCCGCAACAACACCAACAACCTGACGGCCTACATGGAACTTCTGAAAGAGTGGCGAGCGATGGGCGGCGCTCAGGATTATGTCGTCGCGCAGTGTCACACGATCACCCGGAAACTGTTTCAGGAGGCGGGCTATCGTTGTGCTAGCGACGCACAATCCGTGCCTTTGGCCCAAGAGATCCGCGCGCGCTGCCGTCAAGTGCTCCGGAATCCCGACGGTTATGAAATCTGGGCGAACTATTAGGCACCCGGTCATCCATTCTGAATTTTCGTCGCCCACGATGAAACACTTTCCCGCTTTTCGATTGGCCCTGTTCTGTGCCCTGGCTGTTCTTCAAGGCTGTGAACGCAAGGCTCCCGACGACGTCGCGAAACCGTCGAATCCGGGATCATCCGCCGAATCGAATGGAAGTCCGCGGCTCGATCCGGCCGGGGCGCATGCTACGGAGACGATCCCCATTGCCGGAGGCAAGTTCATGATGGGCGACAAGGACGAAATCGATGCGCCCCTGCACGAGGTAATCGTACGGTCCTTCTCCATGGACAAGCACTTGGTGACCCAGGAGCAATTCCAGACAATCATGGGCACGAATCCTTCCCGATGGAAGGGAGACAAGAATCCGGTGGAGCAGTTGCGCTGGTCGGATGCCGTGAGATTTTGCAACAAGCGCTCCGAAGTGGAAGGACTTCAGCCCTGTTACGATTTGAAAACCCTGGCCTGTAATTTTGACGCAACCGGATACCGATTGCCCACCGAAGCCGAATGGGAATATGCGTGCAGGGCTGGCACCACGACCGCGTATTTCTTTGGGGACAGCCCCGCACGACTCGGTGATTACGCATGGTTTGACAAGAACTCGGGAGGCCACCCCCGGCCCGTCGGTCAGAAGCAGCCCAATCCGTGGGGACTCTACGACATGGCCGGCAACGTATGGGAATGGTGCAACGATTTCTACAAGGTGGACTATTATGCCGAGGCTCCCCGCGAGAATCCGACAGGGCCGACCGAAGGTCAGAACAAAGTGCTGCGCGGCGGTGCCTGGAGATTCAGCGCTGAAAACTGCCGGTCCGGGTATCGCTATAACGAGAATCCCGGGTCGGCGGATGTCTGTTTCGGCTACGACATTTACGGCTTCCGTTGCGTCAAAAAAGGTTCCGTCGCCGCATCGCCGTAATTCCGGCCGGCCCCGATCGGCATCGGGGTGGTGGAGTTTGGGCGCCGACCCGCCTACGTGACATTGCCATCATCCCAATCCAGTGCGAGGCGCTGGATCCCGACAGGCGAGGCGCGAAGCAGGATGGACTGCTGCGGCGCAAAAACGAGATCCACGTCGAACACCTGGCTTCCGAAGGCGACACGGATTTTTCGCTCCACTGTAAGGTCGGAGAGCGCGTGTCCATGGCGCATCGGATACCGGATGGTCTGGGCCAACGGATGGGAAAAAAACAACGTGTGGACATCGTCTTGGACGGTGCACCAGAAATCGGGCAGGTCCTCCCCCGTCACCAATGGCGGGTGCACGGCGCAGCGCCGCCAATCGCCCGTGACGTTGGGCAGAGTCATCAATTCATCAACCATCGGACCATAGGCAGCATGTTTGACGCGGCCCGGCTCCTGCGGTGGCTGCACCATACAGATCGGAAGTCCCTGACGGCCAATCCTTAACAGCGACGCCACCGTCTCGAGGTCCAGCCAGGTAACACCGACGTAAAGCCATCGAAATTGAGCGGAACCGCAGTGGAGACGATCCCGGGCGTAATCGGCATCTTGAATGAAGGCGGCGGACACCCACAGTGGACGATAGCCCTTCAGGAAGGGCGGGAGCTTAGTCTCCTGAAGCTCGTACACATATTTGGAGCTCGGCTTCTGCAGCTTGGACGGAAGCTCTCCCTCCATCCAGGTGTCCTCCAGTGGCAGAAAGACCGCAACGTCGGTATAGGGACGCCCGTTCCGTAAGGCCATACAAACGGACTCCATGTAGGCGTTGAACGCAGCGATCCGTGGTGCGAGGGGACTGTCGGATCCGACATGCACCGTGGCGTAGAAACGGTTGCCGCTACCGGGCGGATTGTACGGCATGCCATGCCAGACGATCTGGTTCACGCCGTTCGCCATGAGGCCATCGGCAACCAGTTTCAGATCGGCCAGCCGTTCCTGTTGGTGATAAGGACCCGGCCCTGGGCAGGGCTCCCAACCATACAGGCAGGTGAATGCCTCAGCCGCCACGACGGATTTGCCAGCCAACGCGGCCGCCGAGGCGGCAAAGGTGGCGAAATCGGGATCGAACAGAACCGCCTCGGTCTCCGGCACATCGGCCAGGGCGTAGGCCGCCAGGATGTCGGCCGGTGCACCGTGACACTGCACTCGGGCGTAGCCGCCGAGCTCATGACAGAGTTCGGTGTACGGGGCGTAAAACTCTGCCAAGGCGTAACTGGCCAGCAAGCGGCGGTAGTCGTACCGCTCGTCCGGATGGGCATCCAGCACGGGCATGAAAGAGCGGATGTCGTAACCAAAGCGTTCCTGAAAAGCGGTGCCGAATCCGGCGGTCCATAACCCTTCGGGCGTCACCTCCCAGGAATCGCAGAAGAGACCGGGTGAGTTCAGCGCGGCGGCGCGTCCTGGCAACCCCAATGCCGTGCCAAATCGACGTCCGTACCGGAGTAGCGCCGCGCGATCCAGGTGGTTCAGGATCGGGCCTCCGTCGACACCCAAGGGGGTCGACCACGACTTCTCGAGTCGTTGGGCGGACGGGCCGGCGTAGGTCTGACTCGCGTCTTCTGGCGGCACATCAAAGCCGCCGAAGGGCCACGCACTGCCCAGGGTGAAGTCACAACCCAGGCCCAGTGCGACCGCATACTCGGCGGCGGCCAGCGCCGAATCCGCCCACGCCGAGCTCAACCACGGAGCACCCAGCGGACCGTTGTCCAACGGGTACATCCAGGCAATCTCGACCCCACCGAAGTGGTTCGCCTTCACCCACTCCAATTGTGCATGGATGACGGCCAGATCGAGTGGCCCCGAAAACCACCACCATCGAACATACGGTTTTGCGGAAGAGAAAAGGGGTGCCGACATTTGCTGATTGAAGTCTGACCCAATTCCCGAATCAAAGAACAATCGCGGATCGCTTTGTCGTGCTCGACCCTCATGACCTGACCGCCAATCAGATTTCAGCGGCCATCATTTTTCCTAAACACACGTTTCGAGGAGGGAGTTTGCCAATAATGACTCGATCATCGATTGGAATAAGCTCACAATTGAGGCTCGAAGTATTGATGGAGTGCGTGAGCATTTCTCGAATGCGTATCGATCTTGCATGACGTCTTGCCAAGCGGAATGATGAGAAACATGAAACTCAAGGCTCGCCTTCGCTCACCGGTCTTCAACCCCTCGGAAATCCGGCTCGCCTTCACATTGATCGAATTGCTCGTGGTCATTGCCATTATCGCCATTCTCGCTGGGATGCTCCTGCCCGCACTCGCTCGCGCCAAGGACAAGGCCCATGGCATCAAGTGCGTCGCAAACCTCAAACAAATCGGATTAGCCTTCCAGCTTTACGCCGACGACAGCAGCGACTTTCTGCCCACGACCGCCGGTTTCAACGGCGCGGGGGGCTGGCGCGGCGACGCGGCGTACAGCGGCGAAGGCTCGGGCATCTACCCGAGCAATCGCCCACTCAACGCCTATGTCGGCCTAGCCGGAGCCAATCCGACGAACCGTTCCGCCTTCCAGCTCTTCCGTTGTCCGGCCGACAAAGGCGAAGACTCGGCACCGGCAAAAAAGACGATCTTTGAAATCAACGGCAACAGCTATCGGGAGATGTGGGCCGGCCACAGTTGGCGCGTCCAACGCACGACCGGGCAACGGCTCGCGGTCAATAATCCCGGACCCGTTGCGGGCGCGGAACCGATCAAGACAAGCGAGATCGCGCAAAGCCCCTCCAACAAAGTCATCAGTGGTGACCACAACTGGCATGGCAATCGGCCGGCGAATAACCCGCGCAACATGTGGCACAACTATCGAGGACAGCGCCGAAACAATGTTCTGTTCGGAGACAGCCATGTGCAGTTCTTCCGGTTTCCGCCCGAGATCCAGACCGATCTAAACTACGCGAACTACTATGCGGGGTCGCTATCTTCCGTCCCTCCAAAGTACCGGCCGGATTCGAGTTTTGTATATTGGTAACTTTTCCAACCCGCGGGCGCACACCCGAAACGGACCTTCACTCGGATGGATCCGGTTTGCCCGAAGGTGTCATTGCTCAAGCGGCGCAGTGCGTCTCTCCAACTGCGCCTGTCTTCATCGGCCTACAGATAAAATGTCCCGGTCGGGACATTTTATCTGTCCATACTCAGCCGGCCATGCCATCCGAGGATCGTTTCCGCCAGGATTGATAAATCTCCTGAAATGTTGTCGGAATGTCTTTCGTGATCGCCCAGCCAGAATAATGGGCCTTCATCTTCGTCAGATCCGACAGGTAACACAAATGATCGCCCTGGCGGGGCTGGTCCACGTACTCGGACTGCATGCGCTTCCCGGAGATGGCGGCAATCAATTCAAACGCTTCGAGGATCGAGACTGAATTGGCACGACCTCCGCCGAGATTGTAAACTTCGGCGACCCGCGGTGACGCCACAAAACGCAACATGAATTGCACCACATCGTGACTGTGAATGTTGTCGCGGACCTGTTTGCCTTTGTAGCCAAAAATCCGGTAGGTACGCCCTTCGAGATTACAGCGAATCAAATAGCTCAGAAAGCCGTGCAACTCGACGCCGGTGTGGTTTGGGCCGGTGAGGCAACCGCCTCGCAGGCAGCACGTGGGCAGGCCAAAATACCGACCATACTCCTGTACCATAACGTCGGCCGCCACCTTGGATGCCCCAAAGAGCGAATGTTTGCTTTGATCGATGGAAAAGTTCTCGTCAATCCCGTCCGCGTAGGCCGGGTCGTCGTAGTCCCAGCGGCTGGCAAGCTCTCGCAATGGAATCCGGTTGGGCGCATCACCATAAACCTTGTTCGTGCTCATGTGCACAAAGGGGGCCTCCGGGCAGGCCTGGCGACTCGCTTCCAGCAAGTTCAGGGTACCAACGGCATTGACGTCGAAATCGTCAAAAGGCCGACTGGCGGCCAGGTCATGACTAGGCTGGGCCGCGGTATGCACCACCGCATGCGGAAGCACTTGGCGAAACAAGTCCAGCACTCCGGGTCGGTTTCGAATATCGATTGAATGGTGCTGGTAGCGCGGTTGCTCGCGCCGCAGACGTTCAACGTTCCAACGGGTATCCCCCTGCGGGCCGAAAAAATCCGCCCGTTGATTATTCTCCAATCCATGCACCGCCCATCCTTCGGCAGCAAATCCCTCCACCACTTCACTGCCGATCAAACCGCCGGAACCGGTCACCAAGAGCCGTCGCGAGGTCATTTCAATAGAATGGGGCGGAGGTTAATTCATCTCCAGAGATTTCCCTAGCGGTAAAAGGGCTGCCAGGTGAGCCAGCGCGGACCGTAGTGGGGCGTGGGCCTTCCGGTTTCGAGAGCGCCGAGATCGGGAGCCTTGCCATGAAAGTCCTCATTAACGGTGGGGATGATTTGACCGCAATCGACGGCTTTACCGTCGGATCTCAGGCCAAAATTGAGGTCCATGGCGTGATAGACCGCGTGGCGTTTGGCAGGATCGGGAGGGGTCAGATTTAAGAAGATGTCGAAGTCGACTTCGATGGAGTGCGATTCCTGACCCGTGGCTTCACGGAAAGCAGCGAGCGTTTGGAAGGATTGCCAGTCCTCCTTTTTCGGTTCGTAAAGGTGCTGGCCGGGCTTGGGGCCGAGAAAGCGATATTGATCCGTCACGCCGCGATTTGGACGGTAGCCGTTATAGTCCGTGCTATGGGCCTCGCTTGCATTGGCAAGTCTCAGGATGCCGCGGTCCGGAGTATCCCGGCCGAGGAAAAGGTTGTTGCGAAAATGCATGTTGGCCGACGGATCATTGATGATGTGTTCACCAATGATGGTGTTGTGGTAGACGAACAGGCCTGCGGGCTTGGCGGAGAACTTAAACGCGACGCCACTGGGGACGTGATACAGGATGTTGCGCACAAAGTAAGCGGGGCCACCGAATACCGGCTGAGAACTGTAACCGCCGTGGGCGGCGTTTACCCCTCGATTATTAAAAACGCGGATATTGTGAACGCCCCCATCGGTTTCAATAAAGTCATCCCCAAGCATGTGCATGTCATTGTTATAGATGTCGATGGATGACGCCCGGCGGTCCGGGTCTTTTTCTGGCGTGCCGTAGGTGGAAATGCCGATGGCATCGTGAAAGTAGGCAATGGCGTTATGGGCGATGACGTGGCCCGGGCCATAAACCTTGACAGCGTAGTAACTCCTGAGCAAATGGGACCCATAGGGACCAGCGCTGGCCCAAAGCGGGCCGGTCCAACCGACGAGACGGAATCGATCGTCGCGTCCCAGGAAGAGATTGTCGACGATATAGAAACCGCGGGAGCCGGCGTATTCCGTCCAGACCCCGAAGCCAACATTTTCAAAGCGGCAATTCTTGACCGTAAGGCCGATGGCACCGGCAACCTCCTTTTGGCCGGCGAAAATGCCGACATCCGTGTTGCGGAAGGTAAGGCCATCGAAGATGTGGAATTCCGAAGCCATGACGTCGAAAAGGCGATGGTTGCCATCACCATCGATGATGACTTCGCCGTCGCCGGCAGCCTTGATTGTGATCGGCTTGTCAGGCGTGCCCTTGAGAGTCAGCGACATGGAGCCGTCGAAGGGTGCCATGTGGGGATCGACGTAGTTGAATCGCTCGGGTTTATAGAGGCCGACATGGAGCAGGATAGTATCCCCGGGCTGGGCGCGGCGTTCCCAGATGACGCTCCAGTCGCCAAGACCGGCACCGTAGTAGGCCGCGAGGAGACTGGTAAAGTTGGGTTCGGCGCGCGGACCTGGGTGGTCAGGAGGGTAAACATGCAGGGTGCGTCCCCCTCGGTACGGTTGCGGCTCGGTGCGTGTTCTCACGCGGACGTTGTGGGCGGCTTGACCCGTGACCCCGTCGGGGTCCGAGAGTTGAAAGCGGCACTCGTACTCCGTACCAGGTTCGAGGTTCAGGATGCTGCCGGCAAAGCCGTCCGGGACAGTATAGTCCAGGTTTTCCCGACGGCGGTAGATCCGCTCGCCGCCGATGCGGACCAGCGGAAGCCCGCGCCGCCAGGGGGTCTCGCCCGCGGCGCGGAACTCGACCGAGACGGAGGCGTTGCGGTTGGCATCGCCCTGAAGGGGCCACTCGAAGCCGAGGTTGAGCAGAGTGGGGGGCTCGACGTGGAATCTGCCGACCACGGTGGCGTCTTGAGCCGAGAGAGCTGCGGTCGCGAGAAAAAATGCGAATAGAAAGAATCTCATCAAGAGGGTTCCACGTTAACGGGTCATTTGGGTTCCGGACGTTCGGAAGTTCGGAAGTTCGACGGCTGACCCATCCGTAGAACGTGTTACTCCTGGATTGATAAGACAACCACGAAGCTCCCGTTTTCGATTGGTTTCGCGCAACGAGTTCGTCATTTCATCCCGTGTCTAATTTGCGGTCGCTTCGAATTTGCGGGGATTGATTCTCGATCCATGAGCCCGCAGCAAGACCCATTGAGTCGGCACGAACCATCGAAATACCCCGCTCATTCGAAGCGACCGCAAATGAAGAAAGGTCCGCATTCATCCCGTACCCAATGCGCGGAAGGTGGCCGCAAGGGCCGGGTGAGGGGTCACTCAAATTCCACGGGATCAGGAGTCCTGAGTCGTTGTCTGCGGACTCGAATACTCGCGCGAAGTCGCGAAGCCGCGAAGAGAGAAGGAAATGAAAATCCGCCGGCGGAGGTGGCCTTCGGTGCGTCCGATCCATGCCGGCGTTGTTGCCCAAGGCTGCTCTGCTTTGCTTCGCGGCTTCGCGTGCGAATCTCTCGGCGCGGTTTCAGTCGAAGGTGCCCGAATAGGTTGTTGACCCGTTGGCAGCAGCAATGGGGGTGACTCTAGAACAAGTGATGATTTTTGTCTCACACCCGATGGCCGGCCTTGCATTCCGAAGTTGTTGGAGAAGGTAGCGGACGCCGCGCTGCGGCGTCCCCGCGCCGTTCAGGCGCGGCGCGAACCGGCGCTGCGGCCCTGTCCGCCCGCTGGACGCGGGCAGGGTTGTCGCAGCGCGACAACCCCTACCAACAACTTCGGGATGCACCGGATGGCCGGAAACTTTGGCAGGAATTCTTGAAACATTTGCGACTCACGGCAGAGTAGGCGCATGTTCTCACTCGAAGGAAAGACGGCGCTCGTCACGGGCGCCGGGTCGGGCATCGGCGCTGCCATCGCAAAGGTGCTGGCCGAAGCGGGGGCCAAAGTCTGGGTAACCGACGTAAACGAAACGGCGGCGACGGACACCGCTCAGGCGATCACCGGTACCGGGGGACGTGCCGAGGCGCTGGGGCTCGACGTGACCAATGAGGAGATCTGCCACAAGGTCGTCCAGCGTGTCCTCGGACCGAGTGCCCATCTGGATGTACTGGTGAATAACGCAGGCGTCGGATCCGTCGGAACCATTGTCGAGACCTCCGGCGCAGACTTCGACCGGATGCTCCTGGTGAATGTCCGCGGCATCTTCAACCTTTGCCGCGCTTTTCTGCCGGCGATGCTCGCTCGTCGGAAGGGCAATATCATCAATCTCGCTTCCATTGGCGGAGTGGTCGCGGTGCGGGATCGATTCGCCTATACCACTTCAAAATTTGCGGTCGTGGGTCTAACCAAAAGCATCGCACTCGATTTTGCAAAAGAGGGTATCCGGTGCAATTGCCTGTGCCCAGGCCGGGTCGAGACGCCTTTTGTGCGGGCGCGTATCGCCGAGTATCCGGATCCAGAACAGGCGCGGCGAGAGATGTCGGCCACCCAGGCGATCGGACGAATGGCGGATCCCGCGGAGATCGCCGCGGCAGCGTTGTATCTGGCCGCGGACGAATCCGCGTTCATCACCGGCACGGCCTTCATCATTGATGGCGGGTGGACCGCTGGCAAGTAGGCACCTCGCAACGACCGAACCGAGCCCGTCAACAGCCACCGCTCAGCGTCACCGCGTCCAGGCTTCTTCCTTACGGAGTCTCCGGATTCTTGGTGTAGATCTGAACCTTTTTCACACGGGCCGCCTTGGCAGAATCCCATACCTTCATCACCAGACCAATTCCGGCATCTTTGTCCGCCCGGATATCGACGAGAACCTCCGGATTTAGCCGCACGGCAAATTCGAATTCCGGGGTGAGTCGATCCGCCGTGATCGGCTTCCGCCCGATAAAAAAGTTAGGTTGCCCGGGGTGGACAGTGATGGTTACGGATTGATCCGTTGCCCCTGGCTTGGGTTGTTGACGGGGGGCTTGGTTGGACTCGGGCAGGGTCAATTTTACCGCCGGCTGATTTCGATACGTGGTGGTAACGAGCAGGAAGACGACGAGAACGATGAGAACATCGATCAGCGAGATGATGATAATCACCGGAGCCTGACGGCGGCGGCGGGGATAAAAATTCATCGCGACTTAGGCGGGTAGCTGCGGCGGAGGAAAGCATCGCAATGGGCGGAGAGGTCGACGGAGAGCTCTTCGACTCGCTTGTTGAGCAGGCTCCAGGCGACCAGCGAGGGGATGGCCACCATCAGCCCGTACAACGTCTTATTGAGAGCAGCACCGATGCCCTTGGCGATCAGAACTTGATCACCGCTGATGGCTTTCCCGAAATCGCCGAAGAGGGGAATGATTCCGTAGATGGTGCCGACGAGTCCGAGGAGGGGTGCGATCCCCGTGATGACCTCGAGCACAACGAGACCGCGCTCGAGTCCGACGACTTCCTGGCGCGCGCGCACTTCGACGGCGGATGCATTCTCGGTCCGCGGCCACGCACGGTATTCAAGCATGGTGAGAATCAGGCGACCCAAGGGCGAGGGCGAGGATTCACAACTGGACCGCAACCAAGCCTGATCCACCGGCTCGGCATTGGGGTCGAGTGCGTTGAGCAGTTGTGGAGGCATGATCCGGCTGCGGCGAAGCGCCCAGGTACGCTCCAAGATGAACGCGAGAGCGATGACGGAGCAGACCAGCAGGATTCCTGTAAATACGCCACCGTCCTTGATGAGATCAAACATGAGAGAAATTAGTTGTAGAAAAAGGTGAAAGTGAGTTCGCGGGTTTCCGAGCCGACAATTCGGCGCATATCCTCCGGCCATTTCTTATATGGCGATGGCTCGATGATTGCGCTGGAGCAATAAAAGGAGAGGATGTCCCCCACGTCGGATTCCGAAACAACAATGTCCCGGACCCCGCCGTCCGATCCGAGCTTGAACTTGACGACGACCTTGCCCGCCTTGTTGAAGGCAAACCGGCCCTGCTCGAGGAAATCGTACCATCGCCTCTGGATTGCAAAGATCATGTTTTGATCGTAGTTCCCGAAGGGAGAGAATCGCACGTCCAGGCTTGGGACCAAGTTGAGACGGCTGGCACCGCCGCTCTGTTTCATTTGTTGGCCAGCCAGCATCCCCCGGTCGGCCACCTCGCTCAATCGCCTGGGTCGCTTCCGGGGTTGCTGTTCCGCTGGCACGGGGGTCGGCGCTGGCGGCGCGGTCAGCGCTGGCACGGTTGCCGGTACCGTCACAGTTGTCGCCGCAGCCAATGTCGGGGTGGGTGTTGGCGCGGGGGTGACCGGCGGCGAGGGTGTAGGCGTGGGCGTAGGCGTAGGCGTGGGCCGGATGACAGGCTGAGTTGGGGGCGGTTGCACGACAGGCCGGGCCACGGCGAGGTCTCCGACGGCTGGCGCTGGCGGCGGAGGCTTAACCTCCGGGGGCGGTGGAGGCGCGGCGGGTTTTGATTCCGCAACGACTGGCTGCTGCGGAGGCGGTATCTCTGGAATCTCCTCGACCTTGGGTGGGGGCGGTTGGGTTGCCGGAGGGAGGGGCTGCGGTATGGAGGACTCGAAAGTACGGACCTGTTTATCCTGCTGCCCATCAATCTGCGGCTTTGAGTCAGGCTTGGTCGGGGGAGTCACCTGGGCTGCGAGAGCGTTGGCGGTGGAATAGAAAGGGGTTTTTTCCGGAGCCTCCTCCGTCACGGCCTGCGGATCCACTTCGACAAAAACCAGGGAAGGATCCTCCGGTGGCAACTCCGGCGGATCCTTCGGAGGGGTCTGATCCGCAGGGTCTCGTCGAGACGAATCGAACGTCAGATCACGCATCCATGCGGGGACCTTGTCGGGCCAGCGCAAGGCTACCTGCTGGAGGAGCCAGAATTGGCTCGCGACGAACAAGTGTACGAGCAGGGAAAGCAGCAGCCATCCCGCCACCGAACTTGAGCCCGGTGGCGGCTGCGGGTGCAAGACTTTGTCCGCCGTCGTCATTCCGTCAAATTGTAGAATTCAGGCCACGTGAGCAACTGGAAGTTGTCGGTCATCGGCTCAGCAATCACGCCGTTCACGTTGCATCCAACGGTTCCTCGCGAGCGTGACTCGGACGCCCGGTTTCTCGGGAAAAAACCCACAGCGTCCAGATCAGCGCCGCCAGCCCGGTGGCGGCGGCCCACCAGATCAGCCGCGCTCCAATGCGAAGTGGAGGGGATAAGGTTGTGAGCGGTTGGAAAGGCAACAGGATGACAGGGTGAAGGCCAACCGTCTTTCCACCCCGGGCTCGATCGAGTCCCCAGTCACTATAATGTCCGGTCACCTGACCCGCGATATTCATCACCCGTTGGCCCAGACGAAACGTATCGGCGTGCCGGCCAAGGATCTCGGGATTGGCCGAGGTTACCTGGGCAAAATCCGTGGGGCTGTAGCCAGCTTGAGTCATTTCGACCCAGGCCGGATAGACCAGACTCACAATCTGCAGAAGGAAAATGAGCACCAAAGTAGCCCTCCGCAGGATCGTCACCGGGCCCCGTAAGTTCGGTGGGCCATGCCGAAGCCAGAGCGGCAATGCCAGGAGAACGCCCAAGTGAACGGCCGTCGCTCCATAGCGGTTACCCCACGCTGCCTCTCCGCTCCAGACGAAGAACCGGGCATACCCCGCCCAGGTGAGCACCATGCATCCCACAGCGGCCAGGGCAGCCGCCTGCTGCCGAAAATTCATTCGCCGCCAGCAAATCAGGGCTACGACGGTGAAAAGAACGAGTAGCGGATCGTAGATAAACGCGGACTTGCCCGGGGAAAAAAGCGCCCCCAGAAAGCCGTCCAGAAAGGGGGCCTGAAACGGAAACCCAGGCGCGGCGTCCGGATACTGGGACACCACCCATTGCCGGAAACCATCCATGTAGGTTGTCCGCCAGTCGCCAAATCGCCAGAACTGCCACCCGCGATCCAACGCAATCCCGAGCAACAGGCCGGGCGAAAGATAAAGGAGAGCGGCGCGGAAATACTGCCGGGCGAGCGGAACGTCCCGCCCTCGCCACGCAACCCAAAATGGGATCAAGCCCACCGATACAACGATCGCCAGGTTCGGAATGCGGATGAGAATCAACCAACCCAGCAACAGCCCGGCCCACACGAGCGGCTTCGGCGATCGCGTGTCGATCCAGGTCAGAATGCCCAGCGATCCGCCCAGGGCGAGCCCGAGGATCATGGGATTTTCCTGGTTGTTCTGGACATGCCACAGGGCCGTGGAGAGAAACTGAAGCCCCAATATTCCAGCAACGGCTTCCCGAAGTGCGAACCCGAGCCGGCGTAGTACGGGTAACGCGACCGCCAGCGCCAAACCGTTGATTATGGGGAAAAGTGAATACGCAAGCAGGAGAAACCGGCGAAGAATTCGCGGGTCAGCCGCCGAGCCACGATTGGGTCCTGCCAAACCGGGGAGACATTTCGATAAAAGCCAATCCACCGGTACCATTAATAACGTTTGTCCGGCCCCAAAGTGCTCGTGGAGGATACCGTTTCGGCCGGCGAGAACTCCCCCGGTGGTCTCGCCCGACCAAGCCCAATGGGCTTCCTGCATTCGGGCGACCCCATCGGATACGGGGGCAACAACCCCGGGCATAACCACCAACGTGGTCAGCCAGCCGAGGGCAAACGCGAGCCACGTCGCCCGCCACCACCGTTGATCCTCCGCGGCTGAGGCCTTCATCGCGGTGCCGGACGGGCGTTGGCGACCCCTAAATCAGGAGATTTCACCACGCTCTCGGAGATGATTTCGGAACCAGTCCACCGTCTGCCGCAAACCTTCCTTGATGTGAGTCTGCGGCTTCCAGCCCAACAGTTGGTGGGCTCGCGTCGCGTCGGCGTACATGCGCCAGATTTCCGTTGGCCGATAAGGCAAGGCCCCAATCTCCACCGACGAACGGGTCTCAGTTAGCTCGGCGATCATTCGCACCAGGTCGCAGATCCTCACTTCTTCGCCCGCAGCAATATTAATCGGACCCTCCACAGGATTCGGGTGAAGGGCCGCCTTGATCAGGCCGTCGCAGATGTCGGTCACGAAATTGAATTCACGGGTCTGCTCGCCTTTGGTTGTCCGAACGGGCATGCCCTTGAGGCAATTGATGATCAACTCCGGGATGATCGCCTTGCTGCTCTGATAGGGACCGTAAACATTGAAAGGCCGTACGATGATGATCGGGAAGCTGTCGGCAACACGCTGCTTCAGTCGGCAGTATAATTCCCCCGCATATTTCGTAATCGCGTACGGCGAGAGCGGGTCTGGCGTCATGGTCTCCACGAAGGGAACCGACGCCTGATGCCCATAAACCTCCGAAGTCGACATGTAGACAAACTTCCGGACCGGTCCGCAGGTATCGAGCAAGTTGGCGGTGCCCTTGGCATTAACGTCGAAGCACTCCTCAACCTGCAGGAAGCTTTGGCCAACATGGTTGTACGCGGCGAGGTGGAAGATGTAGTCGGGCTTCCACTTCCGCACCTGTTCGAGGGCGCCACGATTGCGCAGGTCGGCCTCGATGATCTCGAGGTCATCCCAGACGCCGCGGATGCGTTCGTTCTTCACGACGTTGCCGTAGCGCAGAGTGGTGCCCACCCGCGCACCGTCCTGGAGAAGACGATGAATCAAGTGGCTCGGGATGAAACCGGAGCCTCCGGTGACAAGTACTTTCGAATTCTTCATTGGCAAAACCGGACATGACTAAACCAGAAAAACGGGGAATGGAACACAGAATCCTGGGAATGAGGCGGCAGGCAGGGCAGTTTCAAGAAAAGTGGATTGGCCGGATTGGTTGAAGGATGGACCCGCGGAAGAACAATAGGCAGGCGGGATATTGAGAACTCGGCTGATTTTTCACAATGGCCACGCTTGAAAGTAAGCGCATGGCTTCTTGAAGCCATGAG
>CAMAUY010000111.1 GCA_945861565.1 Akkermansia muciniphila
AACCATTTTCACCTGGTGGTCGAGACCCCTAATGCGAATCTGGTCGATGGCATGCATTGGCTGCTGAGCACTTACACGATTCGATTGAATCGCCGTCATGAAACACCGGGGCACGTTTTTAGCGGCCGCTACAAGGCATTGGTGGTGGAGAGCGACGAGGGCGGCTATTTGAAGAGGGTCTGCGATTACGTGCATCTCAATCCGGTTCGCGCCCATTTGCTTGGGACGCAAGATCGGCTGCTCAGCTATCCTTGGAGCAGCCTGGGGTGGTATCTCGCGGCCAGGGAGCATCGAGCGGGCTGGATGCGGGTGGACCGCTTGCTGGGCGAGCATGGCATCCAGCACGATACGGCCGCCGGGCGGATGGAATTTGAGGGGCGGATGGAAGCTCGCCGGATGCAGGAAGAGGATGAAGAGCAACTCAAGCCTTTGCGCCGAGGGTGGTGTCTGGGAAGCCCGGAGTTTCGAGAGAGAATGCTGGAGCAATTGGAGCAAAGGGCCGGGGAGAATCCAAACGCGGAAGTTCGCCGGGAGAGTGCGGCAGCCAAGGCAGAGCGAATTGTGGCCCAGGAATTAGCGCGTTTGGGTTGGAAAGAAGAGGAGTTGGTGCGTCAGCGCAAGAACGCTCCGGAGAAACTGGCCATCGCGGCGAGGTTGCGCAAAGAGACGATTCTTCCGCTCAAGAGCATAGCGGCCCGAGTGGGGTTGGGAACCTCCAAGGGAGCCAACAGAAACTTGCACGCCTGGATGCAACAGACTGAAAAACAGGATATTCGAAGAAAGGAAGATACTGTTTGCCAACAAATGAACCGATCTATGGCCTGACCCCATCGTCCGACCCCATCGTCCAAAGATCGTTAAATTCTATGGCAAGAAGGGGATCCTGACGGCACTCGCTCAGGAGGGTTTGAAGGTGCGGGGTAAGATTGACCCGGACATTCGAGAATCCGTGGTGAGCCGAATGAGCGACGTTTCCGCGTTCATGAAGGAGCTGAAACAGCGGTTTAGTCGGTGGTATAACAAGACGATGGGTCGATTTGGGACGCTCTGGGCTGAGCGGTTTACGAGTGTCGTGGTGGAAGACTCGGCGGCGGCTCTCAGGACGGTGGCGGCCTACATTGATCTTAATCCAATCCGAGCGGGATTGGTGGAGGACCCGAAGGATTATCGCTTTTGCGGCTACGCAGCGGCGTTAACGGGTGCGACAACGATTCGACAGGGCCTTATGAGCTTTTTGGAACCGGCGGATTGGGGGAAGGCGGCGGCGCAATATCGGATGGTATTGTTCGTCGCGGCTGGAAGCGCCAACCGAAGCGACAAAGCGGTGTTGGATCCGCAGACAATCCGTGCGGAATTGGCCCGAGGGGGAGAGCTGAGTTTAGGGCAGGTGTTGCGTTTGCGAGTGCGACATATGACCGATGGAGTGGTTCTGGGCTCGAAGGATTTTGTGAATGAGATGTTCACCCGCCACCGGGACCGATTCAGTGTGCGTCGTAAAGACGGAGCCCGTCCAATTCGGGGTGTACCGTTACCGGGCATCTGCGTGATGCGGGATCTGCGAGTGGACGCGATTGGATGACGGTGAAGACCCTGTAGGGCATTTCTCATAGTTCGAGTTGGGGGGGAGTAATCCTTTGGCGTTGGCGGACGGAGGATTTATTCACGTGAGGCTCCAACAGATAACGACGTACGAAATTATTAATTCATTTTAAATCAGTGAACCTGGCACTTTTTGGCACTTTTCCAATTTAGATCAGTTCCAGATGAGCGAGTGCCGCAGTGGCCAGGCTGCGAACACCGAAGTCCAGTGTGGCCAACTTACCGTCGTGTTTGCGGGCAAGGGCAAAGAGATAAGCGTCTGTGAATTGTTGGTGCCCCTGGATCTTGGGCATTAGGGCGTCAACGATCTGAAGGTGGTCCGGCCAGAATTCGTGATTGGGGCGTTCGATCCATGCGCGAATGGCAGCCAAGGCATCGTCCGGGCTGGCCGCATACTTCATGTGCGTGGATAGGCGACAGAAGCCAAGTTGAGTGATCGGACAGGTCGCAAAACTGTCCACTCCTCGAAACCATTGCCTGGCCTTGCGATGCTCGGTGTGGTTCGGCCACGTCAGGGCAATGAGCACATTGGTGTCGAGCAGGCGTGTCACGGCAACTCAGCCTCCAATCGTTTGACGTCCTCGGTAGTCAACTTGGGAGCGCTCTTGGGCACCTGAAAGACGGGGAGCCCGTCTTTGCCGAAGACCAGTTTCGCGTTTTGATAGCGCGGCTTTTGAATCCGCTGATAGAGATATTTTCCGGGGCCCAGACGGGTCACATGAAAATCATCCGCCGGCTGAATCTTGTCCAACTCACGCATTTGTTTCGGGAGAACAATTTGGCCCTTTGTCGAAATGCTCGCGGTCATGCGGTAAGATTGGCTTACCGCGACGCTCTGTCAAAGAGACATTAGGAAAAGGACTGCCCGCGACCTACAGCGGCGAAGCCAAGCGTGCGCACGGGCGAGAGGAGGCGTGACATTGGTGAATGTCTTGCTGAACTCACTCGTTCAAACACTCACTCTCCGGCCGCTTGGCGATACTTAGCGCGAGACCGGCGACCGTGGGTGCATCGAATATCGACCGCAGCGGCACGGCGACGCCAATCGCCGCCTGCAGTCTGTTTATGATCCGCGTCGCGTGCAACGAATGTCCGCCCAGACCGAAGAAGTTGTCATTTCGACCGACGCGCTTGGTGACAAGCACGTCCTGCCAAATGGCTGCGATCTGCCGCTCGAGATCCGTGGCGGGTGAGACGTACGCTTCGAGCGGCGTCGGGCCCACGCCTGGCGCCGGCAACGCGCTCGGGCTCGCTGCATCGTGCGACCGGTAGTGCGGAAGATCCTCGGACAGAAGCTCCGAGATCCGTCGCTCCGGATCGGACACCATCGCTTGGAGGAGGCTCAGGTAGTGTCTGATCATGCGTAGAATCGTTGCATTGTCGAAGAGATCGGTACTGTGCTCCCAGATCATCGTGAGTCCGTCTGCTTCACTCCCCTGGCGCAGCCCGAGGTGCTGAGCCGAGTGCGGAATGACGATCACTCCGAGGTCGAACTTGGCCGAACCATTGCTGATGACCGGCGTTACCTCAACGTTGATGCCGGGCGGCCCCTGCTCGGGCATCGGCTCGTCATGGAAACTGAAGGCGACCTGGAACAACGGGTTATAGCTCGGGTCACGACGAGGCTGGATGGAATTCACGACGTGATCGAAAGGAACGTCCTGGTAGTGTGCGCCCTCAAGAACGAGCGCGCGCACCTGATCGAGGAGCTCAACGACGGGGGGATCTGCGGCCAAGGAGGTGCGAATCACCCCGTTATTCAAGATCATTCCGATCAGTCTTTCGGACTCGTGCCTGCGCCGGTTGGCGAAAAACGTACCCACAGTCACTTCCCCTCGCTTGGTGTAGTGATGGAGCAAGGCCACGAAACCGGCGAATGTCGTCATGAACAACGTGCAATTTCGCTTGCGGCTCAAAACTCGAAGCGCGGCGCAAAGCTCCAAAGGAATCTCTGCGCGGGGAGCGGCGCCTCTGAAGGTCTGGGATTTCGGCCGCGGACGGTCGGCGGGCAGTTCTAACAGGCCCGGCATGCTTGCAAGTCTTTGTTTCCAATAGGCGACCTGAGACTCGGCGACCTCCCCCTGCATCCAGTGACGCTGCCACGCTGCGAAATCGGCGAATTGGATGGGTAACTCGGGGAGCGGAGACGGCCGGCCACTAGCGAACGCGGAGTAGATCTCCATGAGCTCCCGAAGGAACACATTGAACGACCAGCCGTCGTGGACCAAATGATGCTCCCTATGGGCCAGTACGTGATCGTTCTGGCTGTGCTTCAGTAATGTCCACCGTGCCAGTGGCAGGCGAGTGATGTCGAATCGCTTCTGGAACTCGCTCTCGCACCATTCTCGAGCCGCGGTGTCCCGTTCGTTCTCAGTGAGTTGTGAGAGGTCCACCACCGGCAGGCTGAACGCTTCGGCCGCATGGATGAGCTGGGTGGGTTGATCATCCACGACTGGAAATGTCGTTCTGAAGATCTCGTGACGGCGGACGATCTCGCTAAGAGAACGCTCGAGAGCCGGCACATCGAGGGGTCCCTGAAACCGGATCGTGGATTGAAAGTTGTAGGCGAGGTTCTCCGGGTTCAGTTGATGAATGAACCACACGCGCTCCTGCGAGAAGGAAAGGGGAAGGCGACGCGTGCGGGAAACGGCGCGTATCGGTGCCTGCAGCGCGCTGCGATCTCCGGACGGCGCGCACTCAAGTGCAGGCATCAGGCTGGCCACGGTGGGATTCTCAAAAAGAATGCGCAGGGACAGTTCGGTGTGAAAAGCGTCGTAGATCCGCGCAACGACCTGCGCCAGCTTGATGGAGTCTGCGCCGAGGTCGAAGAAGTTGTCCTGGATACCGACCCGATCGACTCGGAGAACCTCTGCGCAGGTCGCGGCCAACCGCTCCTCGTTCGACGTGCGAGGCGCCACGTAGTCTTGCAGCAGATGCGGGCGCTGGGGACCCGGCGTTGGTAGGGCGTTTCGATTCACCTTTCCGTTGGGTGTCAGGGGAAATTTGTCGATGAAGACAAAAGTCGCTGGAATCATGTGGTCGGGCAGGGTCAGGCGCAGCGTCGCGCGCAACATTCTGATGTTGGTTCGCTCTCCCGTGGCCGCGGCGATATAGGCAACCAGCCGCTTGTCTCCCGGGACGTCTTCGCGAGCCAACACGATGGCCTGGCGAACCGACGGTTGTCGTTCCAACACAGCTTCGATCTCGCCGAGCTCGATCCGAAAACCACGCACCTTCACCTGTTGATCCATGCGGCCGAGATGATCGAGCGCGCCGTCGGCTCGGAATCTGCCGAGATCGCCGGTTCGATAGAGCCGCGCGCCCGGTCTGGAGTCGAATGGATGGCGGATAAATCGCTCGGCGGTCAGCTCGGGCCGGTCCAGATATCCGCGGGCCAATCCCGCCCCACCCAGATGGATCTCGCCCGGCGAATCAACACCCGATTGCCGCCCCTGCTCGTCGAGCACGTAGACCTCCGTATTGGCAATGGGCCAACCGATGGGCACCGCTGCCTGGCCGGTCTGCACGCGTT
Organism: Akkermansia muciniphila; assembly: GCA_945861565.1. GTDB lineage: Bacteria > Verrucomicrobiota > Verrucomicrobiia > Limisphaerales > UBA9464 > SIBK01. The sequence continues at coordinate 5,132 of CAMAUY010000111.1, forward strand.
GCAGAGTTGCCCAGACGGTGGCTTCGGTTGGCCCATAGAGGTTCCAAAGTTCGCCACAACGCGGCAGTAGCCGCTCCGCCAACTCGCGAGGAAGCGTTTCCCCCCCGCAGATGATCCGAAAATGGGGATTCCCCGACCATTCCGCTTCCAGCAGCATGTACCACGTGGTCGGAGTGGCCTGCATCATTGTCGCGCCGGTTTCCACCAACTCGTGGGCGAGTTGTACTCCATCGGATGCGGTGTCGCGGGAGACCAGAATGATCCGCGCGCCGACGCTGAGCGGGAGGAAGAGTTCCAAAACCGAAATATCGAACGAGACGGTCGTCACGGAGAGCAGTCGGTCCTCGGCGGTGAGCCCAGGCTTGTCGCGCATACTGCACAACAGGTTGACAACCGCGCTGTGAGGGATCTCGACGCCTTTGGGGCGACCCGTAGAGCCGGACGTGTAGATTACGTAGGCCCGATTGGCGCCAGTCGCCGAATTATCGAGACGTTCCCCGGGTTCGGCGGCGATCGCCGCCCAGTCCGTGTCGAGGCAGACGATCTTCGCCCCGTGTTCGGGGAGGCGGGTGACCCGATCACCTTCGGTCATCAGGACTAACGCCCGCGAATCCTGCAGCATGTAGGCGAGCCGTTCAACGGGGTAAGCCGGGTCCAACGGCACGTATGCACCACCGGCTTTGAGAATTCCCAGGAGGCCGACCAACATTTCCAGCGAGCGCTCCACACATATTGCGACGAGGACGTCGGGTCCGACGCCCATCGCACGCAGGTAGTGTGCGACCTTGCTGGATCGGCAATCCAGCTCGGCGTAGGTCAGCCACCGGTCTTCAAATTCGACTGCCACGCGGGTCGGCGTCCGCGCTACCTGTGCCGCAATGAGTTCGTGGACCGTCTGGTGCTGTGGATTCATGGCGGCTCCCCGATCCGCGACCTGTTCTCCAACGATGCCAAGGACACTATCCGACAGGGATGACCTGCCTAAGATCTTCGAACCAGCGATTACTGGAGGACGACGCTCGGGGTTGATGCTCTTGATTGCTGGGAGGATTGCCCTTTTTGACGCTTCGCGAAGAGGGCGATTTGGTTATCCGGATCCGGTGAATTTCGAAAACTCTCTCCTCGTCAGCTGCCGATAGCGAGTGAATTTGGAGGCTGGGGACCGACAAATGGTTGGCGGGAGAGGGGGTGATTGATAGAGGACAACTCCTGGGCGACCCTGCGGTCATCGCCAAGATTAGCTGGTGCCCGAGGCTCCGGCATCGCGATAATTCGGGCGATGAATCCTTCGTCCGTGATCGAGACGCTCGCTGAACTGGTGCGGATCAATAGTGTGAACTCCTCCTATGAAGGCGGCCCGGGGGAGCGCGAGATCGCCAGCTGGATAAAGCGATTCTTTGAGCAGCGCGGCATCGAGGTGTGGGAGCAGGAGGTTTTTCCAGGCCGCCCGAACATCATCGCGCGATTGCCGGGTCGGGATGGATCGCGCCGCGTGATTCTCGAGGCGCACACGGACACCGTGAGTGTGCAAGGAATGAGCATCCCGCCGTTCGAGCCGCGAGTGGAGGCGGGAAAAATATTCGGCCGAGGTAGTTGCGATACCAAGGCGGGTCTGGCGGCCATGATGTGCGCCGTCGCCTCCCTGCATGAGGATCGCATCCAGCCTCCGTGCGACGTCTGGTTGGCCGCCGTGGTGGACGAGGAGTTTTCTTATCGCGGCGTGGTGACGCTCTGCGAAGGGCTCACGGGACAGGCTGCGCTCGTCGCGGAACCAACGGGATTGAGGGCCGTGATCGCCAGCAAAGGTGTGTTACGCTGGCGAATTGTGGTCCGCGGCAGGGCGGCGCACAGCGGCAAACCACACCTCGGAGTGAACGCCATCAATCACATGGCTCGAGTGATCCTTGCGCTCGAAGAAGATCATCGAAACCTCGCCGCGCGGGTCCATCCGTTGCTCGGTCCGGCGACCGTGAATGTCGGTGTCGTCCAGGGCGGTGTGCAGGTAAATTTTGTGCCGGACCGCTGCAGCATTGAGATCGATCGCCGCCTGCTGCCGGGCGAGACGGTGGAAACCGTGCTCGCACACTACCAGAAGTTGCTGGAGGGGCTGAAGGTCCAGCATCCCACCTTGGATGCGTTCATGGAACGTCCGATGCTCACGGATGAGGCACTCGAAACCCCCGCCGATTCAGCGCCGGCACAACTTGCCAGCATGCTGCTCAAAGAGATGGGGCTCGATGGGGCACTTGGCGGCGTTCCCTTCGGAAGTGACGCGAGCAAACTCTCCCGTCAGGGCATTCCCAGCCTTGTCTTTGGTCCGGGTAGCATTGACCAAGCGCATGCCGCTGTGGAGTTCGTGGAGTTGGCCCAGGTCGAGCGCGCGTTCGAATTCTACCGTAATTTCATCGTACGTTTCGTGTAGGATTTTTCTTAGGGCCTGTTTGAAAATTGAATTTCAAACAGGCTCTTAGGAAAAGAACACCTTCTCCGCCGTCTTGTGCAGCATCCAACGCCGGTCTCCGGGGGTGAGAAAATCGAGACGATCGCGAATCAAGGCGATCGAGTTTGCATAGGTGTGACCCTCTTGCACTTGAAACGGACAGTCGCTGGCCCACATGAGGCGCGAGGCGCCATAGGCATCGCGCAATCGGCGGATCATCGGTCCGAGGTCCGTGTAGGGGGCTCGCTTCGCGCCCAGAGCATAGAAGGCGGACGTTTTCACATAGGTGTGTTGGAAGTCGGACAGGCGACAGAGGTTGTCGAGGTCGGCTGGCGGTATCGATCCCGTGACGCCGATGCGGGCAAAGTGGTCGATGACGACGCGCGTTTTTGGATAGGCCTGACACATGCGTTGCACGGCGGGCAACGCATCGGCGCCCATCAGCAAGCACATGGAAAGGCCGGCATCGGCGGCATACGCCCACATCTGCTTCATGCCATTTGACTGACTCCACGCTTCGGCCTTTGTCTTGTCCGTATAGAGACGGAAACCACGCACGCCTTGGGCCATCAGCGATTTCATGGTGTCACGGACATCCGTCTTCGTCTCATCCACGATGGCGACGCCGCGGAATGTGCCGCGGTGTTTCGCGATCATGTCGAGCATGTAACGGTTGTCGAATTTGTAGTAACTCATCTGGATGAGTACGATGCGGTTTACGCCCGTCGGTTGGGAGTGGGCGAAAAGTTCCGCCGGCGTGAAACTGGCTGGCCTCATATCCGCCGGCTTGAAATCCGCGTCGAGCGGGTAGCGCTGTGTATCGGGCGTCCAGACATGGACGTGGGCATCAATACCGTCATGGCCTGGGGCTGCCAGTGACGCGCAACCCGTCGTTGCGAGGGCGGCGAGTGCGCCGGAACGAAGGAAGGTTCGGCGGGGAAGGGGGGTAGGCGAGTGCATTTTTGCAGGCGTTGGTTTGAGCGGAAACGGTGAGGGGTTCGGCTGGGTCACACCTTCTCCAGCAGGGTGGCAAGCACGCGTAGGAAGTGCCGGATATCCTCCCGTGTATTGTATCCATGGACGGCGATGCGGATGCGCCCGGCGCTGTGCATGACGTGGACTCCTGCATGCTCCAGCGCCGCGTGAAGCTCGGGACCGCGTGGATGTTGGAAGGCGAGGATGCCAGAGCCGTCCCAGCGGCACAACGGTTTCACACCGAGCGCGAGCAGGCCCGCTTCCGCCTCCGCGACGAGGGGATCGGCGTGAGCGGCGATGTTCGCAACGCCGATCCGTTCCAAATACCGCAGCGACGCGTTGAGGGCATACAACGAAACGAAGTTGGGCATCCCGACGGAAAAACTCGCCGCACCCGATTTCGTGATCGCACGCTCAAAGCGATCCGAATCGAATGCGTTTTGCAAATGGAGCCACCCTCCCGCGTGCGTGGTGAGTCGTGAGGCAGCGGCGGCTGGAATGCCGATAATGCAACCGCCATGGATGCCGAGAGTCCATTTGTGAGTACTCGAGATGAGAATATCAGCGCCGTCGCAATTGAGCACCACGCGCCCCAGCGCCTGGGTGATGTCCACCGAGAGAATCGCGTTGGGAGCAAGCCGTCGCACGCTGTCACGAAGCGGTTTCCAGTCGATGCGGTGACCGTTGTAAAAGCTTACGAGGGATACCTGCACCAATTTCGTGCGCTCATTGAGTAACGGCCCCAGATCCCTCGCATTGAGCACGCCGCCCACCGCCTTCCAATGTCGCAGGGTCGGCGCCTCCGCGGCGCGTAGCCATGGAGTGACTCCCGCTGGGAAATCGAGGTCAGTGACGACGACTTCGTCGGCCTCGCCGAGTTGCAGCGCTGAGGCGAGGAGGTTGTAGGCTTCCGAGCTGCAGGAACAAAAAGACACTTCGGACGTTGGCAGGTGGAGCATCCTCGCGCTCACCTCCCGACACGCCTCGACTTGGGCAAAGTGGCCATCGCGTCCCTTCATGCCGCGCAGCTTGTCGTGCCAGTAGGCATCGATCGCTTCGCCGGTGCAGCGCGGCGGGATGCTTTCTGCAGCGGTGTTGAGGTAGGTGATACCGGAAAGCGTCGGAAAATCGTTCAGGCGTGCGGATTCGGTCAGCATAGAATAATCGATGGATGCGCCAATTCGGCATTCATTTCAGCAGCGTCGTTGTCGCCTCGGCCGCACCCAATGCGAGGGCTACGGACGAAGATTGCGAGAAGAGTGAAGGAGATCAAGGGTGAGAGGTAGGCGAATCATTTTTCCGCCACAGAAGCGTCAGGGCGATGACGCCGAGCCACGGAGCCAATCCCGCGATGACGAGGCCGAGGTCGTAGCTCTTCGAGCGATCTGCGAGCATACCGAAAAAGCTGTGCATCGGCGACGTCACCGCCCACACCCACAGACCCAGCAGTCCGGTCAGGCGGCCGACGTGCGTGGCGGAAAGTTCCTGCACAAAGCTGTAGAAGCACGGGAACAACGCTAGGGCGCCGGCGCCGATCAGCAACAGCGTGGCGAGCAGCGGCCAGCCTTTGTCCAGCCATGGGATTAGCACGCTGAGGGAAGTCAGCAGACAGGCGCCTGCATAGACGATCCGCCGCGCATTGTGGGGAGACGACGCCCGCCGGCGGATGAGCCAGATCGAGACAACGCCGGCCAGGATGCAACCGACATCGGTGGCGACGTAGTAGAGCGAGTTGAAATTCAGGGCAGCCTTTTCGTCATAGCCGCGGCCGGTTTGTAAAAACTTCATGAGCCACACGCGGTAGATGTGCCAGACAGCTTGCGCGCCGACGACGAGAAGTGCGACCGCCCAGAAGCGTCCGCTGCGCACGATGTCGCCGAGACTCGGCGTGTCCTTTTTGGTTGTCGTTACCGGAGCCGAATTGAGGTCGCTGGGGCGGAGGCAGACGAACCACGCAACGACCCACAGCAAGCCCGTGGCGCCGACGGCGAGGAAGGCGGTGCGCCATGATCCAACCTGATCCGTCATCAGCAGTTTCATGATCTGCGGGGTGATTATGGCGCCGATCGAGGCGCCACTTTGCAGCACGCTATTACCCATCGTGCGGTCCTTTTCATCGAGCAGCGCAAAGGTCGTTTTCAGCGCGCAAGGCCAGTGACCGGCCTCGAAAAAGCCCAGCAATGTTCGACACACCATCAACCCTAGAAAGCCATGGGTCCAGCCGGCGGCCATACCCATCAGTGACCAGGCAGCGAGCACGGCGGGGTAGAGGAAATAAATGCGCGACCGGTCGGCGAGGAAGCCGAACACGAGCGAACCCACCGCAAAAGCCCAGCCGAAGGCGAGTTCGAGATTGCCGTACTGCGCGTTGCTTAGGTCCAACTCGCGGGTCACGCGCACGGATGCGTTCGCGAGCGTGACGCGATCCATGTAATTAATGGTTGTGGCGAGCAGGAGCAGCCCGGTGATCCACCATTTCCAGGCGGTGGAGCGGGCGACGATCGTTTCGCGGTTCACGCCAGGATCCCGGGTTCAGCGGCCACGACGCCGCAGGAGTGGACGTTGGGAAGCATGGGGGTGTCACGCGTGTCGGCGTGGCTCGTTCCGGGGCACCGCTTTCGTTCTTTCCGCTCTTCGACCAGCATGTGGGTTGATTCGATTGATCGGGCAGGGGTGTCTACTTGCGCTGGAAGGTCATCTTCGCGAAGGGCAGGATCTGTCCATTCACGAGCGCGGGAAAGCCAACAATCTGGCGGATCTTCTCCCGTGGTTGGGTGTCAATATCCAGGGAGACATAGTTTGCTCCGCTGTCAGTTCCGGCGTCGTAAAGATCGAGGATGATTTCGGTGCGTGTCCGCCACTGGCCGTTTTCGAGCAACGACAGACCGTGGACGCCGGTGAACCAATCGGGACTGGGCGCGATCATGGTGACGAGCGTGATGAGGGGAAAATTCCGGTTGATCGTGAACGTGAGGGCCACGGCTCCGGCAGAAGGGATGGATCCGGGGCGGTTGAGCACGTTGAAGGCGGTTTGAGCGGTGATGGCTGCATTCACTTCATTGCGAAGGGCGACGACGTTACCGAGTTCGGCCAGGTCCTCGATGCCGCGGGTGGCAGTTCCCCCTGCTTCCCAAAACGTCACGTTGGAATTGTGCGTTCCGCCAATCAAGGGTGACCAATGTGCATTCGGCGGAAAATTTTGCGGATGTGACGTGGCACTCCAGGTGCTCTCAAACGTAACCTCATATTCGGCGGTTTCAGGCGCTGCTGGGGGCTCCATCACGCGATAAAACGTGGCAGCGCCTTCGACCGGAATTGTGACGGAGCGATTCGGCGTTGATTCGCCGGCATTGGCCCAGGCTCCGTCATTCACAGTGGCTCGCCGCTGCGCTTGAGAAGGGGGCTGCCCGCCGGTCCATGTCAGCGTGGCGAAGCCGTTGTGAAGCGTGATGTTTGTGATCCGGAACGGCTCGACGGCAGGCGTGAGAGTGTACTCCACGGTGAGCTGGGCCGTATTAACGGGATCTTCGCGCGCTCCGAATCGGCGGGCAGTTTCCGGTGTCGCTTCGGCCTGGCTCAGCAGCACCCAACCGGAATTTTCTGCGGGCGTGTCCAGCCATCGTTGAACATCGGCGACGAGTGCGGGTGTGGTTGCAAAGGAATAACTCCCGCGGTCGCTGATGGGGATGGATGCGCTGATATTGGGTGAAAAGTCAGTTCCAATCCCACCCCCTGGCTGGCTCCACGCCTCGGACGGCTGCGAACGTACTTTCCAAGTGGCATCACCCCAGGGAACAAGGACGCGGCGAAGCTCGAAGATCGAGTTTGAGCCGCCGTTGGAAGGTTGCTTGGTCACCTTCACTTCGAGTGCGGCCGTGGTAATGGTCGCGTTGGTGGGCACTATTCCCTTCAAATCAAACCGGAACAAAGCACGGGTCTTATCGCCCAGCCTCGTGGACCCGGCGGCGAGGTCCAACTGGTCACCGAGGTGGGTGTCTGGGGTTGTTTGGTGCAGCGTGGTATCTGCGGACGGCTGCAGGGTCCGGGTCTCCCCGCGGGCGTGATGCGCGAGTAAGAAGGTCAGCAACAGAACAAGGTGAGGCGTAATAGTTATCATACCGACGTGAGCAATCAATCGTTCGTGGAGATTCGAAACCGCTGCGCGGAGAGCGTCAGCGATTCGAACCTCCCGGTTAAGCAAGAATCTCCTTTATGATGCGAGTCTCGAAGACAGATGTCAGTTTTTCCTTCAGGCCATGGCGGTCGAAGAAGAGCTGTTCGTGATTTAGACCCAGCAGGTGAAGAATTGTTGCGTGCCAATCCTGGACGGTCACTTTGTCCTCGGCTGCGGCCAGTCCAATCTCATCGGTTGATCCATAGACGGTCCCCGGCTTGATGCCGGCACCGGCCATCCACGTGACCATGGCGTTCTTGTTATGGTCACGGCCTGCCTTGCTCACGTCTTTGTCCCCGGGCAATTGAGCAATCGGCAGGCGTCCAAACTCCCCCCCCCAGATCACGAGAGTGTCCTGCAAAAGGCCGCGTTGTTTGAGGTCCTGCAGCAGGCCGGCGATCGGCTTGTCCGTACGATCGCAGGCCGAACGGAGGTCACTGGCAATGTTGCCGTGATTATCCCAGATCTGGCCGTTGATATAAAGCTGCACGAATCGCACCCCACGTTCCACCAAACGTCGGGCAATCAGGCAGCGCCGGCCGTAAGACTCGGTTACTTTGTCCGTGAGACCGTAGAGATCAAGTGTGGCCGGTGTTTCCTGGGAAAAATCCAAAGCATCCGATGCCGCCAACTGCATCCGGGCGGCCAGTTCGTAGGTGGAAATCCGAGCTTCCAGCGCCGGGTTGCCGGACCGTTTCTGGAGGTGAATGCGATCCAAACGCGCCAGCAAATCACGCTCCAGCGTGATGATCTCCTCCGGTTCCCGGATTTCCGGCTTGAGATTGAGCACAGGTGAACCCGTCGAACGGAAGCGGATCCCCTGATAGACCGGCGGTAGGAATCCGGACTGCCAATTCTCGACGCCATTAACGGGTAAGCCGATCGGGTCGTCGAGCACGACGTACGCCGGCAGGCTTTGGTTCTCGGTGCCCAAGCCATAGACGGCCCAGGATCCGAGGCAGCCGTGGCCCGGAAGCATCCGGCCGGACTGGATCTTATAGATCGCCGGTTCGTGAGTGAGAATCGTCGTATACATTGACCGGATCACGGCAATCTCATCGACCTGTTTGGCCAGGTGCGGCATTAGTTCCGACACCCACATTCCGGATCGCCCGTGCTGCTTGAACTTGAACGGGCTTCGCATCAGGGCTCCGGCCGAGCTAGGACTTTCCACCTCGCCGGCGATCTTCTGGAAGTAAGACTTTCCATGATGCTTATCCAGTTCCACTTTGGGATCGAGCAAGTCCATTTGGCTGGGACCGCCGTTCATAAAGAGATGGATAACGGCTTTGGCCTTCGGTTCGAAATGCGATGGCTTCGGGCTCAGATCATAGATTCGCCGCGCCGTTGCGCCGGGGATTCCGGCGTCTTGGGCGAACAACCCGGACCCGCCAAAATAGTCCCGACTAAAGAGATAGGCCAGGGCGGTGCCTTGGAGTCCGCGGCCGACGGACTCGAAAAAACTGCGACGGTTGATCGCCGCCGAAAAATGTTCTGAAGCGCGCATGGGGTTGTTCCTGGGTTGCCTCAATCCATGAAGATGAATTCAGCCGAATTGATGACGGCGTGACATACGTTGGCCAGCGCCCGGATCGGGGGAGAAGGCCGCTGGGTATCCCCCTCTTTCGTGAATTCAGTCCATTTCGAAGTCAGGCGGGCGAGCGTCTCCAGCGTGGTCTGAACTTCTTCGGCCGTGGCCGGCCGGCTGAAGGCGATGAGATAAAGCCTCTTAATCTGATCGGGCGGATTCCGACCGGCCTCGCGAATCAACCTCTCCGCGAGCGATTCTGCCAGCTGATGGATCATCCCGTTATTCATCAGATGGAGCGCCTGGGTAGCCACCACCGAGTTTGGGCGTGTGAGACAATTCGGATTCATCTGCGGTAGATCGAACGCTTCCAATATCGTAGGAATTTCCTTCCGCCGTTGCTGCACGTGAATGCTTCGTCGCCAACCCCGCGAATTTCCGACGGCGGTCACTAACCCGTCCGCACGCACGTCCACTTTGTCCGGAGGCCCGAAAGGGCTCTCGTCCAAGCGGTCGGCAACTTTCAGAACGGTGTCGGCCAAGACTTCAGCTTCCATCCGCTTGGGCGGAAACCGCGAAAGGAGATCGTTACCGGGATCCAGCCGTTCCGAATTCGAGTCCGACACTGACGACTGCCGGTACGTGTCCGAAGTCATGATGGACCGGTGCAGAGCCTTAATACTCCACCCGTTGCGGACAAAATCGCGCGCCAGCCAGTCCAACAATTCCGGATGGGTGGGCGGGGTACCGATTCGGCCAAAGTTACCCGTCGACTTAACGATACCATTTTCGAAGTGATGCTTCCAAACCCGATTGACCATGACCCGTCCAGTAAGGGGATGTTCGGGATTGATCAGCCAATGGGCCAGCGCGAGTCGGCGGCCCGTTTTCTTGGCCCCCAGCCACGGCGGCTTCGGGTCAAACCGTTCGTCACCGGGCGTTAGGATCGAAAGCACCCCGGGGCCGACCGGAGATCCTGGCGTTAGATAATTGCCGCGGGTGAGGATATAGGTTGGCGAGGGTTCGCCCCGGTCCCACAGTGCCCGGATCGTCGGTTCCGGCCGGCGTTGTTGCCCCAGCACCGCGAGCTTCTTATCGACCTCATCCGACGTCTTTTTAAAATCCGGATCGATCTTTTTCAATTCGTTGTCGTCGATGCGGAACGATTTTTGAAACTTTTCGGCCAGGTATTTGTGAACTTCCGTGCGTTGGTCTGCGGCCGCTTCCAAGGCCTTGCGCACATCGTCGCGCAGGACCGAAGGCAGTTGCGCCAATTGCGCTTCAAAATGCTTCTGTTTCCGTTGTGATGCGTTCTCTTGCAACGGGGCTTTTAACGATTCGATTTCCGACGTGATCCGTTTTTCGGTGGCTTCCCACAGGCGCCGCTCCCGGGTCGTCACGTAAGGAAGCCTCCGGCTGTTGGGCGTCAGCCAGTCGTGTTCGTCATAGGCTCCCTTCAGTGCGGCCGACAACCGGTAGTAGTCTCGGTGCGGAATGGGATCAAACTTATGAGTATGACACCGGGCGCATCCAATCGTGAGTCCCAGGACCCCGGATCCGAGAACATCGATCGCATCCCCGATCACATCCAGGCGGTCCGGAACGAATGCCGTGATGTTCGCCACCGTCGAGTCCGGTGCCATGCGTAGAAAGCCGGTCGCGACGAGATTATCGGATAGTTCTTCGGTGATTTCCTTGGCATTCTCGTAGTCCGCTAATTCGTCGCCCGCGATCTGTTCTAAGAGAAAACGATTGTAGGGCTTGTCGCAGTTAAAGGATCGGATGACGTAATCGCGATATCGGTATGCGTCGGGACGCAATTCGTCTTGTTCGCGCTTGCCTTCCGAGTCGGCATAGCCGGCCACGTCCAGCCAGTGGCGACCCCAGCGCTCTCCGTAGCGGGGCGACGCGAGCAATCGATCCAGCATTTTCTCATAAGACATGGGGTCCGGGTCCGCGAGAAAGGATTCGACCTCGGCGGGCTCCGGGGGTAAGCCGGTCAGATCGAAATAGACTCGGCGCATCAACGCAGAACGATCCGCAGGCGGAGCGAAGCCGAGCTTTTTCTCCCCGAGTTTCGCGAGAATGAACGTATCAATCGGGTGGCGAACCGGTTGCGAGACTCGGGGAATCCCGACGGATTTCGGGGGTTGGAATGCCCAGAATTGACGATCCTGATCACGGATGAGTGGATCGCTTTTGGTTCCGGCAGTATCGGCTTTACTGGCCAACTCCGGCGCGCCGATCTCGATCCACTTTCTCAGAAGGGCGAGCTCGTTCGATTCCATGGGTTTGACGCTCACTTCCACGACACGCAGTCGGGGCGGGCACTGTTCGGACACAATCCGCTGGACCAGTAAACTCTCCTCCGGCCTTCCCGGCAGCATCGCCGGACCGGTCTTCCCTCCCTTGAGGATCGAGGCTTTGCTGCGAAGATCGAGTCCGCCTTCCTGCCTTCGCAGACCATGACAGACGGTGCAACGGAGCAACAGGAGCGGAATAATGTCGTGCTGAGAAACCTCGGAACGAAGCGCCGTAACATCACTCTTCGGTTCGGTCGAGTGAACGGCGGCGAGCGGCCCGACCGAAAGCATGCAGGCCGTTGCGATTGATCGGAACGAGCGGGTTCGACGCAAAGCACTCGGGGTTGTCATTTCGCCGATCTTGCGCCGGCTTCGGTCGATGCCCCGTTGCAATGAGTGTACCCAATGACTCGCCATAAGCCTGATTCTTCTCTCGTGGGTACGCTGCTACTGCGCTCGCGGCAAACCAATTCCGCGTCTGTGGGTGGCGGAAAATTGATAGAATCGGATGCCCGCCGATCTGCTTCCAATCCCGCACGGATCGGATGAACACTGACGAACCGTTGCCCACTCGCCGACGACTGCTCGACCGGCTCAAGGACACCGTGAAGTTGCTTCAAATTGGTGGAGAGAGAATTGGGCAAATCATGCATCATGAAAGCCATTAAAAATTCTTCTCTCAAATCCCGCCGCAAATTCGACGAAACCTTCAAGCGCGAAGCGGTCAATAACTGGCTCGCCAGCGGCAAGTCC
>CAMAUY010000112.1 GCA_945861565.1 Akkermansia muciniphila
CGGCGAAGAAGATACTTTTGCAGTGCAGACAGTTACGGGGATTGGTGGCCGAGCGCATCGGACACCAAAGAAGACCCAACTCTGTGGGCGAGCCAGAGCGGGTTAGCGCTCAAAGCCGCCGGGTCAGGCAAAGAAGATCCAGGAAGAAAGAAGAAGAGATCTGTTGAAGTGTTTGAAGAAAATCCATCAAGAAAACTGTGCGGTTTTCAGACCGGTCGTTTTGCACGGTTTAGGTCCCGGCCTCCGCACATTGTCCACCAAAGCTATGAGGAATGCATAGCTGGCATCAAGGCGCACGTTGTCGAAGTCTGCCACGGAGTCGCTCGTCGCGAGCTGCTTGATTCGGATACTTAGCGGCTGACCGTAAAGAGTGGGATTCAAGGTTGCACCATTCACTGATATAGAGCGATCAGCGAACAGGCCAACGCCTGGAGCGGCCACGTTGTTGTCCACGGCGATCACCGTGCTGCCAGCCAGAAGCGCCACCTCCAGCGTTCCGAAGGGGAAATTGCCAGAGGGATTACCCGCGAGGCGTTGGCCCACAGCGAGGGTCAAAGTATAGGTCGTCAGGTCGGTGAGCACCGGATCGTCCGCATTTTCGACAGGAGCTCGGTCTTTACCGATCGAATCCAGCGTTCGCAATAGGCGTTCAGATTTGGACTCCGCGGCGGCAATGTCACCGCTTTGATGAACACCAGCACGTAGTAAGTGATGAGCCCGGCGGAGGTCCAAACTTCGGCGGTGAAGAAATCCACGGCAGCCAAGACCTCGGTGTGTGATCGGATACAATCTCGCCAAGAAGTCTTCCGCTCCCGATCCGGAGCTGAAAGAAGGCCGTGGCGTTCGAGAATATTGCCAACGGTCTGATGACTGACCTCGTAACCCAAATCGCTGAGCGCACCCACAATCCGGCGATAGCCCCAACTTCGGTTCTCTCGAGCCATCTTGAGGATCAGTTCCTCGAGGGAGTTATCCGTATTGGGACGACCGGCGGGTGAGCGGTTTTTGGACCCGTCGAACTTCTTGGCGACAAGCCTGCGGTGCCAGCCAAGAATGGTTTCAGGTCGAACACTCTGCGCCACTTCCTCCAGGGCTTTCCTGCCGAGACGCTGGCCGATCTCGGCCAACCTGATTCGCTCCGGGTCCGTGAGCTGTAACCGCCCTGTGATCTGGTTCTTGAGAATCCGGTTCTCCGTCACCAGATACTCGTTGCGTTGCGCAGGAGGAGTTCCTGATCAACCGAACCGGAGATGGTCGCCAGCATTCGTTTCCAATTCATCGACGAGACTTAACCGAGCCAATGGCCTGGGAGCAATCTTCTGATCGCCCTGCAAATCGTTGAATATTGGTGGGCTCGAGTTTTTTGACCATACGGGATCCCTTCCAAACAGCAGCTTGACAAAACACAGCAATACAGAAAACTGTATAACATGAAAGCCACGCTCGACATCCCCGATGACCTTTACCGCCGTGTCAAAGCCCGCAGCGCTCTCGAAGGCCGCCCGATACGCTCCGTCGCCGTCCAACTTTTCCAAAACTGGCTGGAAGCCCCTAGCCCGCCTCCGAAAGAAGTCCCGCCCGAGGAAGGTGCTCTTACCGAAGCCGACTTTGAAAGGTTCCCGTGGCTAAGAATTACCCGGAAATACATCAAACCCGGCATGAGCCACAATCTGGACGAAATTAATGAAGCCATCGCCAAAGGTTGGGGAGAAGAAGTCTCGGAAAAACTGCGCCACTTGGATGAGGAAGCATGAGCACCACACGCATTGCCTTCGACACCTCGGTTGCCATCCGCTTCCTAACAGCGGAGCCTTTTTCGCAATTCACCATTGCCACGGCCTATTTTAATGAGTTGCTGAAAAACGGGGAAACCGCCCATGTAAGTGATCTCGTGCTCTCGGAGGCATACTTCGCCCTGCAACGGTTCTATGGCATGAGCAAGGCCACTTCCTTAGCAGCCCTCGCCGATTTCGCCAGCATTCCCGGCATCACCCTTTCTCCCCACGCACTCGCCGTCCTCACCCTCCCCGGTCTCGCCACCGCCAAGCCCGGCTTTGTGGACCGCCTCGTCCATGGTGCCAGCCAGTCCGCTGGCCACACCCTTATCACCTTTGAGAAAGCCGCCAAAAAACTTCCCGGCACCGTCGTCCTCTATAGTGAATGATGGATTATGAACGATGAAATCATCCAAACCATGCTGCCCCTCGAAGAGCCCGCCACAGCCCTTTATCCTTCATCCTTCATCCTTCATCCTTTCTCCGGCATGAACATCACGCCGACAGCAAGATGATCCGCGCCCTTCACCGCGGGCTCGGCATTCCGACGGAGGTGTTGCTCCGGGAAATCCCCCCTTCTGTCAGGTGCGCTGGTAAAGAATTTACTGCTTGATCAGGCGGTAGTATTTCGCCGCACCGGCTGGTTGCACCACGACTACGCTCTCTTTGTCTTCAGTGGCGGTCGTTCCCCCAGCCGACGCCCAACCGCCGGGGAGCGTCGCCGTGGACTGCAACACCCAGCCCGTGGCCACTGCCGGCCAACTGAGCCGGAGCGAACCGTTGGCCTGCCGAGCAAATTTGAGACGGGGATTGAAGCTGCCCAGGCGCCAGTAATCGACGTGCATGACATTCCCCGCGCCGTTGCCAGGATCCAAGCGCAGGCCGTTGAATGACCGCTCGATCGCCTTCCGGTAATCCACCTGATAGACATGGTACTCCTCGTCAGCCACCGCATTGAACGAAAAGGCGGTCGTCTCGCTGTAGCCGCGGCCCACCCCGTTTTCGGACCAATATGTGCGGAAGCCCGTTTCCGTTCCCTCGACTATCTTCGCTCGAATTTCCAGGATTCGGTAGTCGACGGCCAGAGTGCCATCCCTTCCGAAGAAAGGGTCCGGCCCGATATTTTTCACGACCAGCGCGCCATCAACAATCTCCGTGAACGCCGCGATCCCATTGCGGAACCATCCATTGGCGTCCGCCAGTTTGTCGAACTCGCCCCATGAAATGTAGGTGACAACGAGTTCGTCGGGATCCACCACAAAAGCGGGATCTTCGAGCACGGACATTTGGAAACTGACCTTGGAATCAGCGAAACCAACGAACTTGGCCGTCACCGTGTAGGTGGTCAATGGACTGTACTCCGTGGCGGCGCCGGAGACTGTGCCCGTCGATGTGTCCAGGCTCAGACCGGCCGGCAACGGCGGGGCGATGCTGTATGTCGTCGAGGCGGTCGCGCCATAACTATATGGCACAATACCAGCACCCAGGTCCTGGTTGACTTTGAGCGTTCGCTTGACGACCAAGGCACCGAACGTGATGTACGGACTTCGAACCTCCAGACTGAGCACAGCGGTTGCGGTGGCGTTGTTCTGGAAAGTGACCGTGACCGTATAATTCGTCTTCGGGCTCAGCACTGTCGGCGTGCCCGAGATGATGCCCGAGGTCGCAGCAAAAACCAGACCCGCCGGCAAGGCGGGCTGAATCGCAAAACTCTTCACCGGACCGTCGGTTGGCAGCGTCGTGACCGTGGGGTAATTGGGCTTGATCTCGACGTTGTCGATGTAAACCGCCGGATTCACATCGTACCGATCGATCGTCGGAACCGGGAAGACGGCACGATCGTTGGGGTCCGCGCCCAAGTTAACTTCGAGGCCGTCGGGAATGCCGTCCCCGTCGGTGTCCGCCTTTGCCGGATTGGTCCCCGCGTTGCGCCGGTTCGTGAAGACGCCCGACCCCGTTTCCGCCACATCCGGCAAGCCATCGGCATCGCCATCGGGCATCACCCGGCCGACGCAAACGTAATCGAGTTGGAACTTGTTGCCGGCGCCCGGGCCGGGATCGATCCGAAAATCGCGCAGCGACACGCCTGCGGGAAACACCCCCGTGAAATCGAACTGGAGAATGTGGAACTTATCGTCCGGAACGATGCTCAAGTCGTAGTTGATCCGCCGGGTGCCGGAGATTCCGCCCTGCCCGGGCTCGGTGGTGCCCCAGTACATTTCCCATCCCGCGCCGGAGCCTTCGAGCAAGCGGATACCGACCTCAACGATGGTTAACTCCGGGGTCGTGCTTAGCACCGTGGCGAAACTCCCGCGCGACAAATTGGGGTCGCCGCCGATGGTCGTCACTTCCAAGAGGCCGTTGGCGACAACAAATGGCGCGATCGCACCCGAGCTCCGGCTCCAGTTGTCCGGGTTGCCAGCGGTCTTCCATTCGCCAATCGAGACGTAGTCGTTGACAATATCCGCGGGGTCCTCGCTGAGGGCTGGCATCGTTTGGGCCACAGCGCCGCCGAGGCCGGCAGCAAGCAAGAACTGAAACCAGGCAAACGTCTTCATGATGGGCCAAGGGCCAAGGGTTAAGGGTTGAATGATGACATATTCGCGAACCGAACAGGACTGGATCATCGCGACAGGCACCGGTAACGGTTGAGCTGCTTATCAGTAATTACCGCTTTTTGGTAGTTCTTTCCTGGAGCCATTTCAAATCCAAGTTGCCCGGTGATGAAACGAGCATATCCAATCGCCCCCCTTTTTTGATCGTCGGTTTGGTGCGCGGATCGATCCATTTTTTTATTTCGCTATGACCGTCGGCAAAGGCAATGCCGCAGGCTCCATTGTGGTAACTGGCGGGCCAGTTGTACCAAAGCGACTGCGCCATTTCCGTCGCGAAGAACCCGTCGTCCAGGCTATCCTCGCGTTCATCCAGAAACACCCAGGCCTGGGTTGGTGATTGGATATCGATATCCGACATTTTATGAAAAAAATTAGGCACGAGTACCCCTCCGAAATCTTCGGTGTACAACCGCCAGGCAAGGCACAACTGCCGGGTGTTGCTCATGCACAAGATCCCCTGGGCTTTGGTTTTGGCTTTGCTGAGGGCCGGCAGGAGCATGCCCGCCAGGATGGCAATGATCGCGATGACGACCAAAAGTTCGATCAAAGTAAACCCGTTTGATCCTCGATTGCTAACCGGTTTTGTTTTCATGATTTTGATTGGACTTCTTTAGGATCCTCATCCAATGCATTATGTCGCATCACTTGCACATCCGGGTGGAGGTACCCGAACGTCCCGAGGTGCTGCCGTCATCGGATGAGCTTGTGACGATGTTGGGCCGAGCGACGAAGGGAAATCCTGCGGGCGGGTATCGACCCTCGGCGGAACGGGACAGCCTGGCCCAGGCGGACTCAGCAACCTCGGAGCGGCACCATGGCTCATCGACTCAGAATTGGGTTCCAGGCGCGATTTTTTATTCACAGGCATTGCCCCGGTTTCGACCGGATCATTCACCGTTACTTTTCATGCAATTCGATGCTACCCGTCCAATCAGCAGCCACGGGGCCGGGGGGCATTTCCGAAAGAATGTGCAGGTAGAAACGGGTGGGGCCGTCCGCGGGAACGATTCCCAACACGTCCTGGAAGCACCGGCGCGCCCCATCCAGGTCGCCTTTCTGAAATGCACCCACGCCCGCAGTGAATCGCCGATCGCGGTCGGCAAAACGAATCTCCCCAATGACGGAGCCAACAAGTTCGTGAACTTCGACCACTCTTTCAAAACCCTTCAATATGAATTTCCCGAGATATCGTGTATGAAATTTACCCCCTACCTGGCTGAACGTGTCGCCCGTCAGCAGGGTTTCGGTTCCCAGATGCTTGTTGAGTCCCTCCATGCGGGACGCCAGGTTGATGTTCTCGCCGAGAGCCGTGTAGTCAACCCGGGTGGTGCTTCCAAAATTGCCGACGTTGGCAAACCCGGTGTGCAAACCGATCCGGGTGAGCAGTTCCCGTCCATTGATTTCATGCAGGACCTGGGAGCGAAAAAACAATGCGGCCTGGCACGCGCGGACCGCGTGGTCCGGTTGGGGCTCCGGCGCATTCCAAAATGCGAAGATCGCGTCGCCGATGTACTTCACCACGGTGCCATCCGTTGGATGAATGCAGCGGCCCACGGCGGTTTCGAAGTAATGGTTCATCAATGGGGCCAGTTCATTCGAATCCAACCCTTCGGTGATCGTCGTGAAGCCGGCGATGTCGCTGAAGAAAATGGTCAGCTCCTGCTTTTCGGCACCGGGCTTCAACAGGCGGCCGCCCCCCTCGCGCGCCAGCTTCCGGGCCAACTTGGGCGTTACGTAGAGGGAGAGTGTCTGCTCCAGAAGTTTGTTGTGCACATAGAGCCGGACGGAATTCGCCACAAGTGAGAATAACCATGCCGCGAGAACTTGGATCACCGGTATCAACCACGCGAACCACAAATGCCAGCGTGCGAAAACTACCAGGACACCCACCGTAATGCCCACACACCCGGAACCCGCCGCGACCGTTGCCCAGGCCGGCCGGAGTTTCAGCAATCCGACAGCGGCCAGAGTGCCTGCTGCCAGGGCCAACACGATTTCGAAACGTCGACCCGGCCAACGCAACCAGTCCCCGCGCAGCAGATTCAGGGTCGTCGTAGCCTGGATCTCAACCCCGGATATGAACTGGTCATCCTCCTCCAATCGAAATTGTCCGAACGGCGAAATATAGGAATCCTTTCGATCATTCGAGTATTTCGTCATCGTGCTGGAGCCAATAAAAACAATCCGGTCCTTAAAAAAATGATCCGGAGCCTGGGCCGGATCGAGGGCCTGAAAATAGCTGAGGTGCAGCAGCCAATTCGCCGGACCGTAGTAGTTCAACCATCGCTCGGTCGTTTCCGCACGCTCGAGTTGGGTATCGTTGGTACCGCGGACGACCGGGGCATCCATCAACAATGCGGTCTGCCATGCCAGACTATGTTTGAAGGGATAATAGGACGGAGGATGGGTTCGGACGACCTGATCATAGTCTGGACGCATCTCGACCACCCCCCACCGGTCGTCGACCGCATTCCGCAACGCTTCGTACGGCAGATCCACGTCCGGTTCGATGCGGCCCTTGCTCTTTTTCACCGGCAGGGGGTTGGCGCCGACGACTACGGCACCGTGTTCGGCGCTCGCGGCGGCAAGCTCGCGATCGGCCTCCAACCGTTCCGGGTCCCGCGATTTCGAGTCGACAAAAACCACATCGAACACCACGGCCCTCGCCCCGGCGGCCTTCAGCCGTCGCAGAAGTCGCGCGTGAAGACGCCGATCCCAGGGCGCGTTGAGTGGCTGATCGAGTTCCCGATGGGATTCCTCATCAATGAACACCACGAGTGCATTGGTGACGGGAATCGTCGGCCGCAGGGCGAACAGCGTGTTGTAGCTCGCCGAACGCAGCGGCTCACCGATCCGGTACAACGTCAGAAATACCCCCAGCCCGGCGACCAGGAGAACGGCGAGCAGGGAGTTTCGATCCAGCCACGGCAGCCAGCGAGACATACGCGGAGAAGAATGGGACGCGTTCGCGACGGAACAAGCTTGAAGGTCTTAGCGTCAACCCATTCTTGGCGGCCAGCACCCGGGAATCGGGGGGAGGGTCACAATTAGAAATAAAGGCGGAGGCTCGTATAGAATGTCCGTGCCCGGACGTATTCCTCGTGAACCGTAAGCGGATTCAAACGGTAGTCGTCGTCGGTAAGAGTCAGGACGCCCACGCGGACCTCCGCCCGACGCTGCCAAAACCGGTGCCCGGCGTACACATCGAGCTGCCAAAAATCTTCACCGGGCATACTCGGGCGGTAGCCGTGATTGGCCTGGCGGGTCCAGGTCGCATTGGCTTGCGCGAAGAAACCGCACTCCAGATAGAACCGGCCGGACAAGGTCGCCTGGTGAAGGATGGACTCCTCAAAGGTGTCGAGGGTGTTTCGCAAACTCACGGGCAATCCCTGCACGCGACTATCCAGATCCACCTCGGTCCAACGGTACCCCAGTCCCACGGACCAACGGTTTCCAAGCAGTTGATTGACGGTGACACCCGCCCCCACTTCCTCGTAGTCAAGATTGCGTTGCGCCGTCGACGGCACCGCCTGAAGCGTATTGCGAGTCCAATCAAACGCCCCATAGGACTGCCGGCCATCGGAGGTCAATCGCTCGGCGGATGCGCTCAGATAGGTGCGGGTCGGAAACTTGTGATCGACACCGACGCCCAGGGTTTCGAAGTCGGCACCCGGGAGGACGCCGGCCACGGATTCCGGAATCAGGCTGCGGTACGCCTGGTTGAAACCCGCAATCTGGATCGGCTCCAACCGGATGCTGTTGTCATAGGAAACGCCGCCAAGCGAACGGCTCCAGGCCGCTCGAAGATGGGTCTCGGGCCCCACGGACCACGTGATGCCCGCCTTCGGAGAAAGGCGTTCGGTGGTGGACTCGGCGGCCGCCAACGGGAGCAGATCGACGTTCTCGGGATACTGAAGCTGGTCGTACGTGACGCCCGCGGTGAGTGCGAGCGGCTCCCAAGGTTTCCAGGTGTCGTAGGCGTAGAGAGTGAGACGATCGACGTCTACACGGTTCCCGTCGGCGATCCGCGGAAATATGTCCGCGGGAGGAAACTGAGATCGGCCGCCGGTCGTCTTCACAAACGCCGTATTCTCCAGTTCTCCCGCCTGATAACGGACACCGGCGATAAGGCTATGTTGTCCCAGCGTGGCGATGTGCTGCCCCTCCACACCCACCAGATCGAACTCCCGTCGGAGATCGGTTACGAAACGGCGATTCTGCACCAGCGTGGACGGGGCGATGGCATTCGCCCGAATGAACAGGGGGATGGCCGTATTGGTATCCGTAATATGCTGATCGAAAGTGAGACGGCCGGCCAGGAGGAGCGAGTGTTGTCCGGGTGCCCATTCATGATGCCAGCCCAGGAAAACGTTAGGATATTGCCGTTCCGTGATCCGCAATCCCGGCGACGCGTCGTGGGGATCCCGCAACTGCCGCGTGTCGCCATTCTCGTAGTCATTATAGTTGATCATGGCAAAGGCGCTGTCCGAGGGGCTCAGCTGAAACTTGAATTTACCGTAGAGCGACAATTGCTCGCCGTCCGTATTGGGGGCCCAGCCGCGCTGAGAGCGATACTCCGTATCGAGCGAATAACTGAAATCCCGAATCGTGCCAAATTGTGAGCCCACTTGATGCCAGTCGCCATGCCCCCAGTACTCGGTGGTGGAACTGAGCCCGAGGCGATCCCGTTCGAAGAGTCTCGAGTACTCCTGTTGCGACACATACTGCGAAAGGGATCCGGCACCGACCGGCGCGAGGAGATTGGCAAGCAAAAGCTCGGTGAACCACGGAGTCTCGTACCGAAGATTGAACTGCCGCGGGTCCCTTAATGTGTCATAACTGTCGGCCAGAAAGCGGTGGGCCGAGAAGTTGCCGTAGTCGTCCTCGACGGCCCGACTGGCCTCCCGAACACTCCGTTCCGTCATGCCGGCATCACGGTAAAGGCCGGCCAGATTGGCGGATCGCATTGCCCGGTCCTGGTCCAACAAGAGACTCGACCGATAGACCGAGCGATGGTCATTCAATTCCTTGGACTTCTCCAAATCATCGACGGCTTCGTTCACCCGGTTTCCTTGCTGATTCAGGAGTGCCGAGTAGAGCCATCCGGTGGGATCCGCCGGATCGAGCTCGCGGGAACGCTGCAACTCGTGCGCGGCTCGCGCGGTGTCTCGCGATTCGCTCCATGCCTTGCCGAGATAACTCCGCAACAGGGCGCGATCGGGTTCGGTCGCCGCTGCAACCTGCAGATCATTGCGGCCAGCATCGACCGCGCCCTGTTTAATGCGGCAGAGACCGCGCCCCAGCCAGCCATTCGCCAGACCGCCATCCAGCTGGATGGCACGGTCAAAGGCGGCTTCGGCTCGAGAAATCCGGTTGGCGGCGGCCAGGGTGAATCCGCGAAGCGTCTCGCCCTGGGCATTGCGAGGAGAAAGTGTCAGGCCCTTCTGCAGTGCCATTCCCGCCGAGCCCGTCCGGCCGAAACTGAATTCCAGCTCGGCGAGACGGATCCAAGTGGCGCCAAACCCGGGGGCCTGGACGGTCGCCATCCGCGCCAGATTCAGGGCTTCATCGAGATGACCCGCGGCCTGGGCGGCGTATGAGTTGGCGAGAAGCAACGAGGCCGACCTGCTTGGAGTTCTTGAATCCGGAGGGGAACCTCCGACGGACGCAATGAGGACCCGGACCGCGTCCGCAGTGTCGCCGACCCGCCCTTTCAACAAGATCTCCGCGACTTCAACTTGCCCGGCGGCGAGACTGAGCCCGGCGGCGAACGTAGCGGCACCGTCCGAACTTGGAAACCGGGTGGGCAGCGCGGCCAGCGCAGAAATGACATCGCCCGACCGGTACGCGTCCATCGATTCAGCGACCTCGGACAATTCGTCCGGCGTCAACTCCAACTCGTCGGGCACTACTACCGCTGGATAATAGAGGCACCACTGCACGGCCGCCCGGGCATCCAGGCGTGCGGTCTTGCGCGGGGCGCTACCGGCCACTACCTCCGCCCCGTCGCCGGGCGTGATCGTGATTGACCCGTGGGCGTTGCCAAGGTCGATGCGCCCTTCCATCAAGGCGACACGCGTTGAGCCGTCCGGCGCGACGCGCAACGCGAATTCCGTTCCCAGGATCGCACCGGAAGCCAGCGGAGTTTTAAATTTTTGCCGGGTCCCCTTTTCCCGGTTGAAGAAATAGATTCCGCCTTCCTTCAGTTCCAGTTGAGGCGTGGTGTTGGGGGATTCCGCCGGAAGCAATTCGAGCGTGGTCAATTCATCCAATCGTTGTACCGACTGATTTGAAAGCTGGAGCGTAACCCGGCTGCGAGGCCCGGTGCGAATGCGGTCGTGCACGTGCAATGTCCGGTTCGTCTGCGCGCGCTCCCAGGTCGCACTCCCCGCTTTTTGAGTATCGACTCGACCCTGAATACTGACGAGCAACGCCTCGAATTTGCCCGCGGACGGCCCCTGGGCAAAAGTCACGATGCCGCCGGCGATCCACGCCAACGCGAGGCCCCCCCAGCCCGGGATGCCGGTGACCGGAAAGAAACGTCGCGCAAACGGGTGCTCTGAATTGGAATTCATATCGACGGACGGCGGCCATGCTAGGCACCGCAGGTCAAAAAAACAATCCCACTCCGCAGCCCCAAATCCGCGGATCAGGAAGCCGCGAAGAAGAACCGCGAATTGGAACCGGGGGCGAGAATAAACGTTGTGGATACAGCCAAAGTCGTCCCCATTCGTAGCAGGAACTGCTCACACAACCTTGAGTTTTTGGCACGTACCCCGTTGACTATCGGGTGCGGGAGACGATGAGACGATTATTTACAACTGGGTGCGCCGCGGTATGGTGTTGCTGGTGGATGGCGTCGGGGATCCACGCCCAGGTGCCGACGATTGTCGCCCAACCCCTGTCGCCCGCAAGCCCGGTGACCCTGGGCACTTCGGTAAATCTGTCGGTCCGAGCCGCCGGCGCATCGCCATTGACCTACCAATGGCAATTGAATGGAGTGAATATTCCGTCGGCGACAGCCTCGTCACTGTCCTTCCGCAGTTTCCAGACACCGAATGGCGGTTCCTACCGCGTGGTGGTCGCGAACAGTCTCGGTACCGCTTACAGCACCACCGCCAAACTCGTTCCAAACGTTCCGCTCCTACCCTTCACGGATGAACTCGATGCGCCGGAAATTCTCCGGCGCGGTCCCGCCAATCAGCTTCGCGGCAACAGCGGCGTCGGCGGGGGATCCAACGTACGCATGACCGTCGACCGGGCGGCGGGAGAACCCCTCCATGCGGGCAACACGGGCGGCGCCTCGGTCTGGTTAGCCTGGGTTCCGTCCGTCTCGGGCATTGCCAGTTTCACCACGGAGGGCAGCACGTTCGACACACTGCTCGGCGTCTACACCGGTGCCGACCTCAATGCTCCCGTCTATAGAAGTCTGAAGGAAGTGGCCTCGAACAACAACAAGTCGACCGCCCTCCGCACCAGCAAAGTTTCGTTCAATGCTCGGTCTGGCCAAGTTTACTTCATTGCGGTCGACGGACGCGGTTCAACGACGAAATCGCTGACGAGCCTCACCCGGTCTGTGGTGGCGACCGGCGACATCGTGCTGACGTGGAACGTGCAGGAAACCCTGCTATTGCTGCCGGTTTTTACAAGCGTACTGGTCAGCAAGAGTTATCTTCCGCTGGCGCCGGTTTCCATTCCTGCGGCGGTGGATTTGGGCGGGGCCGACTCCGCCACATTCCTCTGGTCACTGAACGGCGTGCCGCTCGCGAATCAGCTCAGCAGCTCGCTCGTCATTGGCTCGATTACCCGCAGTCAAGTCGGCACCTACTATTGTGACGTGACGACCACCAAGGGAGGAGTTCAGTTGACCACGCGAAGCAAGGAGATTGACCTGCAGATTTCGCAACGCAGCGACAACACCGATACTCAGGTGCTTGCCGAGGATTCGTTTGCGTCCGCGGTGGAATATACATTCGCCGGCGCATCGATTCACGGCTCGCTGTTGGGGAGCGGGACCGGACGACGCTTGGGCCTGGCTGCTGGCACCTCCGGAACCCAGATCTTTAATACGACAGACGCGACCACCGAGGAAGGCGAACCTCTCCACTGCGGCATGGCCGGCGGGCACTCGGAGTGGTATACGATTCAGACCGCAGCCAACGGAATCCTGGTGGCCGACACCGTGGGCAGTGACTACGACACTGTTCTCGCCGCGTATTTCGACAACGGCACGGGCACGGGCCTCTTCGATGGCCTGGTCAACGTGGCCTGCAACAACAACGCCCCGGGACTGGGAACGGCGAGCCGGATCTCCTTCCCCTGCCAGGCGGGAAAAATTTATTATCTGGCGATCGACGGACCGAGCGGGATTGCCCAGATTAACTATCGGCTGGGAGTCCCTCTTCGGATTGTCACCCCGCCGACTGGAGCCGTTCTGTTACGAGATTCTTCGCACCTGCTAGGGGTTATTGCCGAGGGAGTGGGAACGCTCCGCTATCAATGGATTAAAAATGGCGCGGACATCCCCGGAGCGGTTGGTGCTTCCTTGCCGCTTCCCACGGTCCAACTGTCCGATAACGGACGGTACCAAGTTCGCGTAACGGATGATTTATCTTCGACGTTGTCGGCGGAAGTGGTGATCGACGTCAAGGTTCCACCGGCCTTCATCACCGCGCCCACGCCGCAGACGGTTCGAGTGGGCGGCACCGCCCTCTTCATCGCCACCGCGTCCGGAGCGCCATCGCCAACCTATCAATGGCGTTTCCGCGGAGCCGATCTGCCCGGCAAGACCGGTCCCACATTGACCCTGACTGGAGTCTCCCGGGATGCCGCCGGGCTCTACAGCGTGCGCATTTCGAATGAAGCGGGAAACGAGACAGCGCCGGAAGTCGCGCTGGTCGTTGAGTACGCTCCAATCTTCACTCAGCTCCCTGCCCCACAACTCAAGCTTAAGGGAGAGACCGCCGTTTTTACGGCGATGGCAGACGGAGTCCCCGCTCCCACTTACGCGTGGTTTTTCAATGATAATCCGCTCGGCATCACCACCGCTGTTCTCACCCTGTCCGGACTTCAATTGAACCAGGCGGGAAACTACACCGTTTCGGCATCGAACGTCGCGGGTGTCACGCCCTCACCGCCCGCCGTCCTGACCATCCATCAACCGCCGACCGTCACACTTCAACCCCTCGACCAAACTATCCGACCGGGATTTCCGGCTATATTCAAGGTGTCCGGCGCGGGAAAACCGGTTCCAGAATATCAATGGCTATTCAATCAACAAGTGATCGTCGGCGGCACCAGCAGCAACTACGTGATTCCCAGGGCCAGCTTGGCCGTCGAGGGCACCTATCGATGCCTTGTGTTCAACGCGGCGGGCACAAATAGCACGGAGGAGGCCACCTTGGAGGTGCATCCTTCGGGACTACCCACGATCCGGTTGAATCTTGGCACCAACGGAACCCCGACGCTTTCGGCACACGGACTGCCGTCGGTTCCCTATCAGCTTCAGCAGTCGTTTGACTTGAAGGAATGGGACGACGTCGTCGTCTTGGAGTCGCCGTCCGGCCAGTATGAGATGATCGACAGCCTTTCGCCGTCCCCAAAATGGTACCGACTGATTCCACCCTAGGATCGAGCGGGACGCGCCGTTAGAATTCGCGATCGCGACCGGAATCGAAAGTGCCCCTTTCCGTCGCTCGGCACTGGCCGGGCGGAAAGATTTCTGAAACAATTCCCACGGAATAAGGTCTACTTCATCTGTATGTCTCCGCCTTGGCGCTTGCTCCTGTTGAATATCGTTCTGGCGATCGCCCCCGTCCGGGCGCAGGTGATAATCAACGAGATCATGTATCACGCCCCGGGCGATCTCCGTGACCTGCAGTTTGTCGAGTTGCGCAATGCTTCGGATCAAGCCGTAGACCTATCCGGCTGGACGTTTTCGAAGGGGGTTGAGTTTACGTTTCCGGCGGCAAGCCAGATTCCGGCGGGGGGCTATGGAGTGGTGTGCCAGAACCGCCAGGTCTTCCAATCGTTTTACGACACCATTCCGCTAGGAGAGTTTAAGGGAAATCTGAAGCGTAGTGGTGAGCGACTCCAACTCTGCAACGTCCAGGGCGAGGTCGTCGATGCGATGCGATACGACGATCGCGCTCCCTGGCCTCGGGCGGCCGACGGATTCTCCGCAACGCTCGAGAGAATTTCCCAAAACATTTCGGGAAGTCTCGCGGACAACTGGACGGGTTCACCCCTCTCCACAGACCCCCTGCGCCCGGGTGGATCCCCGGGAAAACTGAATTCCATCGACCTCGCCGACCTGCCTCCGATCGTCAGCCATGTTGAGTCGATTCCAGCAAGCCCGGGTCCTTCGCTACCCATCATTGTTGTGGCGGACGTTACCTCCGATGCCGGATTACGCGAAGTGGAGCTGCTTTATCGGGTGGCTTCCGTCGGCTCCGAGACAGGCGAGAAATCGATTCCCATGACACCCACGGCGAACAATCGGTTCCGAGGAATCATACCCGGACAACCCCTCATGTCTCTCGTGCGATTCCGGATCAGCGCCACCGACACCATGGGACTAAAGCGAGTGCATCCTGCACCGACCGAGCCGCGTCCGGCCATTTCCATATTCGTACACACACGACTGATACCGGACCGAGTGCCATGGGTGTTCCTCATCCAAACGGATGGAGACGCCCGGCACCGTGATCCCGGAGGCCGGGCACCCCGTTTCTTAGTCGGACGACCGCCGGAAAAGGAACCGCCCGTTCAAGGACACAGCGCCGTGGTGTGGGTGGAGCCCGGAGGTCATCCCCCGAAGGTCTTTGACTTCGTGACGGTCGCTGATCGGCCCGCCGGCCGGAAAGTCCACTTCCACAAGGATCGACCCTTGAACGGAATGTCCACCATTAGCCTGATTTTTGAGGAGAACGAACGATTCATCCTCGCGGAGCCGCTTGCCTTTGCACTGTACCACAAGGCGGGAAATACGGCGTGCCGGACGGATTTTGTGCGGGTATGGGACAATGGTCGCCCCGTCGGATATCAGTTGCTCGTCGAGCAACCGAACAAGGCGTTCCTCCATCGCAATGGCCTGCGCGACGACGGCAACCTCTACAAGCTGCTCTGGTATGAGAATGGCCTCACCAATCAGCATGAAAAGAAAACCAATCCCTATACCGGGCACGGGGATCTCAAAAAACTCGTGACGGAGCTCAATCGAACCCAGAGCGCTGAACAGTGGGAATTGATCCGGCGCGAATTCAACATCGAGCAGGTGATCACTTACTTTGCCGTCAATTCCCTCCTGTCCTATTGGGACGGATTCTTCAACGACTACTTCACTTACCATGATATCAAGGGAACTGGGAAATGGGAGATGTACCCCTGGGATCAGGACAAGACATTTGGTTACTACGATGGCATTCCCGCCGATCAGACTTTTTACAAACTCCCGCTGAGCTACGGGGCGGCGGGCGACGTTCCACCGGGCTGGAGCAAGGCCCGGCCACCGCAAAACTTGATGGAGGTCGACAGCCCGTGGTGGCGTCCCGGAGGATGGTTCTCGAAGCCGCTGCTCGCCAACCCGCAGTTGCGTCCGTACTACCTCGCCCGCATTCGGGAGTTGCTGGAAACAGCGTTCACCGAGGAACGACTTTACCCGATCCTGGACGGCTACCGAACCCGACTGGAAGGGGAAGTAGCGTACCGGGCTGGACTCCGCGGTGAGAAACCGGAAAGAGCACAGGCCCGTTTCGATCGCAATATCGCATCGATCAAAGAAAACATCAGCCAACGCCGGAAGTGGCTTCTGGCGCAGCGTGAAATCCGCTCCGCCGGCGCGTTCGATCGCACCAAACTCCGCTAACTAAATGGCGGTTTCATGCCCGTCTTATCCCATTTTAATGTCTGTATGGCCTAGGGAAGCACCGACGGCATTGTTGAGACGTGTCAAAGAATTCCCGAGGCGGGCTCGACCGTTGCTGGCGCAAGGCCCGCATCGCCGCGCGCATTTTGCTGCGCGAGGATTACGGTCGCCTCACGGCGCGGGACGTGCGGATCGGCCGAGAGCTCGCAGGCGATCCGAGTGTGACTCCGAGGCTAATTGATCCGGCAATTCATGGAATTTATCGGAAGACAATCTCGATTGGAGCGGAAAAGGCGGCCAACGGCTTGATGAACTGGGCCGGCGGTTGCCGCCCGAACCGCGCAGGGAGATTGATGCGTCCCATGGGTCTGCCTCGGCGGGTGAGCAGCACGGTCTCGCCCTTATCCAGCCATGCAGCAACGATCGGGAATTGATTGCGGAGCTCGCGGGCTGTCGTCGGTATCATGGTATCGCATCAGAGCGTAACCTTCACCGTCCCGGGTACAAATTTGAGCGAGCCTGTCGGCGGGTCGGCGGGGGGGCGCATCCCGAAGGTGTTGGCAAATGTGACGTCTTACGGCGCGGAGGCCTGACCCACAACATCGGGATGCGCCCCGGTACGGACGGTGCATCCCGATGTTGTCGGAGACGGTAGCGGACGCCGCGCTGCGGCGTCCCCGCGCCGTTCAGGCGCATCACGAACCGCGCAGCGGCCCTGTCCGCCGGCTGGACGCGGGCGGGGTTGTCGCAGCGCGACAACCTCTACCGACAACATCGGGATGCACGG
>CAMAUY010000113.1 GCA_945861565.1 Akkermansia muciniphila
CGAGCTTTGAGCCTCAGCTCGCGCCGACGGGCGGACGGAGTTACCAAACCAGCCCCGGGTCGAGACGCTCCCAGAAGGAATTTCCTCGGTTTCGCAATCCCTCTCCCAAGAAAACGTCACTAATCACCCACTAATTCTTCTGAAGAGCCATAAGTTGATTCTTCGGTGTGCTCACCGAAGGAACCACGAGATTGCAACGGACGATTTTAAACAGTCGACGCAAAACGAATCGGTGTGCTAGTTTGGCTACCATGCAGCCGAACGAACTTTTCTCTGCCCCAGTTGAGACGCGTGATGATCGCACCCTAGCACCGCGGGCGTACCGTGCCGCGTCCGGCACCGGTTCCGCAGCCGCTCCCGGCACGCCCCGCACAACGGTCGCCCACGCATTCACGCTGATCGAACTCCTCGTCGTGATCGCTATTATCGCGATCCTGGCTGGGATGCTGCTCCCGGCCCTCGGCAAGGCGAAGACCAAGGCGGAAGGAATCAAGTGCCTTGCCAACCTCAAACAACTGCAGCTCGCCTGGCAGATGTACGCCGACGACAACAAAGACAAACTCATCCCCAATAACTGGGCGGGTTCGACTGACATTCGGTCGCCGGCCAAGAATTGGGTGGCCGGCAGGCTCGATTACAATCCTCAGAATAAGGACAACACCAATCTCGTCTTCTTGACGGAATCGCCCCTCTTTCGCTATACGAGTTCCGTGGGCATTTACAAGTGTCCTGCGGACAAAACCGGAATCATCATCAAAGCCGGCGGTCGAATCCAGCGTACTCGAAGCTTGTCGATGAACTGTTGGGTCGGTGACGTCGAAAAGCGCGCCTGGGGCGGTCAGGTCCAATACCGGTCCATCATCACCCTCAACGATTTCATCAATCCGTCGCCCTCGGGCACTTTTGTCTTCATTGACGAGCACGAAAACAGCATCGACGACGGCTGGTTCGCGGTGAACATGGCCGATCGCGGGGGGGCGACTATGATCGCTAACTACCCCGCCAGTTACCACAATGGAGCCGGCGGATTATCCTTTGCGGATGGCCATGCTGAAATTCATCGCTGGCTCGATCCCAGAACGAGAATCCGGGTGACTGACACCTATATGAACCTCAATATCTCGTCGCCCAATAACAAGGACATCACCTGGATACAGGAACGTTCGACGGGCCTGAAGTGATCCGGAAAAATCCATGCCAGCAAACACTGCCGAAACGGTAAACCAGGACAACCGGCGCAGGGCTGCGCCCGCATCCTTTTCCTGGAAAGTGATATTCCGTGCTAGGCGGCTAAGGCGAATCGCGACCCAATTCAGGGCATTTCTACGATGGAGTGTTGGGGTCGTGACCTCGTTGCTCCTGGCACAATGCCCCGCCACGGCCGCGGACCATTGGGCGTTTAAACCCGTCTCATCCCCGCGTGTCCCCAGCGTGACTCGGACCCATTGGTCACGCACTCCCGTCGATCACTTCATTCTCAATCGGCTTGAGCAGGCCGGCCGCCAACCGGCCCCGGTGGCGGATCGCCGCACACTGATTCGCCGCGCCACCTTTGATTTGACCGGGCTGCCGCCTACTCCAGCGGAAGTCGATGCGTTTCAATTGGACCCGACGCCGGATGCCTTTGCCCGTCTGATCGACCGTCTGCTTTCCTCCCCCCGCTATGGCGAACGTTGGGGGCGCCACTGGCTCGATCTCGCGCGCTTCGCCGACTCCAACGGCATGGACGAAAACCTCGCGTACGGCACCGCTTTTCGATACCGGGATTACGTCGTCAGCGCCTTCAACCGGGACGTTCCCTACCCTCGATTTGTTCAGGAGCAATTGGCCGGTGATCTCCTGCCAGCCGCAGCACCGGACGACGATCGGTCGGATCAGCTCATTGCGACGGGATTCCTCACCTTGGGCCCCAAGATGCTCGCCGAGGACGATCCGGTGAAGATGGAAATGGACATCGTCGACGAGCAGTTGGATTCATCCTGCCGGGTGTTCATGGGGCTGACCGTCGGCTGCGCCCGTTGCCATGATCACAAATATGATCCGGTGTCGACGATCGACTACTATGCCATGGCGGGGATTTTCAAAAGCACACGAACCATGGAGAACTTCAAGGTTGTGGCGCGTTGGCAGGAAGTTCCCCTCGGCCCAGCGACCGCGATTGGATCCTGGCGTTTACAAAAGAAGGCCATCGAACAACAGCAATCACGAGTCAATGGGATTGTCCAGCAGGCCACCGATGTCCTGCTGGCCGACGTCCGAACCCACGCGGCAGAGTACCTGCTTGCGGCGACCGATCGGCGCGACCTCGCTCGCTCGCTCGCTTCCACCAAGACGAACCAAGGCCCCGTCCAGATCAGCCCGGTCGCGGCCGCCTCAACCGTCGACGGTGCCGCCGCGCAAGCAACCAGTCCGCCTACGTTGCATCCTGAATTCCTCACTCAATGGGAGAAGCACCTGGAAAAGACGGCATCCGCGTCCAATTCAATCTTCGCGTTGTGGTACCGATTCAACGCGGAGTCGGGAGCGCCCGACCGCCAGCCTGACGGTACGGCACCGACGAACTCTTCATCCGTGACGTCGTTTGGGCGGCTGTTTCAAATGCCGATTCCCAAGTCCCGCCGGGAGCTCGCCGAGCGATACCGCCGAATCTGGATGGATGCGGAGCAGTCTTGGCAACGAGCGACGAATGCCCCGAGTGCCCGGACGAACTCTGGAAATTCCGTGCGGCTCGATGATCCCGAACTCGAGGCTTTCCGCGATGTCCTCCATTCAAAGTCTGGACCCTTCGCCGTGCCAAAGAATGCGGAATCCTACTTCCCCGCCTCGCAAGGGACCGCCCTGTCCGCAGCCCGCGCAACTCTGAAGGATCTCGAAGGGAAACTGCCGGCGATGCCCGAAGCGATGGCCGTGTCGGACGGCGCTCCTACCGATCTTCGGGTCCACAAACGCGGGAGCCACTTGAACCTGGGTGAGGAGGTCCCGCGCGGGTTTACGCGATCAATTGGAACCCAGGCAACTCCCGCGTTCGGTGCGGGCACGAGTGGACGCCTCCAACTCGCTCAATGGATGACCGACCCCGAACATCCGCTGACGGCCCGGGTCATTGTCAACCGAATCTGGCGCTGGCATTTCGGCGAAGGTCTCGTCCGATCCGTCGATAATTTCGGCAACCTTGGCGAAAAACCAACCCATGCGGAACTGTTGGACTGGCTGGCCCGCCAGTTCGTGGAAACAGGAGGTTCAATCAAGTCACTCCACCGTCTGCTCATGAACTCCGCAGCGTATCAACAGTCCTCGTCGAATCCCGCCGACGATAAGCCCGGCATCACTCCCGATCCGGAAAACCGTCTGCTCAGCTATTTTTCGAGGCGACGGCTGGAAGCGGAAGCGATTCGGGACAGCATCCTGTTCGTTAGCGGCGGCCTCGATACCCGGATGGGCGGGACAATGTTATCGGTCCAAAATCGAACCTATGTCACCAGCACGGCCAGCCTGATCGATGTGACGCTGTACGACATCCCGCGGCGATCGCTCTATCTTCCGGTGGTTCGCAGCGCTTTGTATGATGTCTTTCAGGTCTTTGATTTTGCCGATCCCAGCGTTTTGAATGGCCGGCGTGATCAAACGGTCGTCGCGCCGCAGGCGTTATTCATGATGAATAGTAGCCTCGTGGCGAATGCTGCCCGGCAAATGGCCCGATCCCTCCTGGCGGCCTCGGATCGCGCGGACGCCGCCCGGGTGGCGGACTTGTTCCGAATCACGTTCGGCCGCAACCCTTCCCCCGCCGAATCGGAGGCCGCCGTGGATTACGTGGCGCGATACCAGCAAAAATTGAACACGATGAACCCTCAACCGATGGACGCACGGTTGAAGGCGTGGCAGAGTTTGTGTCGAACAACACTCGCCGCGAACGAATTCATCCACGTGGATTAAACTCTATGCAGACACCTTGCGGATGCCGTCAATTTACCGCCGCGCACAGTCGGCGCGACTGGCTGCGCTTCAGCAGCACCGGGTTCGGGTATCTGGCCCTGGCCAGCCTCCTCGGGGATCGTGCGCGGGGATCCAATGCGCCGACGGACTCGCCGCTGGTCCCCAAATATCCCATGTTTCCGGCCCGGGCAAAGCGCGTGATCTTCCTTTTCATGCACGGTGGCCCGTCCCAGGTCGATACGTTTGATTACAAGCCGCTGCTCGAACGCGACCACGGTAAGCCCCTGCCATTTCCGAAACCACGCGTGTTTTCGTCACCCACCAGCCATCTTCTAAAATCACCGTGGAAATTTCGGCAATTCGGTGAAAGTGGCGCCTGGGTCAGCGAGTTGTTTCCTCATCTCGCGACGCGCGTGGACGATATCTGTTTCCTCAAGGGAATGCATGGCTCGAATTCCCGCCATGGTGGCGCGCTCCTCGAGCTTCATACCGGGAGCGACACCTTCATTCGACCGAGCATGGGTTCTTGGATCAGCTACGGCTTGGGCACTGAAAACCAGGATCTTCCAAGCTATATCACTGTTTGCCCCACCCTCACCCATGGCGGCGTCAATGCCTATAGCTCCGCCTTCCTTCCCGCGATTCATCAGGCAACGCCCGTCGGCAACGCCGGAACCCCCTCCGACAAGGCCCGCATCCCCTTCATCCACAATAGTGATGAAACCCCGGTCGACCTCCAACGCATGGAACTCGACCTGCTCCGAAACATGAACGAGGTCAGTCTCGCCGCGACCGGCCCGGACGCCGCCCTCGAGGGCCGTATCAATGCCTTTGAACTCGCGTTCCGAATGCAGTCCGCCGCACCCGAATTCCAGGACATCAGCCGCGAATCCAAGGCCACTCGGGAACTCTACGGCCTCGACGATCCGACGACCGCCAATTTCGGCCGACAATGCCTCATGGCACGCCGATTCTCCGAAGCGGGCGTCCGATTCGTCCAAGCAACGCATAGCTACAAATGGGATCAGCACAGCGACCTCAAGCGGGATCACGCAAAAAATGCGCGCGAAGTCGACAAACCCATCGCCGCCCTTCTGGCCGATCTAAAAGGCCGCGGGCTCCTCGACGACACGCTGGTCCTTTGGGGCGGTGAATTCGGCCGAACACCCGTCACGGAGTTAAACGGCGATGGCCGCGATCATAACCCCGAGGGTTACACCATGTGGCTCGCCGGCGGCGGCGTTAAGCGCGGTTTTAGCTACGGCGAGACCGACGACTACGGGTACTTCTCCGTCCGGGACAAGGTTCACGTACACGACTTGCACGCCACGCTCCTTGCGTTGCTCGGGATGGATCACGAACGACTGACCTTCCGCTATGCTGGCCGGGATTTTCGCCTGACGGATGTCCATGGTCACGTCGTCCGCGAAATTTTCGCGTAACGCGGGCGCTGCGCCCGGGGCAAACAGGCTCTTAGCCTTGTTTGATCACCGCCAACATCGCTATGGCTCGCTGCTCGATCAAGTCGTACGCGCCCGCCTTGATTTCCTCGGGGACGAACAGGCTATTCACAAAACCTACGGCGGCCGCGCCGGCCTGCAGGTACGCCACCGCGTTCGATTGAGTCACGCCACTGGTCGGAACGATGTTCAGAAAAGGAAGCGGACCCAGCGTTTGCTTCACCCAGATCGGGCCCGGCCCCGCTTCCGGAAAGAGCTTCTGCAACGGGGCACCGGCCCGGTAGGCCTGGAGCATCTCGGTCGGTGTACTCGTGCCGGGCATCGAAGCGACGTTGTGCTCGGTCGCACGCCGTATGACCGCTTCGTCCATGACCGGAGACACGACGAAACGGGCCCCCGCCGCGATTACCTCGTCCACCTGCTCGACCGTCAAGACGGTCCCTGCCCCGACGATGATCCCCGGCTTACGCGAGAATTCGGTGATCAGGTCGACGGCACCCGGCACACTCAGCGTGAACTCAATGATGCGGAAACCGCCCCGAACCGCGGCCTCCATCGCCTTGCGCGCAGATGCCTGATTGTTGGTCCGCAAGATGGCGGACGCGCGTTCCTGCTTAAAAACTCGCACGAACGTTGCCGCATCCATTACTGCTTCCTGGGTCGTACTCATGAAAAGATTCAGGTCTCACGCAAGAGTCTTCACTTCGGCGATTACGGTCAATTGCACCGCGGCGTCGAGCGGCATATCGGAGATGCCAAGGGCGAGGCGCGAGTGCTTGTCACGGTCGCCGAAAACTTGCGCAAACAGGTGCGAGGCACCATTGATAACATCGGGATGCGCGCGAAAACCTGCCGAACAATGGACATAGCCTTCGAGTCGGACAATTTGCGCAATATGATCGAGGTCCCCAACCGCTTCCTTTAGCTGCGCGATCGCGTTCAGGGCACACAGCCGAGCCGCCTGATATCCCTGTTCAATACTCACCGCTTCGCCCAATCGCCCCGGAAAGGCCATCTTCCCCTCCTTCCACGGAAGCTGGCCGGATGTGATCACGAGATTGCCCGTGCGAGCCCACGGCCGATACGCTGCCACCGCAGCGGGTGGCGGTGGCAACACAATTCCCAAGTCCCGCAGTTTCTGTTCGGCACTCATTTTTCGTCTCTCCACTGATCCTGGTTGATGACTTCAAACACGTATCCGTTGATCGGTTCGCGAAAAAAGAACCGTTCGAATGGGGTCGGTCGAATCGGATCCATCAATTCGCCCCCCTGGGCCGTCAGACGCTGACGGAGCGCCGCCATGTCACGCCCTTCATGGAAGACCGCGACGTGGCGCCCGAACTCGCGTTCAAAAGCGGAGATGGCAAAGTCGGCGACATAGATAATGTGAATCTGTTGCGAGCGATCGCGCTCGGATGAAATGTCGATCCAGGCAACTTGCCGGGGCACATTGGACGGTGCGTGAATGGGCGTCCATCCAAGAGTCTGGCAAAGAAATTCAGCCGTCGCCTCCACGTCACGCGAACCAATAGCCAAGTGCGCTAAGGGCATCGTCGACTTCCTTCCCGCATGTCCCCGATCGTCATTCCCACCCCGGTGGCGGCGGACCACGAAACACCCCGGGCGGCGCGTGCATTCACGAGTTGCCGGTAAAGCGCGGGGAGCAACCGAACTCGCGTGAGAAATGGAAACTCTCTCAACAGAAGCAAACGAAGAGAACGGAGATTGTTCCTGTCAATGCCTGTCTCCGTTTCCTCCGTTTCCTTCTGTAGTCGTCCCGACAACTTCTGAATGCACCGCCGGGCGGCGGGCACGCGATCGAGTTCTGGTTTCATACGGAGATGCGGGCCACTCTAGTGCGGGCGTATCGCATGGCAAGCCTCCTGTCTGAACAACCGCCCGATCTCTTCCGAGGCAAGCGCAGTTCGATACACGCGCACATCGTGAATCTTACCCGAAAAATAGTCCGTCTCACCGGAACCAATGAGGAACGGCTGGCTACTGGTGAGATCGAACGAACCTCCATTGCGCGCTCCGGATTCCGTGGTTTTTTCCCCATCCACAAACAACTCCAACCGATCGCTCCGACGGACTGCGGTCAAGTGCCGCCACCCCGAGCCAAGGTCGCGGTCGTGGGAGAGACAGTGCCCCGCCTGTATCGCATAAACTCTGCCGCGGAAATCCGCCGGAGCGTCCCGATGCGAACTCGTGCAACTGCCCATGCTCGCGAACAGTTTTCCCCCATACACCGTCAGGCTGGTCACGCGCGCCCACTCGTTCGGATTCTTGAACACGTAATCCGCCGGATTCAGGAAACGTCCCACCGAGGTCCACGCGGTGCCGTCGTCGTACCGGAAGATTTCGGACCGCGGAATCGAACCGCCGTAGAACTTGCCATTGTAGGACACCAGACCGTTGATCTCGAGCGCGTCGCCCAAACGACCGCAGTCGGTCCAACGACTGTTCGCATCGAGCCGGACGACATGCCCCTCCGGCCACGTCGTGACGTGAAGCTTTCCACGAAATGTCTGGATGGCGTGGATCTGGTTGCAACGCAGCTCGGCACCCTGCGGATTACCGAGCGCTTTCCAGGCTTGGCCGTCATATTCCCACACGCCGGCCGGGTTCAGCACACCGGCATAGAGCCGGCCGTTGTGCACACCAAGCGGATGCCCGTAGTTAGGGAAATGCCCACACTCGGTCCACGTCCGATCACCGTCGTGCACATAACATCGGCCATCCTCGGCCGTGACGTAGAGCCGCCCGCGGAATGACGCGAGGCCGAAGAGGCGACGACACCGTCCCGGCTGACCGCAATCGTCCCATCGCGCACCGCCGGCGTAGCGATAGACCCGGCAGAAGTCTGCCTCGTAGGGAGGTTCATCCCGTTTCACGACGGCGACACGGGTCCAGTCGTAGTTCCAACTCGCCGCGTAGAGATGATCCCGATGAACAATCATGGGACCGACCCCGCGAGCTTTTCGGCTGCCAACGCGCCCGCAATCTTCCCACAATTGCCCGCCGCCATACCGGAACACGCGGCTCCAATCCTCCTCTCGGACGGCGTCCGTGTTGGCGGCGTAAAGGTCGCCGTGGAATACGGTGAGTGAATTGCTGATGTAGTTGCTGGTCGCGCTGGGGCGCCCGCAATCCTCCCACTCACTCATGCGGCCATCATCGATGCCAAAAAAGACCTGTCGGTCATCGCCGTGCGAACTGTAACCGCCGGCGCTGGCCTTCAGGCTCAGGTTGAAGCCTCGTCGTCGCACCGGATCGAATTGCGTCAGGACATCCCCGAGAACGTCCTCGGTATCGGGCGCAGCCCAGACCCAGGCTGACAGCGTGAAATCGCCGTGTGCCAAGTTCAGCGAGGCGCTCGGAGGAATCTCGATATAGGTGCTACGCCCATCGAAGTTGCCCTCACGGGCACCCGAGCCGTGAACGATGCCGTGGTTGCCGTGGCCGGATTGGTCCCGAGCATCCCCGCGCAGCGGCCAGTACCCAGTCAGGTTCTGCGCGGGCTTTCCACGCGCCTTGTCGGGCTGAGGGGAAACGGCCGAACATCCGGAAGCGCCTAACAAGCCGCCCAGCGTTGCGGACGAGTAGGACAAAAAAGCGCGTCGCTTCATTGCCTTCAACAGTGCCGATTTGGCCCCTCCAATGGGACTCTTTTTTCTGATCGACCACCGCACGCGCCCCAACATCACGGCTTCGGTGGCGATCGATTTTCTGCCACGCACAGGAGTTCATCGCCGTCGACGGCGATCCATTACGGATAAACCCTTGGGGAATCCGGTCAATTGCCGCTTGCGACGAGCCGTCGACAGGGGAACGATCTTCCACGGGTATTGTGAATCGAAGCTTCACCGGGGCTGAAGTGCAGAATCGGCAAATTCCACGTAGTTTATGAACAGAACCTGCTGGAGCCAGACTTTGAGCAAATGGCCTTTTTGCGGCCACGCGAATTTCTGGCAATTGACTCTGAACTCGGACGGATTCGAGAAGAACGGTCCGGCGCTCCTTCCTTCAGGCTGGCTACCGGTGGCTATCATTCCCTCCCAGCAGGGCGATGAGAACGTGGTTCTGGTCGGGCCTCTGGAATGGGTGGCGTATTTCAGGTTGCACAAGCCAGACTGATTTTTGGCGATGAAAATTGCATGGATCTTGCTTCTCTGCGTTACCCTCCGGGTGATGGCTGCGGAAACTGCGCCCAACGCGGCGTTGCCCCCGAAACATCCACCCCTTGGCAGCAAGCCCGTGGCGAAAAAGGACCGAAGCAACGTCACGGAAAGCGACCGTCAATGGTGGGCCTTTCAGCCACTCAACCGAGTCGATCCGCCACGAGCAAGCGCGCCCGACGCTCTGCGAACGCCCATCGATTCATTCGTCCGGGCCCGTCTCGAAGAGAATCATCTCACGCCCAACCCGCCGGCCGACCGCCGGACGCTCATCCGCCGCGCCTCGTTTGATTTGCTCGGACTGCCGCCCACGTCGGAGGAAGTGGACGCCTTCCTGGACGACACATCTTTGGACGCCTGGCCGAAGCGCATCGCAAAATTGCTCGACAGTCCCCGCTACGGAGAGCGCTGGGCTCGGCATTGGCTGGATGTGGCCCGTTTCGGGGAGAGTTCCGGCTTCGAACATGACTATGATCGAACGAACGCCTATCACTACCGTGACTTCGTCATCAAAGCGCTTAACTCGGACATGCCTTTCGACCAATTCGTGCGTTGGCAGGTCGCGGGGGATGAATTTGAACCAGACAATCCCCTCGCGTTGATGGCCACGGGTTTTCTTGGCGCGGGCGTTTTCCCCACGCAGATTACGGCGAACGAAGTCGAGCGTGCCCGATACGATGCGATGGACGACATCCTCGCCACCACCGGAACCGCGATGCTCGGCATGACGGTCGGTTGCGCCCGGTGTCATGACCACAAGTTCGATCCGATCCCGACGGACGATTATTATCGGATGCTCGCCACGTTCACCACGACCGTGCGTAGCGACATCGATCTCGACCTGCAGCCGGAAGAGAATCGGCACGCCAAGGAAACGTATGAGCGTGCACATGCCCCGTTGGTCGCTGCGCTGAAGCGGTATGAGGAACTTGAACTGCCGGCAAAGTTCGACGCCTGGCAGGCGGCCGGTGCGCAACGCCCTGCCACCGCCATCTGGGAATTGCTTGAGCCGAACGAACTAAAATCCAAGGGCGGCGCCACCTTTCAGAAGCTCGACGATGGCTCGTATCTTGCCGAGGGGAAGAATGCCGATTTCGATGTCTACACGCTCAATGCATCCGTTCAGATTCAGGGGCTCCGCGCGCTGCGGTTGGAGGCGTTATCGGATCCCAGTATGCCGAAGGGCGGGCCGGGTCGGGCGGAAAACGGCAACATCGGGCTGAGCCGAATTCGCGTTTTTGCGTCACCGTTGACTGGGGGGCAATCTAATGAAGTCAAGCTGGTGCGTGCGCAGGCCACGTTCGAGCAGAACACCAACGCTCTCTCGATTGCTGCCAGCCTCGATGAAAACCCGAAAACCGGTTGGGCGATCGATCCGAAAACGGGGACAAACCACGCCGCCGTCTTTGCATTCGAGAACCCGGTTGGCTTCGAGCGGGGCACACGGCTGGACGTCCGACTCGAATTTGATGTGAACGCCAAACACAGCCTGGGACGCACGCGTCTGGCGGTGACAGCTCGGGAGAATTCAACGACCGGCGGCGAGGCACTGCCCGCAAGAGTTGCGGCGATTTTCGAGACTAGAAGACTCTCCCAGCCAGCACCGGCACCTCTTTCACCGGCCGATACCACCGTACTCAAGAACTGGTGGAAGACTTCCGAACCGGGTTGGCAATCCTATCACGCCAAGGTCGAGGAACACGCTCGGCATGCCCCCCAGCCAAAGCTCACCAAGGTCCTCGTCTGTGCCGAGGGCTACCCGGCGCTACGGATGCACACCCAGGGTGCGGACTTTTTTAACGAGACCTACTTTCTCCAACGCGGGAGCACGGATCTAAAGCGAGGGGTCGCAACTCCCGGCCTTTTGCGGGTGATGCTACGGGATCCCCAGCTTGAAAACCGCTGGCACTGGCAGCCGCCCGCGGGCGCGAAATTTTCCGGCCGTCGTCGGTCCCTGGCGAATTGGATGACGGACCCCGAGCAGGGTGCCGGTCACCTCGTCGCCCGCGTCATCGTGAACCGCCTCTGGCAGCACCACTTCGGGCAGGGTCTCGTCGCGACTCCGAACGACTTCGGCGTGCAAGGTGCCAAACCCACGCATCCGCAATTGCTCGACTGGCTTGCCTTAGAACTAATCCGGGGAGGGTGGAGGCTCAAGCCGATCCATCAGCTCATGATGACCAGCAGTGCCTATCAGCAAGACACCCGCCCGGACGCCGCCAAGCTTAAGGACGACCCAACGAACGCCCTGCTCTCACGCCGCCTTCCCCACCGGCTTCAGGCCGAAGCGATCCGGGACTCACTCCTTTTCGTCTCCGGCGAGCTCGATCTGAGTATGTTCGGCCCCGGCACGCTGGAGGAGGCGAGCCGTCGCCGCAGCATCTACTTCACCGTAAAACGCAGCCGACTCGTCCCAGGAATGCAGGCCTTCGACGTCCCCGAACCGCTCGTTAGTCAGGGCACGCGCCCCACCACCACGGTCGCCCCCCAAGCCCTCCTGCTCATGAATAGCCCGCACGTCCGTTCCTGGGCCACGGCGTTCGCCCACCGCTTCGCCTCAAGTCCTGACCCTAGCCCACCGCTGGCCGAAATCGTTTCCCGCGCCTATCGGTTCGCGCTGAACCGGGCACCTGCGGAATCGGAAAGCGCCGACGCCATCGCTTTTATCGAACAACAGAGAACCCGTTACCGCGCAGAACAAAAGCCCGATGCCCAGGAAATGGCTCTGACCGACTTCGCTCAAGTGGTGTTAAGCCTCAATGAATTCATTTATGTCGACTGACCCCTCCCTGCTCAATCGTCGTGCGATGCTCCGCCGCGCCGGCGGCGGAGCCGGTCTCCTTGCCCTGGCCGGATTGTTTCAGGATACGGGGTTGATCCGGCCGGCCGCCCGCGCCTTAACCCTCAATCCGTTGGCACCCGTTCCCTCTCACTTTCCGGCCCGAGCCAAGTCCGTCATCTGGCTGTTCATGAATGGCGGTCCAAGCCAGGTGGATACCTGGGATTACAAGCCCGAACTCATCAAACGGGACGGAAAGGAACTCGAAGGTTTCGACAAGAAGACGGGGTTTTTCACCGAGTCGATCGGGCCGCTCATGAAATCCCCCTTCGACTGGGCGCAACACGGCCGGAGCGGTACTTGGGTGAGTGATCTGTTCCCGCACATGGCACGGCACGTCGACAAGATGGCGTTCCTCCACTCGTGCCACACCGAATCCAACAACCACAGCCCGGCGCTGTTCATGATCAATACCGGTACTACGCGCATGGGCTCACCGTGCGTCGGCTCGTGGATGACCTATGGGCTCGGCAGCGAGAGTCGCAATCTGCCCGCGTTTGTCGTCATGAGCGATCCCCTGGATCGCGGGTTGCCCAAGGGCCAAGCCAGCAATTGGGGCGCAGGCTTTCTCCCCAGCGTCTATCAAGGCACCTGGTTGCGACCGAACGGTGACCCCATCGATAACCTCAAACCACCGGCCGGAATGGGTGCGGCCGGCCAACGCGCTCAACTCGATCTCCTCTCCAAACTCAACCGCCATCACCTCCCGCAATCCTCGGCGGAGAGTGAACTCACCGCCCGCATCGAGAGCTTCGAACTCGCCTATCGGATGCAGACCGCCGCGCCCGAAGCGTTCGACATCGAACAGGAACCGGAGCCCCTCAAACAACTCTATGGTCTCGATCAAAAACATTGTCGCCACTTTGCCGCGCAATGCCTGATGGCTCGGCGCATGGTCGAACGTGGCGTACGATTTGTGCAGATTTATTCCGGTGGCATGGAAAACCAGCGTAGTTGGGACGGGCACGAGGACATCGTCGGTAATCATCGCGGGTTCGCCCGCGAAACCGACCAGCCCATCGCCGGATTGCTCGCCGACCTCGAACAACGAGGCCTGCTGGAGGAAACCCTTGTCGTCTGGGGCGGCGAGTTCGGCCGCCTGCCCATTTCTCAAAAATCCAAGAAACCCGGTCGCGATCACAATCCGCATGCCTTCACCTACTGGCTGGCGGGCGGCGGAGTCAAAGGCGGCGTCCATCACGGCTCGACAGACGAGTTGGGACACAAAGCTGCCGTGGACAAAGTGAGCGTGAATGATCTCCACGCAACAATCCTCCACCTGTTAGGCTTCGAACACGAACGATTGACCTACTTCCACAACGGCCGCAATTTCCGCCTGACCGACGTCGCAGGCGAGGTGGTGACGCAGATTTTGGCATAAGTGCAACCGCGTGCCGGCGACGGAATGAAGCTCCACCTTCTGCCTCAACTGCCGCGCAACGCCCGCCGGTTTGCCGAGGTCGTCAACATCCTGGCCAAGAATGGGCTCATCGAGTGGCTGAGTCACACGGAATTCGAGGGACCGAAAAAACTATTTACCACGCACGACGGCGAACGGCTGACCGACCAGTCCCGCGCCATCCGCATCCGACTCGCGCTGACAGAACTCGGCACCAGCTATATCAAGCTGGGGCAGATGCTCAGCACGCGGCCCGACCTGATCGGCGAGGAAATAGCCAGCGAACTCGCCAAGCTCCAGGAGCACGTGCCGGCGGACCCGGCGGAAACCACCCTCGCCACCGTCGCCTCCGAACTGGGACGGGCGGTGAAAGACATCTTTGGCGAATTCGACCCCGTGCCCATTGCTTCCGCCTCGATCGGCCAGGCGCACTCTGCGCGCCTGATCGACGGCCGCCGTGTCGTGGTCAAGGTCCAACATCCAGGCATCGAAGCGCGCATCCGCAGTGACCTCGAGATTCTTGAAGTGCTGGCCGCGCTCGCTGAGAAATCCGAGGAACTCAAACGCTACCAACCCGTCAACGTCGTGAAGGAGTTCCGCCGCTCGCTCCTGCGCGAACTCGACTTCAGCCGCGAGGAACGCAACCTCCAACAGTTCGCCGTCAATTTCGCTGGAAATAAAACCGTTCGTTTCCCCGACGTGTTTCCCGATCTCTCCACCAGCCGCGTGCTGACGATGGAGTTGCTCGAAGGGATCAACTTTCATGACGCTGCCAAGCTGGATCAACAGCACGTCAACCGCGAGGAAATTGCCCGCCGTGGTGCCATCGTCTGGATGGAGATGATCTTTCGCGACGGCTTTTTTCATGCCGACCCACATCCCGGCAATCTCCTCGTGCTCCCCGACGGCGTGCTCGGCATCATCGACTGCGGCATGGTGGATCGCCTCGACGAAACAATGCGCGAGGCCGTGGAGGAAGTGCTCGAAAGCATTGTGGGCGGCGATGCCACCCATCTCGCGCGCCTGCTGATGCGGTTATGCGACGCCCCGTCCGGCTTCGACGAGGAAGCATTCACCGGCGACCTCGCGGACTTCGTTGCGTACTACGGCAACCAGCCCATGGATCGCTTCCAACTTGGCGGTGCCCTCAACGAAATTGCCCGCACGGTCTCCCGTGGCCAACTCGTCCTGCCCAGCGCTGTTTCTCGTCTCATCAAAGTCTTTGCCATGCTCGAAGGCACCGCGCGGCTCCTCAATCCAGCGGTGAATCTCCTCCAGCTCATCGAGCCGTATCAGCGGCAAATTCTCCGGCGCCGCCTCTCGCCGCGCCGACAGATAAAGAAGATTCAGCGCATGTTCAGCGAGTGGCGCCATCTCGGCGAGAGTCTCCCCCGCGTGCTGGGCGACGTCTTCCAGCAGGTGCAAAGTGGCAAGTTCGATATTCACCTCGAACACCGCCGGCTCGAACCCGCCGTCAACCGTCTTGTCATGGGCATGATTGTCAGCGCCTTGTTCCTCGGCTCGGCCATGCTCTGGAGCAACAAGGTGCCCCCGCGCCTGGGTGAATATTCCCTCTTTGGCGTCCTCGGCTGCGTCATCAGCGCCGTCCTCGGCCTGCGCCTCGTGTGGAAAATCTGGCGCAATGAATAACCCTTTATAGACGACCGGAACCGGCCTCGCTTCGTGGAGAGGGAACACCTTCAAATGCGTTTCGATTCCGTGGGAGCGTTCAGTGCGATTACTACGCATGGGATGCTCTCACGGGCTTCGACACAGTTGCGCGACCTCCATGCTGGAGAGCGGCGCCGACTGCTTCACACTCAAGGTGTGTTGCGGCCGGAGCTCAGCTTCAACTTTTTCGAGGAACTCGCAAAAAGGTAGATGGAGGTTTCCACCCAAAACCGTTGCGGCGCGTTAGAAATTTTCCTTGATCACACCGGCCAAGTCAGTGAGCAGTCGCTCGCCCGGACCGA
The DNA here is from genome assembly GCA_945861565.1 of Akkermansia muciniphila. Lineage (GTDB taxonomy): Bacteria > Verrucomicrobiota > Verrucomicrobiia > Limisphaerales > UBA9464 > SIBK01. Next base: position 15,783 of record CAMAUY010000113.1, read on the forward strand.
TGTAGGAGGAGCCGTGCATGACAGCCAGCGTTTCCGGCTTGAGAGCCGCCAGCGAGCGCAGAACGCCTTCCGTCTGGCGCGTGTAAGGAAGGTAGTCGGCCAGGGGTCCCTGCTGCATTTGCTGCATGGCCTTCCGCGCCGGCCCGATGAGGTCGGACGAAGTCACGGGAGCGACGTCCCCAAAATGATGGAAAAGATCGGAACAGAACAACGTCTTGCGCGTCTCCTCGAACAACACGCCCGCGTCCCACCCATGCGGAAGGTGCGGTGAACGATGGAATCGGTACCGGTATTTGCCCGTGGTCAGAACGTCCTCCGCCGTCATGCCACGTGCGGGGCGGATAGAAAAGTCATCCACGCTGACAAGTTTTCCGACGAAGGTGCAGACCGGCTGAGCCTGGGGTGCGAGTTCCAGCCAATGGTTGAGCGCGCCGATTTCGTCGGATTCAAAGTGGCTCCAGGCAATGTGCCGCAGCTTCGTGGGATCCATCAACGTGGCCACGGCTTCCCGCAAGGCTGGAAACATCCCCTTGAAGCCCGCGTGAAAGAGCAGCGGCTCCTCATCACGCACGAGGAAATGATTGAACTGCATGTCGAAGTCCAGAACGTAGATGGAGAGCCGGAATAGGTCGGGGGCGATCTCGTGGATGGTGGTCATGGATGTATACTAGCAAAAGAGTAGAGAGAGATGACGGTCAATTTGGCCCAACTTTCGCAGATATCGCTCCGCACGATGTCAGCTTCTGCTAAGACTTTCAAGCAAACGAGGCTCAGGACTGACCTCGTGGAATATATGCGACCCCTCTCCCGGCCTCTGCGGCCACTCTCTCCCCCCGCATCGGATGCGGGGACTGGAGATTGGCCATTTCCTGGCGCGTGTGTCCCCGATTGACAATCGACATTTAGAAAAGCCGCGGAGCGGCGGCAGACCGATAGGGTAGGGATGGCCGATGAGGCCACCCCTCCCTCCAAACTGGACGGGCGGATTTCCCGCATCCAGCTTTCCAGTCAGTGGTCTTCAGGATTGCTCCGTCCAAGGATCGCTTCTGAACAGCGTGAACAATCCTCGTTCCT
>CAMAUY010000114.1 GCA_945861565.1 Akkermansia muciniphila
GCCATGAGAATTGAATTTGTCGCCACCGACTATTGGGGAATGAGAACCACGGATAAACGCCGATAGACGCAGATTCCATGCCCTTTCTATCCGCGTCAATCCGTGTTCATCCGCGGTTCTCCTCTCCTTTATCCGCGGTTTTGGGCGCCGCTTCCGGAGTTTACAAAGAGGGCAGGGCTCCGGCATGGTTTCCTACCACTGGCCTCGCGGCCTGTACCTGAGTATGAACTCCGCTCTTATCCGTCACGATTGGTCACTGCCCGAATTGCGGGCCATCCACGATATGCCCGTGCTGGATCTCGTTTTCCAAGCGGCCGCCGTGCATCGCGTCAACCACGACCCGCTCGAAATGCAGGTCTGCAAACTGATTTCCATCAAGACCGGAGCCTGCCCGGAGGACTGCGCCTACTGCGCGCAGTCCTCTCGCTATACCACCGGGGTGGCCCCCGAGCGATTGATGGAAAAGGAGAAGGTGATCGAGATCGCCGCGCGGGCGAAGGCGTCCGGCGTCTCCCGCGTCTGTCTCGGTGCTGCTTGGCGAGAGGTAAAGGATAATGTGCAGTTCGATCGCGTCCTCGATATGGTGAAGGACGTCACCGACATGGGAATGGAGGTTTGCTGCACACTGGGCATGCTGACCGAGGATCAGGCACGGAAGCTCGAGCACGCAGGCTTGCACGCCTATAATCACAACGTCGACTCGTCCGCCGAGTTTTACGAAACGATCATTACCTCGCGCCGGTACGAAGACCGCTTGAATACGCTGCAAACGGTTCGCAAGACGTCGGTCACCGTATGTTCCGGGGGCATCATCGGCCTTGGCGAGACGGTCGACGACCGGATGAAAATGCTGCAAACGCTGGCGCAAATTCGCCCGCACCCCGAGTCGGTGCCGATCAATATTCTCTCCAAGGTTCCGGGCACTCCGCTCGGCGAGAATCTGGATGTGCCCATCTGGGATGTGGTGCGAATGATCGCCACGGCCCGAATCGTTTTTCCGCGATCCGATATCCGGCTGACCGCGGGTCGGGCGCGCCTTGAAGAAACAGAACAGGCCCTGTGTTTCCTGGCGGGTGCAAACTCCATTTTCTCCAGCGAAACAGAGTTCATGCTCACCAAAGCTGTTCCATCGCCGAGTTACGACGCCGACGCCGAGTTACTGAAAACGCTGGGTTTGCGCATGCGGGAGCCCTTCAAGCCGCGAGACACCGTGGTCGCGGCGTGATCACGGTTTCAAGCGACTGCAACCCAGCCCTCAGGACTCCTGATATCGCAGCGAGACTTTTTGCCGACTTGGAAAAAAGCGTGATATCCGCAGGCCCCCACTCCGAATGCGGCAACTTGTTTTCGGCGTGTCGCGCCAAGTCGGAAATTAATGCTCCCATGTTCGATTGGTTTCGGGAAACGCGTTCGTGCTTTCATCCCGCTTCCAATTGGCGGTCGCTTCGAATTTGCGGGGATTGATTCTGGATCCATGAGCCCGCAGCAAGACCCATTTAATCGGTACGAAACACGGAAATACCCCGCTAATTCGAAACGGCCACAAATAAAACGGCGGTCCTGTTCGGGACCGCCGCGTTGCATGGCCGGGAGATTTCGCGGCGCTCCTGATATCGCAGCGAGACTTTTTACCGACTTGGAAAAAAGCGTGATATCCGCAGGCCTCCACTCCGAATGCGGTAACTTGTTTTCGGCGTGTCGCGCCAAGTCGGAAATTAATGCTCCCGTTTTCGATTGGTTTCGGGCAACGCGTTCGTGCTTTCATCCCGCTTCCAATTGGCGGTCGCTTCGAATTTGCGGGGATTAATTCTGGATCCATGAGCCCGGAGCAAGACCCATTTAATCGGTACGAAACACGGAAATACCCCGCCAATTCGAAACGGCCGCAAATCGAGAAAGAACCGCTTTCATCCCGTACCAATGCGCGGAGGGTGGCCGCAACTAAAACGGCGGTCCTGTTCGGGACCGCCGCGTTCCATGGCCGGATATTTCGCGGGGCGGCGCTCAAAGCCCCTTGGCAATAATGTGCTTCACGAGGTCGCCCACGCGGTTGCTGTAACCCCACTCGTTGTCATACCAGTTGATCAACTTGAAGAACCGTTTGTTGAGCTCGATACCCGAGCCCGCGTCGAAGATCGAACTGCTCTTGTCGTGAATGAAATCTGAGGACACGACTTCATCCGTTGTGTAATCCAGAATGCCCTTGAGATAGGTCTCGCTGGCCCTCTTCATCGCCGCACTGATCTCAGCGTAGCTTGTGTCGCGAGTCGTCCGCACCGTCAGGTCCACACAGGAAACCGTCGGCGTCGGTACACGGAATGCCATCCCCGTCAGCTTACCCTTCACCTCGGGGCAGACGAGGGCGACCGCTTTCGCCGCACCCGTTGTGCTGGGAATAATGTTGATCGCCGCGGAACGGCCCCCCTTCCAGTCCTTCTTCGAAGGTCCGTCGACCGTCTTCTGAGTCGCCGTGTAAGCGTGCACCGTAGTCATTAATCCTTCTTCAATGCCGAAGCCTTCCTTCAGGAGCACATGCACTACCGGCGCGAGACAGTTCGTCGTGCAGCTTGCATTGGAAATGATGTGATGCTGGGCGGGGTTGTACTTCTCGTGATTTACCCCCATCACAATCGTAATGTCCTCGTTCTTGGCCGGAGCAGATATGATGACCTTTTTTGCGCCCGCCTTGATGTGTCCGTAAGCCGATCGCTCGCTCGTTTTGTCCGCATCGGTGAACAACCCCGTGCACTCGATGACGATGTCCACGCCAAGGGTTTTCCAGGGAAGTTCCGCCGGCGTCTTCGCGCTCACTACCAGAATATTCTGCCCATTAACGATTAGGACGTCATCCTCCAGTTTTTCGGCGGTCGATTTCTTCGAGCCGACGCTCCCAGCGAATCGGCCTTGGGTCGAGTCGTACTTGAGCAGATATGCCAGATTGTCGGCCGGGACGATGTCCCCGACGGCAACGACCTGGACATCTTTTCCAACGATGCCTTGCTCGACCATTGCCCGAAATACCAAGCGGCCGATGCGGCCGAAACCATTGATTGCAACTTTTACCATAAGAGTTCGATTACGTGATTCAGAAGGTCCGATACAGAACTGCCAAAATAGCCCGCTGATGGGGTCGGTCAACGGGGATTTTTTGGAAGGACCCTTCCCGCACGATTAATACGTACGCGGAGTCCATCGGCGAATTCTCGAAAAGTGAGCCGATAGCTTCTTGCCGCCGCGCCGGGAGAGCGCGCGAAGAAAAGCACATTACTATTGACTGACCCCAATGGTCCTGACCCCAATGGTCCATGGTCTGCGTTTCACGCGAGGATCTCTGAGGTTCCCTTCGGCAGTGTGAAGCAAACGGTCGCATGCTCGCCTTCACGGAACCATGTATTGGCGGAAAGCGTCAGCGGTGAGGCGACTTCCTTCAGTTCACTAAACTCTGCACTCACCCGAAGCCGAGGCGATTGCCCTGCTGACACTCCCAAACGCACCGTGAAGTCGGGACAGGCGAAGGGTGCCCGGAATTCAACCGTGTTTCCGTTGCGCTCAATCCGGGTCAACTCACGCGCCGCCCAGTACCGCGATACCTCACTCAGCTTCATCCATAACAGATGATCATAACGCCCGTGCAGGCGCTTCACCACTTCCTTGAAGATGTTGAAGCCAACTTCGTAGCCGTTGAACCAGATGCCGGTCCAGTGCGCCAGCATCAGCGCCGGCTCCCCCCGGGCAATAACGTCCACCATGCGCCCATGCTGACCATCCTCGCTGATGAACTTGTCCGCACCACCGGGATTGATGCAATCCCAACCGCCGGTCCAGTCGCCCGTGCAGCCGATGATGCTCACCACACAGCGCGGGTCCGGTCCGTCCAGCCCGCTCGCATACTCGACACGGGGCATGACGCTCTGCTTGCCTTCGCTGTAAGCATGGCGGAAATAGTGTGGGATCTCCGCGCCGAAGACCTCCCGCACCGATTGCAACGTCGCCTGCGCCAACTGCGGCAGAGCCCGGTTGCCGAATCCACCCGGAGTGGTGATGCCTTCGCACGGCAGGCCGACTTCCTTGAGAATCCGCAGCGCGTACGCCAGGTACGCGGCGATTTCGTCGACGCTGCGCCCGGTGGTCCACTCCCAGTTCTCCATGAACTTCGGCGAGAGCTCGGCGTAAGGATGCCCGGTCTTGAGATCGATAACCCGTGTGTGCGTAACCATCTCGGGATGAATGTCCCAGTTTGGCATCATCACCGTGCGCACCAAGTCCAACGATTCCTTCAACTCGCGCGGTGTCCAACCTGGCAACATGCGGTCAAGCCGGCCGACACAGGCTGGATACGGTACGATGCTATACTTGCCCTTCACGCCCGCCCCGGTACACCACTCACCAAACTTGCGGACAAACGCGTCGGGGATCTCGACCGGCCAATCGCGCCACGGCCGGTGGTACGTCTGGGTCGCGCCGACGAACGCCTCATTAAATTGGGGCATCGCAAAGCGGTTCAGGTTCACCAGGCACGTCGAATCATCAATGATGAGGCCCACGGGAATCCGCGTGCGCGGATTGAGCACCGTCACATCGGGGGTGCGGGTCGGACGGTCGCCCGGCACCTGGGCACGGAGGAAATTTCTCCCGCTCAAGCTGGCCGCCGTGGCTGCACCTGCGGCGAGACGGAGGAAGTCGCGGCGGTCCGTGCGGAGGGAAGGGCGGGCTGTCATGGGCGGTTGTCTACCAAGATGCGATGCCAACGCCAAGGGCCGATGTGAAGTCCACCGGGACCAACTGCTCCGCCAATTGGAAGAGGCCTTTGTGAAACAGGGTGGCCTGCGCGAGCGCATGACCCGCGCCCGTCTCGTCGAACGCGCCAAGCCGAACCGCCAATAACGATCTCCGGATGAAGCTTCAGCAAAGCTAGCCATCGCATCGTCAAAAGTGAGTACCTCCAGCCCGTGGTTCTCCTTATAAATAACCATCGGTCTCGGCGACGGCCTTATAGCAATTTCACATCCATTGCATCGCATGCAAAATAAATATTCCGGCGCCCGATCACATTGCTCTTGACGGACCCTGAAGTCGTCGCGCAATCGTAGCGTCATGTTTCCCGGCGTGCGTTGCCTAGCGAGAGCTCTCGCGTGGATGATGTATATAAGCGTTTTCTCGAATAACGCTGCCGCCGCCACCGCTTTGATTGATCTCGATGCCGTCACGGGGTTTTCCACCCGTCCGGGAAATTTAAACAACCAGGGCATCCTGGTGGGCGTGTCGGCCGGAGATTCGGCCACAAATATCTTTTTGTTCAACCTCTCCGACGCCTCCGTGACTCTTATCGAGGTGCCGCTCGGAGCTCAACCTATATCTATAGCTATCAATGACCTGGGTGGGGTCGCGGGCACTTTCCTTCAAGATGGAAGACGAATATCGCTAGCCGGCGGGCCGGGCTTGGAGTTGCGCCCGATTGGAGCCGATGGCATGTCTTGCTTCGGGCTCAACGCAAGCGGGGTTTTGGTCGGGGCGGTCGACGGTACCGACGGGACGCAGGCGGTAGTAATATCGGATGAGGTGATGTCGCCCCTGCCAGGGTTGGGCGGAACCGAAGGCGTTGGCCTCGCGATCAACTCTTCCGGTGTCATCGTCGGCTCGGCAGCCCTTGCCGACGGGGGAAAAGCACGCGCCGTCCGATGGGTGGACGGGATCGTAACCGATCTCAATGTATTTGCCCCCTCCGGGTGGGAATTGTTCGAGGGGGTCGCGATCAACGAATCGGGCGTCGTCCTGGGCAATGCGCGGAGCTCCACCACAGAGCAACCGTTTCTGCTTGTCGGGACGAACGTTCATCGACTCGCGCTGATCGATGGCGGCACGAATGCTCGGGCGTCGGCACTGAATGGCTCCGATCGAGTGGCGGGAAGTGTGACGATGGGCGATGGATCCTCGAGAGCTGTCCTTTGGCAGGGGGCGGAGGCAATCGATTTGAATACGCGAGTGGATCCCACTAGCGGATGGATTCTGCGGGAGGCCAGGGCCATCAATGATGCCGGTGATATTGTGGGATCGGGTGAATTTCAAGGAGTACAGCGCACGTTTGTGCTCGTCGCGAGCAATCTGCCGCCGCCAATTCTCCGCTTACTCTCGCCCCGAAATACAATGGGGCTCGCGCCAGGCCGCGACAACCCGATTGCGATCAGCCTTGAGGACCGGTATCGCCAAATCGCCTCGGTGGAGCTTTTGGTTGACGGATCACGATCGGGCGTTTGGCCGGGTTCCTCCCGAGTGCTGCCCTGGACCCCACAAGCGGGCGGTCCCCATTCGCTCGTCGTCAGCGGACTTGCCCGTTCGGGTGAACTCCTGTGTCAGGACTCGGTCACGGTCGGCGTGAGTCAAATCCCAACGGACGGATTGCAACTCTGGCTGGGAGCCGACGGCATTCAAACCGACTCTGGAATGGGCATTGCCGAATGGATGGACCTGTCGGGGAATGATCGCCATGCCGTGCAACCGTCTATGCCCAGCCAGCCTTTGGCCGTGTTCGATCTTGCGCTTGGGCAAAAGGTGGCCCGGTTTAGGGGCAATGAAATATTGAGCACCGCCCAAGGACTACCCCTCGATGCCGGGGGAGAAGTATTTGTGGTGGCCAAGAGCGATCGCGGTGGGAGCGTCCTTGGATTCGGTTCCCAGCAGCTCGGGCCGCAGCTTTCGGAGTCATCGTTATTAAATATGCTGCTGACGGATGTGGCAAAGAGCCGCCCTCTCAGATCAGGCTACTCAAAACGGTGGTCAATTTATCATGTAAGGGCATTCGAAACCGTTTGGGAAGACTGGCTCAACGGCCTTTCACTGACTCGCGGTGCCTCCAATCACATCCCGGGCGCGGTTCCCTTTGTGTGGGTTGGACAAGCCCGATACCACGTGCCATTTTCCGGGGATATTGCGGAAATCATTGTCTACAATAGAAAACTCTCATTATCAGAAAATCGAGTAGTATATGATTATATGAACGCTCAGGCACGGATCGCCGGAAGACCGGATGCCGTTCCCGGTGCGTCGGCGGTTGCCATCGGATCGAGCGAAATCGTCGTGTCCTGGCGTCCGCCTGAATCGGTCTCAGGTTTACCCGGAGAGTTTCGTATAGAACGTCTGATATCCGACGACCTATGGCGCGCGATTGCGATTGTCACCAATGAGGTTTCCTTCACTGACCGCAATTTGATTCCCGTCACCGGATACCATTACCGGGTTGTTCCGTTCAGCATCGCGGGTGACGGGCCGCCTTCTCCGGTGGCCAGCGCGACGACGTTTCCCGCGATGTGGGCGAACGTCCCCGTCCATCCGGCGATCTGGCTGACGGGAGAAACCGCGGATGGCCTCACGACAGGGGTGTGGCCGGATCTGTCGGGAAACGATCGTCATGGTTTCCAGGCGGCGTCCAACCGAACACCGACACCGGCCGTTGCAATCCACGACGGCATTCCATCCGTCCTGTTCGATGGGCTCGATGACCGGATTGAGATCCCCGGATTCCTGACGAACGGTGCCGCAATGGAAGTGTTTGCCTTGGTTAAAAGCGAACCGGGCGGATCGCTGTGGCACTTGGGTATCGCCCTCCACAATTTCCATTTCGTTGGGTTTCCTTTGGCTGAAAACGCCGGGCGCCCAGACACTGTGTACCCTGCCGATGTCGATTTAAGCGAATATCACTTGTACCACATTCTCGCTCGAAATGGCGAATGGACCGCTTGGATCAACGGTCAACTGATCTTTTCCGATGCCAATCCGACGACCACATTTCCCAACCCGCTAGTTTTGGGAGACAATGGCCTTGGGACGCTCCCGTTCAGAGGACGGGTCGCCGATTTCTGCCTCTTCGACCGTGCGCTTCAACCCATCGAACGTGACCTCGTTGAGCAATTCTTTCTTCAGCGATCCGGGATAGATCTGAAGCCACCGAATCCGCCGGCGGACACGTTGGCGGAGCAGGCGGGGGGTGATTCCGTGGAAATTCGCTGGAAGCCCCCGGAATCGGAGCGAAGTATGAACTTCGAAATTCAAAGACGGACGGGAGGCGGGGAATATGGAGTTATCGCTGTCGTCGCCAATCAACTGGCGTGGCGCGATACAAACGTAATTGCCGGTCAAAGCTATGATTATCGGCTCCGGGCAATCAACGGGGCGGGGTTCTCTGGCCATTCACCGGTTGCCCACGCGACCGTGTCGACACTCGATGCGGTCATCCAAAATAGCGACCCGACCGTATGGTTCGATTCCCAGCGAAGTGACTCCATCCGTATGGGGGTATGGCTTGATCAATCGGGCAGGCGCAACCACGCTGCCGCTGGATTGACCGGGGAGAGCTTTCCAATTGTTGAAGCGGAGAACGGTTCGCGTGCTGTGGCATTCCTGGGAACCAATCTTATGCAGGTGCCACTTCGAGAATCGATTCGTGTCGCGGAAGTCTTCGTGATTCTGGAAAGCGATTCCGCGCAGAATGAATGGCGAATGGGCAGTCGAGGGGGGTACACCTTTTACCTGCAGCCAACCGGCAACGCGATAATTCAGGAAAGCTTTGGAATCGAAAGACCCGTCTTTGCGACGTCCCAAATCCCGGATATCACTCGGAGGCATATTTATAATGTTTCCTGCGGTTGGAATAGTTATGGAATCTGGTTAAACGGTGTGTCGCAGCTCTTCACTACCGCCGCGAGAGTGTGGGATGAGACCGCCCTCGCACTCGGTCATGGATCCCACGGAGATCCATACCCATTCCGTGGCAGAGTTTTGGAGGTGTTGGTCTTCTCCAGAAACTTCTCCGATGCGGAGCGCCTGGCCATGGCGCGTCACCTGAGAACAAAACATCACATTGTGCCCGATGTGCCCGTGCCTCAAAATGTCATGTCGATCGTCACGAAGACCAACGAGGTCCAACTGTTCTGGACGGAATGGCCTGTCAACGGAGGGGTTCATACCCTCGTGGAGCGATCCGTCGATGACCTGCCTTTTGCGGACCTGGCGATGCTTGCGGATGAGGGGCGGTACATCGATACCTCCGTGGAGGCCGGCCGCCGGTATCGGTATCGGGTCCGGTTTGCGACCGATGTTGGCATCGGGAACCCAAGCGGCGAATCCGCCGTACCCGTTCCGGTATCGACAGATTATCTGCCGCCTTCCGCGCCAAAACTTTGGTTGGTGAGTGAATCCGCCGGATCGCTTCGGAGCGCCAGTGCCCGATGGATGGATGTTTCCGGCAATGAACGGCATGCTCGATTTGACCGGCAATATGTACAGCCCCGTTGGAATACATTCTCTGGGCAGAGGCCACCTGCGCCCGGATTCGACTGGTTGGGAATTATGGTCCCTGACCTAAACCTTGGTTTATTGCAGGCGGAGGCGTGGATGGTACTTCGAGGTCCCGGTATAAGAACAACGCAACATGGATTCGCCTGGCAATTCGGGTCCTCGCGGGCGGGGTCTCACTACGATGCCGCCACCGGCGTTCTTGAAGATTTTGGATCGAGCAGCAGTTGGGCCGCTCTTCCCCGAATTCCCGCATTTAATCAGTGGGGAATCTACGGAGTGCATTCGTCGACGCTTGAATCCGGGATCCTCTTCAACGGGAGCCCCGTGGCGCATGGACCGGGTTCGTTTCAAGGGATTGTCGGCAGCCGGTCCATCGGAGGACTCATGGATGTTGCCGAAGTCCTGGTCTACGATCGAACGCTCGATGAACTTGAGAGGGCGAGACTCCAGCACTATTTCAATGCCCGACACTTCTTGTTCAAATGGCCGGAAGCGCCGACCTCGATATCTACGCTTCCCGTCGGTACGAATCAGGTTCGGATCCGCTGGAGTCCGGTCGAGTCGTTGACGAAGATCGGCTACCGGCTTGAGCGCCAAATCGGGTCAGAGCCCTGGACATGGGTGGGGAATTACGATGCACCTCAATCTGTCGAAGACACGGTTTCGGCCGATCCCGGAGTATTTCTCCGCTATCGAGTTGCTGCGACGAACTGGATTGGCTCCTCCGTTTACGCAACCTCGGAGGCCGTGGCGTTGGTAAGTCCCTCCGAAATAGCCGCCCTCGGGAACCCAAGAATGTGGCTGCGTGCCGAGGCCAGCGACGCATTGGAACCGGAGTTCTGGTTTGACCGCTCAGGGAACGGATTGCATGCAACGCAGCCGGATCTGTGGCAGCGTCCGGCTCTGGTTTACTCGACCAACTTGCGCCAATCGGTCTACCGCTTCACCGGCGATGGCCGATTCATTCTGGCCCCCAGTCTCACCAATGCGACCGAGGGCGAGGTGTGGGCCGTAATGCGCGCGACCGAGCCCGGCGGACTCTGGAAGCTCGGAGGAGGAATGACACTTTACCCGGATCAGCAGGGGCAGATTGTTGAATCCTTTGGTAGGTCCGCCGCTGCAGTGCCGATCCCACCGCCCATTTCGATTGATGAATTCCATTGGCACCATGTGACCGCCGGCTCAGCCGGGTATCACTCCTGGATCAATGGAATTGAGATCGAGGCCCTCGACTCCAATCGGGTCGTCTGGCCAGCCAAACCCGAATTGGGTGTCAGTACCGTTCCTAACTATCCGTGGGGCCCCCGCGACTTCCATTTTAGAGGTGAAATCGCTGAGATCCTGTTTTTTGACCGGCTATTATCAACCGGGGAGCAAAGTACAGTGACAAGCTATCTGAACGGGCGTTACGCCATCGTTGCCCCGCCATCCGCCCCCACCAACGTTCTGGTCCTTGCGACAACTACCAACCAACTCCATGTGTTTTGGAATGAGGTTACCATCAATAATACGTGCGTGTACCAAATCGACCGCAAAGTTCCCGGTAGCCCGTGGAAGCTCGCGGCGTTCGTCACGAACGGTTCGGAATTCCTCGATCGATCCATTAGTCTTTATACAAACTATAGCTATCGGATCCGTTGTGATAACAAGTTTGGCATCTCTCCCTATTCGAGTATTGCGTCCTGCAAATCCCTGGCAGCGATTCCTGCGGGACCACCGGGTGACCCAATCCTGTGGTTGAACGGTGAGAATGCCCGCTCCCTGCCTTACGGCGTTTGGTTGGACCTGTCCGGGCACGAGAATCATGCAACTCAGCCCAATCCTCGATTCCGACCCGAAATTGTCACCAACGCGATTCACGGGAGAAAGGCGGCTCAATTCTCTGGCAACGGTGAATTCCTACATCTTCCTCCGGTTCTCAGTGGGGCAGTCGCGGCGGAATCGTGGATCGTGTACCAACCGATAGCGGGCAGCGGTCTTTGGCAGATGGGTCAAGAGGGGCAATCCTTCATGCCCCATTGGGCTGATGGGCGGCTCTATGATGATTTCGCATCCGCCTGGGCTCGAGTGGGGATTCCATCCGTGGTTGGCGCAACCAATCACCGCGCTCTGCATGCGGCGAGTTTGCCCGACAAATGGAGTCTGTGGGAAAATGGCGTGTTGGTCTTCGAGGATACTAGCAACCAGTTTGCATCCCCGGCGGATCCCAAGCTCGGTTGGAACGGAATTCGCAATATTGCGTCGGGTGAACCCGAGAGTTTCTTCGAGGGAGCTATTGCCGAGATGCTCGTTTTCAATCACGCACTGAGCGATGCGAAGCGTTCCGAGGTCGATCGGTACTTAAACAATCGGTACGGGATTCCGAACCGTCCCGCCGGCCCAACCAACCTCTGGGCGTATTCGTTGGATCCAAGCTCGGTCCACTTGGTGTGGAATTCACCGAATGCTGAGTTGAGTGGCATCTATTCCGTCGAGCGAAGGCTGGGCACGAACGCCTGGCTCCCTCTCGCCACGGTCACAAACTTCGTCGTGTTCGCGGACCGGACAGTCGCCCCCGGACCCACAATGTCCTATCGGGTTCGAAGTATTACCTCCACGGGAGTTTCCGCGTATTCTCCCGTCGCCAAAATCAAACCGTCCTCCAGCTTTAAGTCCCCTCCGGCCGGTCCCAGGGTTTGGCTCAGTGCCGCTTATGGCGGGGAGGCCGTGGCCGATTCAGGCCTCTGGCCCGATAACTCCGGCAATGCCACCCACGGACGTCAACAATTCCTGGATCGGCGTCCGACCCTTGAAATCGATCCCACGACCGGTATGAAATGGATCCGTTTTGACGGAACGAACGATACCATTGATATCCCCGTGGAACTGAATTACGGGCTCGGAGCGGAAGCGTTCGTGGTCCGGCGGGTGCGGCAAGGGGGGGGCTTCTGGTATGCGTCGTTCGGAGGTAGTTACGTAACTCCCGAGGGAATAATTAGAGAGGGCTTCGGCTCGTATAATCGATTCGAAGACTTGATGTCCACCGAACTGCTTTCGCAACCCCATGTGTTCGCCGCCGCTAGCAGCTACGAGTTCTGGTCCTGCAGCATGAATGGTGCCGATCTACTGAACGTTCCGAACGAAGGCGGGTTCGCTTTTCCCAATCCACTTACTCTGGGAGTATTTTATGATTTTTCCGACCGACCCTATTTTGACGGGGATGTGGCAGAGTGCCTCATCTATGACCGTTCCCTCGGCGTCATTGAGCGGGATAGCGTTCTGTCGTATCTCGCTCAACGATACGGCATTACCTTGCATCCAGGTGCCGATCCTGGAATGGCAGATCCCGATCACGATGGTCTGTCAAATCTCGACGAATACTATTATCTGACGACCAATCCGCAGAATCCCGATACCGACCAAGACGGGTTGTCGGATGGAGAGGAGTTCCTCCAGTACGGTACATCGTCCTTCTTGGCCGACACGGATGGAGATGAGCTCTCGGATTCAGATGAGGTTCGGCTTTATGGCACAAATCCGCTATCCGCGGACTCCGACGCAGATGAGCTGCCGGATGGCTGGGAAGTGAAGTTCGGTTTTATCAAGGCGAAAACTGCCGCGGTATCGGCCAATCGCAGACAGGCTCGCCTGGCAGTCGATCCAGGCGATTTGGGTGGCCCCCACGGTGACGCCGATAACGATGGACTGGACAATCTGGGAGAGTTTCGAGCCGGAACAAATCCGCTTGTTCCCGATTCCGACGGAGATGGATCTTTGGATGGCAGGGAAGTCGCGATCGGCACGGATCCGTTGAATCCGGACTCGGATGGAGACGGAGTGTTGGATGCTGAGGATTATGTAATCTCGGCGGAGATTGTCGAATGCAATACTCGGGATCTGGGCATCGCGCGTCCTCCTGATTCAATGAGAGCGCCGAACGGCAAACTGTATACTCGCACAACCGTTCATGGCTTTGGGGCAAGCGGCTTTGTCGAGACTCGAGAGGCCCATGTAACGGGCTATGGGGTAGGGACGATTACCCAAGAGTTTGATCCGCAAACCGGAATGTTGTCCCAGTCGGAGACCGGTTGGTGGCATCCCTTGCCTCGAGCCCCTCATGGGGAGCGATTAATTACGTATTCTTCTGGCTCCTCCGGCACCTTATCCTTTTTTCAAGGCAGGTTTGATCCGGCATATATTTACACAGAGGCTGCCATGTTTATAATTCTGCCGGTGGCATTCAACTTCTCCTGGTTTCAGGACTATCAGAACGAAAACAGCGACCACGATTTCATGCTTGCGGCGAAAAGCCAGTGCCCGGCGTCCTTTCTGGGCAATTTCAGCGGCTATCCGGATGATGTGATCCTCGGCCTGCAGCACCTTTCATCCGACGGGCGATACGGCGAGTTCCGCGCTGCACAGTATCGCATCGAATTCGGCTCTCCCAGGACGGACACTCAACGGGTGTGGTGGGAGAAATTTGTGCCGGATCCTGTCGATGGAGTCGATCGAGCGCCCATCTATACCCAGCGATCGTGGCGGGGGAGTGGAACAAGCACGGATACTTTCCTCGTGGATCCCAGCACAAAAGCCGAACAGGGACAGGGTTCCGTTACCCTGGTTTTTGGCGCAACAACATTGAATTCGCGCGACCGTATGGTGTGGGGAGAATTGATTGATGACCCGGAATACTGGCGCGACAAAAGTATTCGATTCATTAACTCCGGCACGGGCGAGGACCTCGGCACGTACGACGCCCTCTTTGCCGGCAATCCAACGCTCAAGATTTATGATTCTGTCACGAATGTTCTTTCGAGCGAGGAGATCGAAGCCGCGACGGACCAGACCGCTTCAGCGCCCCTTCCCAACTCCAGGGTAATTTTCATCAAGCCCGGACACGACCAACCGCTCCAGTATTATGGGATCTTCGATGAGTATGGAGAAATCGAGGCTCAGGTTATCGACGCCTCTGGGAATCGAGTGGAGACCGTCAAGAGGCAACTCATCCGCGATGACGATTTTGCGTCTCTGATCGATACCGTCGATGAAACGATCCACACGCCTGCCTCCGAGTGGACCACAGTGTCGGGTCATTCCCTGCCGGGCGAGACAATGGGCGTCAGTCGGGTGGGTGCATCGCCGCTGAGCAAGAGCCAACCACGGAGGGGAACCGCGCGACGACTCGCAGAAATGGGTCCGCGACCGCTTGATGAACGAAATCTGACCACGAAAGCGATGATTCCCTGGGTCCAAAAGGGAGTCCAGATTCCGGCCAGCCTGGGCAAAGGTTTTGTGTTCGGCGTTCGCGATGGATTCAAAGGCGACATCGATGGAGTCGTTGGAATCTACCATCTGTTTCGGAATCCCTTTCACGTGGCAGGCGAGATCAAGTCGAGCTTTGAATCGCTCACAAAGATGACGTGGGTCCAGGTGAAGCAAACTGGTGCCAACATGTTTCACGCCATGATGGACGCCGCCGAAGCCGCTGTTCCGTTCGGCTACGACGCCGAGGATCCCGTCGCAAACGGGGCGCTCGCGGCCTATATCGAGGGTTATGTAGGGGGAATGATTTCCGAGCAAATCGTGGTGACGGTTGGTACCGCCGGACTGGCGAAGATCGGGGTGGCGGGCCGGGCCGGACGGTATCTGTCGCTTATCATCGAGAAGGCCCGCGGCGGACCCCTGCAACTTTTGATTGAAAGTTCAACGCAGATATTCCGAAACGGTTTCACGCGCGTGGGAGCGCGTTTCTGCAAGAACGAAGCTGAAATGCGGGGCTTGCAGGCCCTGATGCGGATGACGGATCTCGCGTGTCCGAATGGTGCTTTCACGGTGATGAACCACCGGCGGGCCGCGCTCGCATCCCTCACGGGTTGCGCTCAGGTGATTGAGATTGTGTCGGCATACGTCCGACAGAAGGGGCGAAAAAAAGTCAATATCGACCGCATTGTCGAGGACATGATGGCCGCGGAAGAATTGGGTGGGTTTGGAACGCAGGGCAAGGCCAAGTGGTTCCTCAAACGCCAGGCGGAACTAATCCTGTATCTCGGCGACGACGCTTCCGAAGAGGCCGTAGCGGGCTTTCAAAAGCTCTACCGCCTGTTCATTGCCAAAGAAGGCAATGTGGATGATTTCGCCAATTGGGCAGTACGATTCAAGGGCGATAAGACCGCGGTCGTGGAAAGTCTCGAAGCATACTATGCGGCCGTGGAGCGTGCACCGGGCAAACTTCCCAAGCATCACATTTGCACCGACAAGAATAGAAAGTCCAAGGCACCCAATGGCGCAGGGCCGTTTACGGATAAGTTTGACGATTTGTTCCATGGGACGGGCATCGATCCCTATGCCGACGAGTGGATCGTACAAGTTCCCGGCCACCGAGGGCCGCATCCGGATTATAATAAGTATGTGTATAGGCGACTTGAAGTAAAGGCTGATGAACTGGCCGATGCACTCGCAGCTAGCAATGTGGGGATCAGCCGTACGAGCGTGGAATTTAAGAGACGATTAGCACCTCTCCTAGATAGTGAGCTCAGAGCAATAAAGAGTGATTTAACAAATCCGCTTTCAGAAGCGTTTATCCTTGTGACTAAGTAGTATGAAGTATTACGTATTGCACGACTTCTCTTCTCCTGCCGTTGCTTGGGGGTTGAGAGATCCTCACCTGTTGGGCGACACGGAGTCATGTCCGCCGCTAGGTGTCGGAAGGCGTTGCTCAGAAGAGATTCAATTGGAGGTCGAGCTGTCCCGTGAGGGACAATCCGTTGATTACTCTTATGCTGGAACGACCGCGCCGGTGTTATCTTGCAGAGCTCTTAAAGCAGTAGAGTCTTGGTTAAGTGAAAGCGTTCAAGTTCTTAATGTAAGTGTCGGAAGTCACAGAGAGAGATTCTTTCTCCTAAACCTGCTGCACAGAATCTCAGCTCTGGACGAATCGAGATCCAAGTTTGAGAAGTATCCTCCAGGCCACAAGGTTTACGACTTGGATTTAAGTGGGCGGTATCGCTGGGTGCATGACCCAATCATCGATCCTTCAAAAGTTCCTGAAGGTGTTCACATCTTTCGACTGTTCGGCTTTGGCGTCATGATCTTTGTTTCGGAGCCGCTCCACGACGCCATGGTGGCGGCGAAGCTGACGGGGGCCGGATTTGATCCGGCCTTTTGATTGGAACAAATCGCCATGAATTTCGATGCCGATGAGTTCTTGTCCCTGCTGAGACGATTGATCCGCGAGCGTGTACCGATCCGGACCGGTATGGATGCCGTGATCGAGCAAGTCTCCAGCACCTGGGATTGCTTCGAAAAAGTGGACAGAGAAAGAGGAGCTTTTTAGTTAGTTGTTTTTGATTTCGAAGTCAACAGGCGATTTGAAGTTTAGGGAACTATGTAGACGGTGAGGGTTATAGAAGCATTCGATATAGTCGAAGATTTGGGA
>CAMAUY010000115.1 GCA_945861565.1 Akkermansia muciniphila
GGCCGCTGAGGTTGCGACCTTGCGCACGGATAAGTTCAGTTTTGATCACCGGAGCATCCTTTCGGAAAATCCGATGTAAGTCCCGCAAAATCGCTCCACCGACCTCTGATTACCTCGCTAACCTAAGCCCAAATCTGAGTGGCATTGGCTCGTAGCCGGCGCGTAATCGTTCAATGACGGCCGACGTCACTTCAATCGAGGCGGGGGACTTCGTGTCCGCGCCCCTGTCGTCGCGCCACGCGTTCAACCCGAACAGCAGCGCACCGAGGGCGAGGAAGTGAACCAACGGTTCGCGGGTGATTCTCTTCATTGCACGATCGAACGAGTGAGCCTCAGGACTGACCTCGTGGAATGTTGGCGCGCGGATCTTAAAGTCGTGAGAGCGAAAAGCGGTCAAAGACTAAAGTTTTTCAACCTTGATCGCCACCATCTCCGTGAGGCGGAACCGGACTTTTTCGCCGACCTTGCGCTTGGCCATATCCACGTCTGCGCGCACAGGCAGGGTCTTGACCCTGCCGTCCTCGAACGTGAGGGTGGCGCTTCGTTTCACCGTATCCAGGGCTGTGATCGTGCCGGTGACCTGAACGGCCTCGGCGATCAAGCCGCCGGGCTTGGATCCTTTCGGTGCCAACGCCACCAGCGCGGCGCTGCCATCGGCATCGGCCGAATCGCCCATCTGCACCACGAGCTCTTCGGTCACGGCGACCTTGAGTTGATCTCCAACGCGAATCTGGTCGAAGTTGATGGCTTCTGGCCCAACCTTCACGGCCTGCTTGATGCCGTCCGCGCTGATGAGCGTGACCTTGCGATTGGGCGCGTCAATCGCGGCGATCTTCGCGGTGATTTCCAGGGTTTGCACAAAGATGCCTCCGGCGGTTCCTTCGAGAAACACTGCGCCCTCCGAGAATCGACCCGCGATCTCGCCGGTAATCGGCACGAGCGGGATTTCCGCCGCCAGTCTGAGACGCACGGCTAGGTCCAGGCGGGATTCCACCTGGGCAAACCGCAGTGTCTTGGCGGCAGGGAGGACCTTGCCCACCTTTTCGAGATAGGTTGCTCGGGTGGACGTGTACTTTTTTTCCAAGCCAGCCAGTTCCTTGAGCATCGTTTTCGCGCGAGCGTCGGGCACGGTTGGATAAAGCCCGGCGTATTCGAGCACGAGGTGCTTGATGCTGTCGCCCACCGTATTTATCTCGGCTCGATATTGATGGTAAATTGGCCAGAAAGCCTCGGCCTCGTCCGGCGTAAACTGCATGACGTCGGTCACGACCGCCTGCCGGTCGGCCCGTAAGAGACTGCGGGCGGTTTCGATAATTTCCTCGGCACTTTGCTGCGCGAGGGCGCTTGTGGGCTGCCCCGCCAGCACGGCGGCGATCAACAGTCCACAGGAAAAGGTGGGGAAGAGTCTAACCTTCATGTCGGGAATGGGAATTTCAGGTCTTGGATTGGAGCGAGATTTATTGGTGGCGGTAGCCGGAATTTTCGACGCTGACGCTGAGGTTCTTGGCGGGCGCGTTCAGCGTCGTTCGGGACGCGAAAGTTGCGTTGTTGTCGAGGGCGCTGAACTTCACATCCAGGGTGACTGCATCCTCTTTCGAATCGAGGTAGGTCGACACCTTCGCCTCCACGGGACGATTGTTCCCAAGGTCCAGAACGAGCGCGAAGCTGTCGCCGGGCTTGAGGTAGTCGAGAAAGGTCAAGGTTGCGCGCTGGCCGGGCTGCGGCGAGACCGAGACTTTGCCGGCATCTTTCGCCTTCTGGATGAGCACGGGCTCGGGGGGAACGTACTGCTTCACGAGGGCCACGGCACTTTTCATGTAGTCGGTCATTTCTTCCTTCTTAGACTCGGCGATCTTGCCCCGGATGCCGCGTTTCTTCTCCGCGGGCGGCGGCGTAGTGAGCGGGATTTTCTGCACATTGCCGTCGGCGCCGTGATAGCACTTATTCATCTGGCGCGATTTCTCCTCCCCCTTGAGACTGACGACGGTGGTCTCAATCCATTCGTATTGCTTTAAGATGGCCTTACTCGCGGCGAGGGAGGCTTTGAGGGCCACGACCCGCTCCTGAGGGGTGGGTTGTTGCGCGCGGACCAGGCTGCCGGAGACAAGCAGAACGGCGGCGGCATGAATGGTTATATTGAAACAGGTTTTCACAAGTTTATTGATCGTTGTTATTTTGCTGCAATCGAGAATGCTGACGGGTTACGGGTACTAGAACATCAAGAACTTGGCTACGGCACCCTGACTCTTCGCCGTGTTCCACCCCGTCGAGGTGGGAATGGAGGCGAGCAACACGGCGTCCTGTGCCGGGCGCGTGCCCGGCACGTTGGCCTTCACGAACGCCATCGGATCGTTGTCGGCTATCTGCGCGAAGTCCAGCGGCAGGTCGGCACTCGCCGCCGACCACGGCCCTTTGAGGCTCCCGCCGCGAAACCATCGGCCCGCCACGAGGAAATAGAGTTTGCCGTCGCCCGTATTCAGAAACAACAGGCTGGAGGTATTGTTCACGTGCAGCAAACGGGTCCCGTTCACGGGCAGGTAAGTCGGCGGGCCATCGGTCAGGATCATTTCCGCGGGTTCGGTGGTCGTGAAAACCGTCGGCGCCGACTTGGCGGGCTTGCCCGGCAGGTGTTTCCGGGCCTCGGCCCAGTTGGCGCTGGCGGGCAATGAGTAGATAGAGGGCGGCAAAGTCTGGGCCGGCGTCCACGGTCCCTTGACCACATCCGGCGCGGTCAGCCAGCCCTCGCCGTTGAGCAAGTAGTACACCTGTGGCTGATAGACCGTGAACTGCTGGCTGCCCTTCTTGAAGACGCGCGGCCAGCCGGGATCGGCTGGCTGGGCAGTCGCGGTGAGATTGCAAATGCAAAGGATGGCCGAGGCAACCAGCAGGCTCGACCAACGTGATGGACGTGAAAGTACTCATTCCTGGGATTCTTTCTTCGGGGTGCGCCTCCAGTTCTGCGCGCAACCGGTGTCATCACCGTCAGCTGCCAGGGTAGCGTGGCGGATGGCATCAATCAAGAATAGCACACCGATGGTCGGCGGATTGTTTTCCCCTACCACGAACCGCTCCCGGCCCTGGCTATTTTGGCATCCAGAATTCGGGATCTGTCTGCCGCGTCTCCTTCGAGACATAGCTCTGCACGGGATCAAGGCGGAAGTGGTTGCTTTCAACCCGCTCAGCGACCTCGTTAAACTTTTTCAGCATTGTCATTTCCTCAGGAGTCGCTTTTTTAATCAACTCCTTCCGATCGAGCACTCTCTGATCAAACTCACCGTAGCTCTCGACCGAGGAAAAGATTAGGAAGGTCGGCTGTGGCATTCCCACTAAGACTTCATAAACTCGATAGCTGGCCTTGGGCGCCGCCCGCTTCATGGCGGATGCGTAGGCTTTAGCCACCTCCTCAAAAACCTCTTCGCGGCCAGGACGAATACGAAAGGTGCTAATCTCAAAAAAACGCGCGCTGGATAGGTCTGGAAAAGTGCCCACACTGAGGTCGGGTCGTGCAATGGCGCGAATCGTTTCCACCGCAGTGATATACTCGGCATCGGCCAGGGCCAAACGGTCGAGCTCGGCTGAAAGGACCGGGTCGTTAGCGTCTCGCTTCATCGTTTCGCCGATCGCTGCATACGATTCGTTTGGAACGACGTACCATGCCTCGCTCGGGCCGGTCAAAGAGGTCATCGCGAGGTAATAATCGGGCGATTTCGCCTTCTCATACGCAGCGGGATACGCCGCTTCAAATTTACCGTGGTCCGCAGCGCGCCCGACTTTGATGTGTTCCCGGACAATCGTCACGATCTTCGGCTGCGTCTTGGGCAAGCCCTGCGCCCGAGTGTGGACGAAGCCGCCCAGGGCAAGGCCCGCTAGAATTCCTAAGTAGAGACTGGATTGTTTCATGGAATGAATGGAGGGAGGGATACTATTGGAGCGCCGAGTGACGGCTCCGCGGACGTTACCCGCATCGCTGGCGAAGTTCAACAGGCCTGATCAAAAATGTACACTTCAGCATGCCTACCATGCGTTCCACAAAAATAATTCATCCCTGTAACCGCTTATTTTTTAGCTACTTAAAAATAGAATGCCCGCCCATCCCCGATGCTGGCACACCGGTAGCTTCCTCCCGTTCAACGAGTCGACCGGTCCCTGCCTTCCGGCGATTTTTGATCGGGAAGGCGAGGAAAAATGGATCATCGAAGCAACCACGGAAACGAAACAATTACTGGCATGAAAAAAATCGAAGCAATCATCAAGCCCTTCAAATTGGAAGAAGTTAAGGACGCGCTCCACGAAATCGGCATTGAAGGCATGACGGTGACGGAGGTCAAGGGGTTTGGCCGGCAGAAGGGCCATACCGAGATCTACCGCGGAAGCGAGTACACCGTCGACTTTCTTCCGAAAATTAAGCTCGAGATCGTCCTCACCGACACCAAGGCCGCCGAGGCGATCATCGCCATCGTGAAGGCGGCGAAAACGGGCAAAATCGGCGATGGGAAAATCTTCGTCTCCCCCATCAGTGAAGCCATCCGGATACGCACCGAGGAAAAAGGGGATGCCGCTGTCTAACACCTCACCCATTCACTTCTATTCACTGCACCCGTCCTACTAAACTAATCCCATGAAAAAGCTTTTCTTCCTCTTAGCGCTCGCGATTACCACGTGGACCGCACCCATTGCAGGCGTCGCTGCCGACGCCCCAGCTCCGCCTCCAGCCAAGGCCGATCCCACTCTGGAACAACGGATCGTTGACCTTGAGGCCTATATGAACAACGGCGCCCGGGGCGCTGATGCCGTCGACGCGAAAATTACTTCGAAGGTCGGCGGAGCCGGCCCCGGCCATAACGCGTTTCAGATGGTCTGCGCCGCCCTGGTTCTGTTCATGACGTTGCCCGGATTGTTTCTGTTCTATGGCGGTCTCGTGCGGAAGAAGAACCTGCTCTCGGTCATCGCTCAATGCTTCGGAATCGCCGGGCTGGTAACCCTTCTATGGTGGCTGTGCGGCTACAGCTTTATCTTCGCCGACGGTGCCGGAGCGTGGATCGGTAGTTTTGGGAAATTTGCCTTTCTTAATGGCGTCGATTCCAACCCGAATACAAACTATAGCTACTGGGTATCGCAAAACGTCTTTTCCATTTATCAGTTGATGTTTGCGATCATTACCCCCGCTTTAATTATCGGGGCCATCGCCGAGCGCATGAAGTTTGCCGCGGTGATGTTGTTCGTCGGGTTGTGGATGTTCTTGGTGTACTTTCCGCTCGCCCACGCGGTCTGGGGAATAGACGGCGCCATGAACGGCGTCTGGAACGCAAAGGCCAGTATCAAGGCCATCGACTTCGCCGGGGGAACGGTCGTCCACATGAGCTCGGGCTGGAGCGCGCTGGTACTGTGCCTCATCCTCGGACCTCGCCTCGGTTTCGGCAAGACGCCGATGCCTCCTCATAGCATGGCCCTTTGCGCCATCGGCACGGGAATGCTCTGGGTCGGCTGGTACGGATTCAACGCCGGCTCCGCCGTCGCGGCGGACGGTATCGCAGCCAACGCGTTCACCACGACCACACTCGCGGCCGCGGTGGCCTCGTTTGTCTGGGCGGCCCTCGAATACATGCACCGCGGCAAACCCAGCATTCTCGGCTTTTGCTCCGGGGCCGTCGCCGGACTGGTCGTCATCACCCCATGCTGCGGATTCGTCACCGCCGG
Organism: Akkermansia muciniphila; assembly: GCA_945861565.1. GTDB lineage: Bacteria > Verrucomicrobiota > Verrucomicrobiia > Limisphaerales > UBA9464 > SIBK01. Next base: position 5,698 of record CAMAUY010000115.1, read on the forward strand.
CAGTGCTGTTATCGTCGGCGTCTTTGCCGGTATCATCCCGTACCTTGCCTGCTCCTTCTTGAAACCGATTTTCAAGTATGACGATGCCCTCGACACTTTTGGGGTGCACGCCGTCGGCGGAACGCTTGGTGCATTCCTAACTGGTTTTCTTGCTGATACTTCTGTAAATGCTAATCTCGCCACAAACCTCAAGGACATCATTGGAAAGACCCTCTGGATCGAACAATCCAAAGCCATTCTCATCACCATCCTCTTGTCGGTTGTCGCCACAACGGTTATTGCCTTTGTGGTCAAGGCCGTTGTTGGGCTCCGTCCGGCCGAGGAAGTGGAGACATACGGCCTTGATTTTGTCGAACACGGCGAGGAAGCCTACCACGACAACGCATAACTTGACGTAACACTGCCAACCAATGCGGCGCTTCAGGGTCCGACCGATTCGGGCCGCTACTGAAGCGCCGCACGTTTGATAAACAACGACATCAACCCTTCCGTCCGCCAACGGGGACGATCCACGAGAAAAATCCCATGAGTGCCAGTTCCGCTCGTTCCGCCGCCATCGCCGCTGCCAATTACTACCGGGTTACGCCCACGCTCCAGTACAAAGCGACTCACACCGCCGCAACGTATGGGTCAGCGGTCTTCAATGAAAAGGTCATGCAGGCCCGCCTTCCCAAAGGTGTTTTCAAATCGCTTAAGAAGACCATCGAAACCGGATCCGCCTTGGATCCGAGCACAGCGGACGTCGTCGCGCTGGCACTCAAAGACTGGGCGCTCGAACACGGTGCCACTCACTATGCGCACGTCTTTCAACCGTTGACCGGCATCACCGCCGAGAAGCACGACAGCTTCCTGGAACCGGACGGTCGCGGGGGCGCATTCGCTGAATTCACGGGCAAGCAACTCACCCAGGGCGAGCCCGACGCATCGTCGTTCCCCAGCGGTGGCATTCGAGCCACGTTTGAGGCCCGCGGCTACACGGCTTGGGACGTCACCAGCCCCTGTTATCTCCAGCAGACTGCCAACGGCGTCACGCTGTGCATTCCCACGGCCTTCGTTTCCTGGACGGGAGAGGTGCTCGACGTGAAGACCCCGGTCCTTCGCTCAATGAAGGCACTCGACGTGCAGGCCCGACGAATCCTGAAACTGTTCGGACACTCAAACATTGCCATGGTCACGGCCACCGCTGGACCCGAGCAGGAGTATTTCCTCATCGACCGAAGCTTTTACCTGGCGCGTCCGGACCTCGTCTCCGCCGGCCGGACACTCTTCGGAGCCCGCCCGCCGAAGGGGCAGGAGTTCGAAGATCAATACTTCGGCGTCATCCCCGAACGCGTCCAAGCCTTCATGCACGAAAGCGAAGCGGAGCTCTACCGCCTGGGCGTGCCGGTGAAGACGCGTCACAACGAAGTGGCACCCAGCCAGTACGAGATCGCGCCGATCTACGAAAATGCCAACGTTGCCGCGGACCACCAGCAACTCACCATGAACACCATGAAGACGGTGGCTCGCAAGTATGGTCTGGAATGCCTCCTGCATGAAAAACCCTTCGCCGGCGTGAACGGCTCGGGCAAACACCTCAACTGGTCACTGGGCAACAGCACTCAAGGCAATCTCCTTGAGCCCGGCAATACTCCGCACGAAAACCTCCAGTTCCTCGTGTTCTGCGCCGCCGTCGTCCGTGCGGTCCATCGGCATGGCGGCCTCCTCCGTGCCATGGTTGCCAGTGCCAGCAACGACCACCGTCTTGGAGCCAACGAAGCCCCGCCCGCCATCATCTCGATCTTCCTTGGCGACCAACTCTCGGACGTGTTCGAGCAGCTCAAGAAGGGTTCGGCAAAAACCTCGAAGAAGTCCGGCACCATGAACCTGGGCGTGGATACGCTTCCCGTTCTTCCGAAAGACGCCGGCGATCGAAATCGCACCTCACCGTTCGCCTTCACCGGCAACAAATTCGAGTACCGAGCCGTCGCCTCGGGCCAAAGCATCAGCGGCCCGCTCGCCGCCCTGAACACCATCATGGCCGAGTCGATCGACTATATCGCCAGCAAACTGGAGAAGGCCCCCGCCGGCAAGTTTGACCAGGCCGTCACCGCCTTGCTGACCGAAATCGCCAAGGAACACAGCGCCGTTATCTTCAACGGCAACGGCTACTCGGAGGAATGGCACAAAGAGGCTGCCAAACGGGGCCTGCCCAACCTGAAAACCTCCATTGACGCCCTGCCGGTCATCGCCTCCAAGGAGACCATTGCCGCCTACGAGAAGTACGGGGTGCTGACCCGGCGCGAACTCGAAGCCCGCCGTGATATCTGCTACGAACAGTACTGTAAGGCTGTCAACGTCGAGGCAAATCTCGTCACCGAAATCGCCCGCACCAAAATTCTGCCCGCCGTCATGCGGTACCAGACCGAACTCGCCCACAACGTAACCGCGTTGAAGGCCGCCGGTTGCAAGCCGGATGCCGAGCTGCTCAATCAGGTTTCCGATGGGATCGATGACCTGAAAAAGGCCCTCGGCAAACTCGACACAGAACGAAGCCATCACGTCAGCGGACTCGCCGCCGAAGCGAAGCACTACTGCGACGCAATCCTGCCGGTCATGCTGGAAGTTCGAAAGGCCGCCGATGCGCTCGAAGCCATCGTCGCGGATGAGCTCTGGCCCCTGCCGACCTACGAGGAAATGCTATTCATCAGCAAGTGATCGGGGCTGAAGGAACCGAGAATCGTTCAGACGGCGCTGGCTTTCGCCAGCGCCGTTTTTTTCGCCAACCGTTGCAAATCCACTTTGCCAAGAAGGCCATCATCGGGCTACAAATCTCCCATGTACGCACAACGCCCGTTCAGCCGTCGCAGGTTCTTGCAGGGCACGGCCGCGACTTCCCTTGCGGTTCCCTACTTCCTGCCACGACTGTTGTCGGCCCCCCCGTCGGGGCGTGTGCTGCACGCAAGCTTTGGCGCCAGCGGAATGGCGCGGGCCGATCTGACTGAAATTACCGGTCATCCGAACGTGCAGTTGGTCGCGGTCGCCGACATCGAGCCGGCGAAGGCGAACGATTTAAAAATAAAATTTCCGGGATTGCGCGTTTATGAGGATTGGCGCCAATTGCTCGACAAGGAGAAGGAACTGACCAGCGTCAACGTCTCGACCCCCGACCACATGCATGCCCCCATCGCCATGAGTGCCATGCGACGCGGGTTGCACGTCTACGGGCAGAAGCCGTTGACGCACGACCTCTATGAGACCCGCCGGATCACGGAGTTTGCGCGCGAGAAGAAGCTCGTGACGCAGATGGGCATTCAGATTCACTCCAGCGGCGTGTACCGCGCGGCCGTTCAGCTCGTGCAGAATGGCGCGATTGGCAAGGTGAAGGAAGTCCACACCTGGAGCAGCAAGAAATGGGGCGACCGTGGATCCAAACCGGCGCGCATTGATCCGGTGCCGGCGGGATTCAACTGGGACTTATGGCTCGGAGTATGCGCGCAGCGCCCGTTTATCGGCCAAAGTTGGTATCATCCCGGCGAATGGCGCAAACGGCTCGACTTCGGCACCGGCACGTTCGGCGACATGGGCTGCCACATTTATGACCCGGTTTTCAAAGCGCTCGCACTGACCGCGCCACTGTCCGTGCGCAGCGAAGGGCCGGCACCCAACGACCATTCCTGGGCCACCGATGCTGTCATTCACTACGTCTTCCCCGGCACGCAGTTCACCGCAGGCAAGACGGTGAAGGTGACGTGGTATGATGGCGACCAACGTCCGCCGACGGAAATCCAGGAACTGGTGAGGAGGAAGAATCTGGCTCCGGAGGCGAAGCCGTGGATGCTCACGGACCAGGGAAGCATTATCATTGGCACCCAAGGAGTGCTGCTGATCCCCCATGTCGATCGCCCCAAGCTTTTTCCGGTGGAACGATACGCGGACTTCAAAATGCCCGAAACGCAGGATGCCAATCATTGGCACCAATTTGTGGATGCGATTCTCGGCAAGGACAAAACGCAGGCGAACTTCAACTACGCCGGCCCGCTTACCGAGGCCGTGTTGCTCGGCAGCGTCGCGACGCGTTTTCCGAACACGACGCTGGAATGGAATGCAAGAAAACTCAGGTTCAATGTGAAAGAGGCGAACCAGTTCGTGCGCCGCAAATATCGCAAAGGATGGGAAGTGCAGGGGCTTTCGTAAGATCCTGATTCAAAACCTCTCATCACTGCTTCAATACCCGGTAAAAACGCCCAGTCTCGACGAGCGGATCCAGGAAAGGTAGGGTGTCCGCCGCCAATGTACCTGTCTTAATAGGGCTCCAGTCCGCGAGGTTTGGGGATCGCTGCAGCTGATACGACACTCCCGGTGTCCCGGTGATGGAGAAGCTGATGTCGCCTCCGCTACGCACCGGTCGAGTGAGCGAAACCACCGCGTCTACCGGCACGTCAGGCGGGGCGTCACTGCCAAAAAGGGTCAGCTTGAACAGCACAATGCTGCCCGTCTTCCCCGCCGTGCGATCACTCACCCGCGCCTTCCACGCCCCCACCGAGCGCTCCCCCCAGTTGAAGACCGACATTTGGCGGAACTGAAGACCCGCGTTTGGATCGCGATGCGGTTCAAAAAGGCGGCTCACCGTTCCCGCCGGGGAAATGAGCTCCAGCAATATTTGACCGCGGGACTCGTGCTGAATATTGACGTCCAACGTGACGTGCTCGACCCGGAAATCGGCGGTGATGTTAAACGTCACGTTCGTGCCGTTTGCATTATTGTCCGGGATCGCTTGCGGAGACCGGGCCGGGCCGGCGAAGGTGACCTTGCGCTGCGCCCCCAGTAGCTTCCAACTCAGCGCCTTTTCGACCGCGGCCGAAGCGTCCAGCCGTCCGGCACCCAATTCATGGTTAAATTGAAAACCGGCCTTGTTCGTGATCCAATCGTGGTTTTGCGGATCCGCCTTTGCCGCCGTTCGCAGCAGGATCTCCTGCACATCACGCCAGCCAAGCAACGGATTTGCCTCCAGCATCAGCGCGATGCAGCCTGCCGCCAGCGGCGACGCGGCGGATGTGCCATTAAAGTGCCGGGTATAATCGACACCGGGCAATTCCTCGAACGCGCCGACATGATTATAACCAAAATCCCCCGTCAAATCTGTCGTGACCGTTCCCTGCGGTCGTTCGAAGTCTCGTCCTGAGGGCGCGGAAATGATTAGGCATGCGCCGGGCTCACTGTAACTGGCGCGTTTTCCAAGATCATTCAAGGCACCGACACCCACGGTATAGATCGAATTCACGTACCCATCGTTGTTGGCATTGTCGCCCTGCTTCGCCCCGTTTCCGGCCGCCCAGACATAAATCGTCCCACGCCCGCCTCGCCCCTGCTCTGCCCCCTTCTGGATTGCCGTCTGCAAGAGGAGACCCGGACCATCAATCGTGGATCCATCATCGTTCTCTCCCCAGGAATTGTTACTCACAGCGATCTCCGCAAAGCGGTGAGTCAACGCCCGCGCCTGCTGGTCATCACCTGAATTGCCGCCGATCAACCGCACCGGCACCAGGGTCGCACCAAACGCGGCCCCGCATACTCCAATCCGATTATTCCCGACCGCGCCAATGACACCGGCTACCGACGTCCCGTGAGAATCCGCCTGGGGCTCGCCAAATAGGTCCTCTCCCTCCAACCCTTCAAAAATGGGATCGGGATCATCGTCCCGGTAATCGTATCCCAGCGCCACCTGACAGTTGGCGGCAAGATCTCGATGCCGGTAATCCACTCCATCATCCACCACGGTGATCTTCACACCCCGACCGCGATACTTGTCCCAAGCCGTCGAGATACTGACGTCTGCGCCCAATTGACCTCCACCCTGCCCGGTGTTTTTCAACGTCCACTGGTCTGGAAACAAGGGGTCATTGGGCACGAATCGGGGCGTCAACCTTCGCCCCAGTACGGGATCCGCCCTAACTACCGCCGGGTGTCTCTGCAGCACGCCCGCCAACTCCAGCGCGGACGCCGGCCCACCGGGGGCATGAAAAACAAAGTGTCTGTCGGAAAAATCAAATCCCACCCACCGGCTCACTCCGACCTCCCGAGCGACCGTGGCGGCATCCGCACCAGGCCCCAACTCGACGATCAGTCGGCGCGTCAGCACGCGGCGATTCCAAGGCGTTGGGACCCTTCCACGAGGATAGAGAACCCATTCCTGCTCCACTCCGGGTCCACTCAGGTGCGGGCCCGCGGGTCCGGCCGAAACTATTTTGTCGATCCCAGGTCCCGAGAGGTGCACTTCCGTAGCGTCCCGTTCAAACTCCACGTCGTGGGTGCCGTCCCGAAGTCTCCAAACCTCCCCCTCCGCCGCCTTCAACACGTTTTCGGGAAGAACGACGGCACAAAAGGCCAAACCGAAGATACCAACCCGGTACCGCCACGCTTTAATCATCGACTGCACCCTTCCGATGAAGACATGCGCCGTCAAAGGAAATGGTCCGTTCGAGTTCACCTTGTTGTCGGGCTCCTTATTCAAGAGCACGGCACACCATCGAAAATGCCTTTTTGCCGTCCTTCCACCGACGCGCACAGCGCGGATCCGTCAAAGCCTCATATAAGGCGCAGCCCAAATCGTAGAGCGTCGCGTCGAATCCAGCCGATTCGTACGCGGCATACGCTCCCACTCGAACGCTGTTACCCTGCACAAAGATCGCCTGATGCTGGTGATCGTCATGAGACGTCTCGTCCGATCGCTCCAGCCACTGCCGACACGGGTCGACACTCATCGAATGGTGCGTGCGGCATACCATTGGCCGACCCTCGTAAGCCCCACAACGTCCATCCGTCAACAACGGACACGCCGTCCGCACCGTTCTCTGCTCAACCGCGGTCCGCAGTGGCGCGATCCTCGCGTGCCGCTCTCGACAGCGCTCGATAATGGCTCCCAACCTGGGCGCGGTATACCGCTTACGGATCACGTCTGCCGCAAAAAGGATCTCGTGCGCCCTCGCCGTGACGATCCCATGGCAGCAGTAACTACAACCCGCACTACACGCCACCCGGATGGAATATCGTTGCTGCACTTCCGCCAGCAAACGGTCCTGCCGCTCCATCGTCTCCCGAGCCACCCGCGGATAATCCGTCATCGACCGACACGTTCCCAGTCGCGTTGCGGCCGCCGCACGAGTCTCCTCCCGAATCGTCTCCCCATCCACCAATTCGCCAGCAGAGGAACGGACTACAAGGTAGTTGGGCATGGCGCGGAGTGATTAAGTCGGCGGAGTATCGGAGGGACCATCGGCATTTGGCAAGCCGCGGAGCGGCGCCAGACCGTAGCCCATGGCGCGAGCCGTGGGAAAGCGTTCAAACAAAACGCAAGCCCCGTCAGGGGCGAAAGAGATAGAGGAAAACGCGCAGGCGCCAAAATCTCTGTCGCACGTCCAGGGCTCGTGCGCTGTGTTTCGCTGGCGCTCCGCTCTCTGGAATTGGTCATTTTCCGCAAAGAAATCCCAACGGGATTCCCAGCCAGATACATGACGGCACAGTTCCTCTGCAGCTCTCGAAACAATGGCCAAATTCCTCCGTAACTTCGTTCAATCGCGAAATAGTTCGCTTTGGTGTTAGGCGGCACGGACTCCATAAAAACGCTCACTCAGCGGTGAGCAATACGCCATCGCCAGTGCGGCCCCGTCGCACAGCGTAGCCACGTCATACAGCATGCCCTCAAGTGGCAGGGTTACGGACAACCCGAACAACGGCGTCAGGGCAATCGAGACGACTGTAACGACGAGGAATCCTGGACGGGCAACGCGCCAGAAAAAAAACATCCCGATTTGAGTGACCAACGCGAACAGGGCAAATCCAAGCGCAACAGTTAAACCGGCAACGAGCAGGATACGCGCGCCCCAAGCCGATGGAAACTCGTCAGGCACTCTGTCGACAAGGCCGCCGTCGCCGTCCCACTGCAATAGTGTCTTCCAGTCGGCTGAGACGCGACTGGACGCAGCATAATGCAGTGTGGGGGCCGTAACCGTAGCGATGAGCGATACGAGTAACAGCACTCTGAATAGTTTTTGCGCATTCATGGTGAATCGCGTGGTACCGCCTCGAACTAATCATCGCGGTATGCCGACGACGGTATGTGACAATCTCACAATAGCGCCGGGGTCATGACAGAGTCGAGTCTTAGCGTTTGACGCCCCACTCGTAGGTGAACCACGCAGGGTTCAGGTGCCCCAATGGGCTCCGGAGCTTCGCCAGTTCCTCCGCCGGGCCGTGGATTTCAAGGCGGGTCAAGTCCGACAGTGTGAGCATCCGATCCAGAAGGGCACCGACATTTGTCAAGTGCTCTAAGACGCCCTCGGCTCCCACATACGCTTCGCGACAGAACACCTCGTCCCCGTTGAGGGTAAATTCGTAGTACAGCACCTTTTCCTCGGTTGCCGTCTTCCCCACGAATTCACGCATCAAAGCCTTGACGGCATCCAGATGTCCGGCACGGACCTTGAAGTAGGGATGGATACTAACGGAGCACCCGTTTGGATTCACCGCGGTCATCGTTTATTTTAACAAAGGCGAGTCTAGCTCGAGATCAGTTCCGGCATGGGTTGCCAGCCATCCACGAGATAGTGGGGACGCCCCGAGAGATCCGGGAGGGTGACCTGGCTGGGATTGAGGCCAAGCTGGTGATAGAGCGTGGCGAAGACTTCGCCGAAGTGGACCCCACGATCCGCGATTTCCCCGCCCAGCCGATCGGTCGCGCCGATCACCTGCCCGGTTTTCATCCCGCCACCGGCGAGCAGCGCGCAGCCGACCTGCGGCCAGTGGTCGCGCCCGGCATCGTTATTGATTTGCGGAGTCCGACCAAACTCGCCCCAAGCTACGACCGCCACATCCTTGTCCAGCCCCCGCTCGTGTAAATCCTCCACGAGCGCACTCATAGCCTGATCAAAGAGCGGGAGATGGGTGAGCAGTTCACTATGGTTGTCACTGTGAAAATCCCAGCGACCGAAGTTCAGTGTCACGCAGCGCGCGCCCGCTTCGACGAGCCGGCGGGCCATGAGAAAATGCTCACAGTTCCTCGGCGCACCATCGCCATAGTTCTTCGGATCGCCTTTGCCGTAACGCTCACGCACTGACGAGGGTTCCTTGCTCAGGTCGAGCGCCTCGATGAGTTTGCTGGAGGTAAGGATGCTGAAAGCCTGCTGCTGGAAGGTGTCGAAACCTTCGACGATGCCCGTCCGGTCGGTATCACGGCGCAAAGTATCAAAACTTGCGAGCAGTGCCTTGCGATCGCCCAGACGATCGAGGGTGACGCCGTTCAACTGCAAATCTTCCATTCCTGGGCCGTTCGGGCGGAAAGCCGAGTAGTTCGGACCAAGAAATCCCGGATGACCGGGCGAACCGTACGGGGGATGCCCCGCCTTGGGCGCAATGCCGACGAAGGAAGGAATCGCCGGATCGATCGGACCACGCAGCTTGGAAAGCACCGCGCCCATCGAAGGCCAGCCACCGGGGGGCTGCTTCGGCACCGGGCGTCCCGTGTAGCAAATGAAAGAGTCATGGTCTCCATTCGGTGACCCGTACATCGTGCGGATGGGCACGAGCTTATCCATGATCTTCGCACAACGCGGCATGTGCTCGGATATTTGGATGCCGGGGACATTCGTGCGCATCGGCCGATGGGGTCCACGAATCTCGAGCGGCGCATCCATCTTCAGGTCGTACATGTCCTGATGCGGCGGTGCGCCGACCAGATAGATCATGATTACGGCCTTGTGCGACTTGCGAATGCCGGCGAGTTGCTCGGCCTGGAGCAATTGGGGAAGCGAAAAACCGCCCAAGGCCAAGCCACCGATTTTTATGAAATCGCGGCGCGACACACCGTCGCACAAAGGGTCAGCGGAATTTCCAAAGATTTTGAACATGCTGAGCGTATCGTTCTTACCCGAACGCATCCCGCGAAACAACTTGATTAAAAACAAACTGGAGCGGCGGTGATTGTTGAAATCACTCGCCACCCCGGTCCGGGACCCGGACTACTTTTTCTCCTTGTCCATCCCTTTCGTCGAACCCGCACCACGCTTGGTCGCGCAGCAGAAGGCGGACTCGTCGCCACACGCCTTGCAGCTATGCTTCAGTTCGACAATATCGCCCTTGACGTGGCCGACGACCGTCAAGGTTGATCGGCAGCCGCTGCAGGCATGAGTGCCGATCAACTCTTTGGGCTGATTCATGTTCATCAGCAGTTCGGCGCCCTTGACACCCTGCTTTACCCGAGTGACGTAGACCGTCTTGCATTTGGCACAAACCATCGCGATGGTGTCATCCGTCTTCAGAGCGTCGGCCTGTGCCTTCGTCTCGATCTTGTTGAGCATCATCAAATGCTCGCCACCCTTCATCGGCTTCATCGGCTTCGCCTCGTCGCCGGCGGTGGCAGTTCCCGGCAGCCAAGCCGCCAGAGCGAGCATCACTGCCATGCCTGCAGTCAGGATGTTGCTGCTAATAATAGTCTTCACGTTGCTTTGCCTTTCGTTTTGACGTCTGTCTGTTGTTTCTGCTTTGGATCACCGCGTGTACTGTCCCGAAATCTGTCGGGCGACCGATGAACTCGTCTGCCCCCCCAGCGCCTCCGCGCTCGGACTCTTCTTTCACGTGTTGAATGTCCGCGAGGACGACGTCGGGCTGAACGTATGCCCCTTCGGTGAGGCCCTCCTGCGCGTCTCCCTTGCGAATCGGTTCCCATTTCTGGAGATTCCCGGGTGGTGCATTAGAACGGACGGTAGCTCACAGAAACGTTAAAAGTAAAGGTAATACTGAGGTCCGTGTCAGGGCTGCATCAAGCTCATGAATTGGAGGCCACTGAGCTGCGGCTGGGAGCGCTGGCATCCTGCCCAATGCCACTCAGATTTGGGCTTAGGTTAGCGAGGTAATCAGAGGTCGGTGGAGCGATTTTGCGGGACTTACATCGGATTTTC
>CAMAUY010000116.1 GCA_945861565.1 Akkermansia muciniphila
GCCTGCCTGCTGCTGGAAAGCTCGGCCAGCTCCCCAGGGGATCAGTGGTCAAACGTTGGTGAGTTCAGTAGCGCTGTAATTCATTGATAGCATGCAACTTCCATCTGAGTACATTCAAATTGTACCCACAGATTCTGCTGAGGAGACGCTATTCCAAGGCGAATGGCATGAATGGAATATTGGAGTGGGAAGCTGCTCAACGCCCGTACACCAAGGCGTCCGGGATCGATAACCCTTCTAGTTCTTTTATCTTTATCGAGGAATCGGATCCCCGAAATTCCAACCTGGGCACGTGGGTGCTCAGTGTGGCGTCTCCGGGATGGATCGACCCCTTCGCCGTGTTTCATGGAGTTTTCAGCACGTTCTCCTTCCAGGACGGGCATTACGAAGGCCACAAGTGGATTGAACCATTGACCATCAAGGCGGCGCGGGATTCCGCGGTGGGAATCTCGAGTTTCAACTGGGCTGGAGGCGGCAAAAACAACGTCGATTTCCGATGGGTTTGGGATAAATATCGGTACGTTGGCTGGAAGCCGCTTTGAACGGCATAGGGGTTCCCAGACGGTGGGTTTTTATCCGGGAGACCTTCCATAATCCCGTCGAAGGTGCCGCCCCGGAACCGCTCGACGCGTTCCAGCAAGATGGGGGCAACCGACCTTCTGATTGACGCGCGCCCCGGGCGGGAGTCTATTTCCAGGCGCTCCCGGCTGCTTGCCACGCATCATGACTCATGAAGTCACCGGGACATCCGCATGATTCGTGTCCTCGGAACAACCAAACAAGTCTGCGGCGGTTTCTCGCGCCGCGAGATGCTGCGCATGGGCGGACTCTCGCTCCTGGGACTGTCGATCGAGGATCTAGTCCGCGCGGAGCAGGCGCAAATCGTCGCTCCCGCACGCGGCAAAGCCAAATCGGTCATCCTGCTCTACTTGTTTGGCGGCCCGGCCGTGCAGGAAACGTTCGATCCGAAACCCAACGCACCGCTCGAATTTCGCGGTGAGTTCGGCTCCATCCCGACGTCCGTGCCGGGCGTCCATTTCTGCGAACACCTGCCGCGCATGGCGAAGTGGATGCATCGCTCCACGCTGATCCGCTCGGCAACGCACGACATGAACGATCACAGCGCCGGTCTGCTGTACACCATGACCGGCGCCCCGCCTGACAAGCTCGAATCGCTCGTGCCCACGCTCCCCACCCAAGCGCCAAGCATGAACAGTGTCATCGAATATCTCGCGCGCAACGAACGCCGCACCATGCCCGCTAGTGTCTGGATGCCCTGTTATCCGGGTTGGGGGCAGAACATCACGCGACCGGGACCGTTCGCCGGATGGCTCGGCCAACGGTGGGATCCACTGATCACCGATTGCGAGCTGCGCGAGAACTACGTGCCCAAGGATTTTTACGATGTGCAGCGCCATCCGACCGGACGGATTGTGCCGTTGCAAACCCAGCTGAATTCCGACATCACGCTCGATCGCTTTAACAGTCGACGGAAGCTCGCCGAGCAATTGCAGGCGCAGACCGCGCGTGTCGGCAACTCCGAAGACTACGAACGCTTTGATGACTATCAGCGGCGCGCCTTCGATATTCTGGCAGACACCAGTTCCGCCAACAGTCCGTGGCGCGCATTTGATCTCACGGGAGAGAAGCCCGCGACCCGCGACCGTTATGGCCGGCATCTCTACGGCGAAGCGGCGCTCACCGCGCGGCGCATGGTCGAGCGTGGGGTCCGCTTTGTGACGGTCTGCTGGGAAAGCTTCGAGAAAGTTAATGCCGACCCGGCGGCGTGGGACACGCATTCGCGGCATTTCCCGATCATGAAGGATTTTCGGCTGCCCTCGCTCGACCAGGTCTACTCCGCGCTCTGCGAAGATCTGCACGCGCGCGGGTTGCTCGACGAGACCTTGATCGTGGTGATGGGTGAAATGGGCCGCTCGCCCAAGGTCAATAGCAGCGGTGGCCGCGATCACTGGTCGTACCTTTACAACATCCTGCTCACCGGTGCGGGTGTGAAGCAGGGCTACGTCCACGGCGCGTCCGATGACAAGGCGCAGCGCCCCACGGCCAGTCCGGTCACGCCCGCGGACTTCATCGCCACGCTCTACGCTGCGATGGGGATCGACCCTTCCGTGATCATCGACGATTCCGGAGGCCGCCCGCGACCGATGACGCCGGGAGGCACCGTGATTCGCGAAATTGTGGGCTGAGCTTGAGTCGAATTTCCAAGACGCGTGGCACCCAATGGCACTTGCCGAGAAATGCTAGGCAAGCACCGTCAAAGGCGAAATCATTCCTGAACAACCGACGAAACTTTGAACTTCATGTCGACCCCAACTATCACCCGCGCGGAGATCATCGATCTTCGCTTCCCAACTTCTGAAGAGCACCATGGTTCCGATGCAGTGCATGTGGACCCCGATTATTCGGCGGCGTACGTCGTGCTGCACACCGACACGCCGATTGCGGGACACGGGCTCACGTTCACGATCGGGCGCGGGAACGAAATCGTCTGCCAGGCGATTGAGTCGCTCTCGACGCTTGTCGTGGGCAAGACCCTTGCGAACATCGCGAACGATCGTCGTGCGTTCTGGCGCAGCCTCGCGCAAGACTCGCAGTTTCGTTGGCTGGGTCCGGAGAAAGGCGTCATGCAACTCGCGCTCGCCGCGCTGATGAACGCGGTGTGGGATCTCGAAGCGCGGGTGGCGAACAAACCCTTGTGGAAATTACTGGCCGAAATGCCGGCCGAAACACTCGTCGCCGCAACCGATTTTCACGGCATTCGCGACGCGATCGATGAAACCGCAATGCTCGCAATGCTGCACGCCAATGATGCCACGCGCGCCGAACGCATCGCGCGCGTTGAACGCGAGGGCTTTCCTGCCTACACGACAAGTTGTGGTTGGATCGGCTACTCGGATGACGTTGTGCGCGCGCGTTGCCGCGAGGCGATCGCCGAAGGCTTCACGCACTTCAAAATGAAGATCGGGCAATCGCTCGAGGACGATGTCCGCCGCGCGCGCATCATTCGCGAGGAAATCGGTCCCGACCGTGTGCTCATGGTTGACGCAAATCAACGCTTCGACGTGCGTGAGGCAATCGAGTGGATTAAGCCGCTCGCGCCCTTTGGCATTTGGTGGTTCGAGGAGCCCGTGTCCCCCGACGACATCCTCGGTCACGCCGAAATCGCACGCGCAATTGCCCCGATCAAAGTCGCCACCGGCGAACAATGCCAGAACCGCGTGATGTTCAAACAGTTTCTCGCATCCGGCGGAATGCAGATTTGCCAACTCGACAGTTGTCGCGTCGGTGGCGTGAACGACAACCTCGCGATCATGGCGCTCGCGCGGCGCTATGGCGTGCCGGTGTGTCCACATGCCGGCGGAGTCGGCCTGTGCGAACTCGTCGCGCATCTCGTTCTTGTCGATTACATCCGTTTCAATCCGACGATGGAGGGTCGCGTCTGTGAGTTCGTCGACCATCTCCACGAGCACTTTGTCGATCCGTGTGTCATCCAGAGGGGTCGCTATTGTGCGCCGACGAAACCGGGATATTCCTCCGAAATCAAACGCGAATCGCTCCGGGCTTTCGCGTTTCCGGATGGACCGGAATGGACTCGGCGAGCGATCTTTCGCGGAAAGGGAATCGCATGACCGGATATCCGGCGCAACCCGGATGCCGCCAGCACGGATAACCCCGGAAGGATCGTTCATCAGGCGAGAATCTTTTTTGCAACGCTGCCGAAGACATCGGTGAGACGGTAATCACGGCCGGCGTGGGCGTAGGTGAGCCGAGTGTGATCCAATCCCAGGAGATGCAGGAGGGTGGCGTGCAGATCGTGGATCGTGCAGCGATCCTCCACCGCATGGTAGCCAAACTCATCGGTGGCTCCGTAACGAAATCCAGCTTTGACCCCGCCGCCGGCCATCCAGAGGGTGAAGCCGTCGGGATGGTGATCCCGTCCCCTGGGGCCAGTGCCCGCTTGGGCGGTGGGAGTGCGGCCAAATTCGCCGCCCCACAACACGAGCGTGTCTTCCAGCAGGCCACGGCCTTTCAAGTCTTGGATCAGCCCGGCGATCGGTTTGTCGATCTGCCGGACATTGAGGGCATGGCCCTTTTCCAGATGGCTGTGTTGATCCCACTGTTCGTTGTTAAACTTCAGACTGCCGGCATGGCTCACCTGGATGAACCGCACGTCGCGTTCCGCAAAGCGTCGCGCCAGCAGACACATCTGCCCGAAATTTTCCGTTTCTGGATCGTCCAGTCCGTACAGCGCGCGCGTGGTTGGAGATTCTTCGGACAAGTCGGTCGCCGCGGGCGCCGCCGTCTGCATGCGGAACGCCAGTTCGAACGACTGAATGCGTGCCTCCAGATTCGGATTCTGACCGGTGGCGCCGAGGGTTTCCTCATGCAGACGTCGCAACAATTCCAGCTGGAGCTTTTGTTGACGGTCTCCGGCATGCGGGTGGGTGATGTAGTTGAATTTCGCGTCCTTGGCGGGGGTGTTGGGATAGCCCGGCGTACCCAAGGGCACCCCTTGATGAATCGCGGGCAGGAAGGCAGCGCCATAATTGTTCACCCCACCGTGGAGCGAGCTGGGGCAAATCGTGATGAAGCTCGGCAGGTTTTGATTTTCCGTACCAAGGCCATAGCTGAGCCATGAGCCCAAGCTGGGACGGACGAAGGCTTCGTCGCCGCAGTGGAGTTTCATGCACGCCCCGCCATGCGAAACATTGGTCTCGCACATCGAGTGGATCATGCACAACTCGTCCGCCACGCGCGGCAGATGTTGCCACAACTCGGACATCCACAGGCCGGAAGCCCCCACCTGCCGGAATCCCCACGGCGGTCGCATCAGATTCCCGCGGCTGGCAAACTGGACGGCGCGTTCCTGGAACGGAAGCGGTTTGTCGTGCTCGGTATAGAGGCGGGGCTTGTAGTCGAACAGATCGACGTGCGACGGCCCTCCGTGCATGAACAGAAAAATCATGCGCCGGGCGCGGGGCCTAAGGAGCGGCACACCCGCCATCAGCGGATGGGCGGCGATCGCGCCAGAGGGCTCCGACCGACCCTCGGTGGCCAGTGCGGCGTGAAAGGCCAATCCACCGAATCCAAGGCAAATCCGCTGCAACATCTCGCGTCGCGAAATCCACCCACCGGACGGGGGAGAGGTAAGGCGTGGGTTCATGGGACTGGATCCGAAGTCGGTGCTTACCAGTTGTGAACAAATTCGTTCGAGATGAGCAAGGTTTGGCCGAGCGCAACCCACGCGACATCCGAGTCTCCCACCTCAACCGCCCCCGCCTCTTCCGCCCCATAACTCTTGAGAAACGACAGGCCCCAGTCCAACTCCTGCCCCGTAGCCGGACGACTGAATAATTTCTCATACAGAGCATTTAACCGGGCACGATCGGTGCCAAAACGCGGATCGCGCAGCACGATAGCCATCAGGCGTCCCGCCTGTTCGATCAACCCCGGATTATTCATCATCAGCAACGCTTGGGTCGGTACGGTCGTCGTCGCCCGGCTCCCGTCAGGAGTGGAGGCGTTAGGAAAGTCGAGCAGCGTCAACAAATCGTATACATTCGAGCGCACCACCGGCAGGTAAACGGTCCGGCGCGGCGACTGTTCATAAACCTTCCGGTTTCTTTCAAGATCTTCCGGCGAGGGATCCGCGGACTTCACCCTGGGCGGCGCACCGTCCATCCTGAAATCCAGCCCCCCTGCGAGCTGCAGGACCGCATCTCGAAACGCCTCGGCCTCGAGGCGGATGACGTCACGTTTCCAGTAAAGCGTGTTGGCCGGGTCGACACGTTCCGCCTCGCGGTCGCGCACCACCGAGACCATCTGATAGGTGCTGGAGAGCATGATTCGGCGGTGCATGGCCTTCGGAGACCAGCCATCCTCGATAAAACGCCAGGCAAGATGGTTCAACAGGTCCAGATGAGTCGGACGCTGGCCCTTGGTACCGAAATTGTCGGTTGAGCCGACGATGCCCTTGCCGAAGTGCCAACGCCAGATCCGGTTGACCATGACCCGACTGGTCAGCGGATGATCGGGGCGGGTCAGCCATCGTGCCAGTTCCAGCCGGCCGCTGCGATCCTGCCCCAGGAGGGGACGTCCATCGTTGCCGATCTGACTTAGAAAGCCGCGCGGCACCAGCGCTCCCAGCGAAGTATGGCTGCCTCGGAGATGAATCTTCGCGTCGCCCACCTTGCCGTCCTTAACCGCCATGATTATTTCCGGCTGAGGAGCATTCGTCCGCAGTACACTCAGCTGCGCGGCCAGCACCCGGGCGCGGGTACTGGCTTCGCTGAGCACGGCGGCGGATGCGGCCGGCGGCTCCAGGATCTTGTCGATCTGCGCGCGGTTCGGTTTCGATTCGACGCGGGCTCGCTCGTCCAGCAGATCTCGAACACGCCGATCGGTTTCCGCCACCTCCGATTCCAGGTCCTTGATCTGGGATTGGTGAGCAGCCATCGCCACCTGATAAGCCTCCGTCTCGAGAGGCTGATCCGTCAGCGAAGTGCTGTGGAAAATACCCGCCAGTGCGTAGTAATCCTTGGTGGGGATCGGATCGAACTTGTGGTCATGGCATCGGGCACAGCCCAGCGTTAATCCGATGAGCGCCCTGCCAAAGGTGTCGATCTGTTCGTCCACGATGTCGGCGCGCATTTTCACCGGATCTTTTTCCGCGAGAATCTTGGTGCCGATGGCCAGGAAACCGGTGGCGGTCACCCGCTTCGCCTGTTCGCCCAGGTCCGCCGTCGGTGGCAACAGGTCACCCGCCACTTGCTCCAGCAGAAACCGGTCATACGGCAGATCCCGGTTGAAAGCGTCGATCACGTAATTGCGGTAACGAAAGGCGTGCGGGTAAAAGTGGTTTTCGTCGCCTCCGTTGGAATCGCCGTAACGGGCGACATCCAGCCAATGCCGGCCCCAACGTTCGCCGTAGCGCGGTGAGGCCAACAGTGACTCCACAACCCGGGCAAACGCCTCAGGAGAGGTGTCGGCGAGAAAGGCCGCAACCTGTTCCGGCGTGGGCGGCAAACCGATCAGATCGAAGCTGGCCCGGCGAAGCAGCGTCCGCCGGTCGGCGCATGGCGCGGGACGAAGCCCGACCGCCTCCAATCCCGCCAGAACGAACAAATCCAGCGGCTGTTGAGCCCAACGAGCATCAGCCACTTGGGGCGGAGGCGGATCTGGGGGCGACACGAAGGCCCAGTGGGTCTCGTAGTTGGCCCCTTGCTTAATCCAACGCCGCGAGAGGATAGGACTGAGGTCGCGATTGAAATCCAGGGCGGCCAAAGAACGATTGGCCTGCCGATGTACTGGGTCGGCCGGCGGCTGAGAATCATCCGCGGCACGCCCTGGCATCAGCCATAGGAACACCGCGACCCACAGTATCAGTCGCATCCCAAATCGTCGTCCCCCTCTCACGTCAGCGGTTCAATTCGGTTTTTCGGAGTTCATTCGGAGTTCATTCTCGCCTCAACTTCCTCCCGAGGTCTAGTCTAGCCTGCGAATGCTCCGGAAACCGCACGCCCATTCGTCAATTTCTTAGCGTGGAGATCGCCATCCATCCATTCCTTGGCCGAAAACGAGACGCACTTCGAGACCCACTTATGATGCCCGCATCGAGCTCCCCTCGCAACGAACCTCACCGCGCTGCATTTACGCTCATCGAACTCCTGGTGGTGATTGCGATCATCGCGATTCTTGCAGCAATGTTGCTGCCCGCGTTGGCCAGATCCAAAGAATTAGCCTCGGGAGCCCGCTGCCAAAGCAATCAAAAACAACTCGCGTTGGCTTGGGTCATGTATGCCACGGATAATAACGACGTCATGGTCGGAGGCAATAATGTCGGAGGCCCGCACGATTGGAGCTGGCCCCCGCAACCCACGCCGTCCAAGGGAATGACTAAAACCGCGGCCCTCGAAGGCGTCCACGCGGGAATTCGCAAAGGTTCCCTGTTTCGCTACCTGCAAGATGTCAACGTCTATCATTGTCTCGGAGACCAGCGCATCAAACTGCAGCCGGGCAGTGGTTTTGCCTTCGATAGTTACTCGATCGCCGGAGCTCTGAATGGGGAACATGTCGATCTTATAATCCAAAAAGTCGGTCAGATCGTGACCCCTTCCACCAAGTATGTCTTCGTGGAACGAGCGGACAATCGGGGATTTAACGTTGGCTCTTTTTTGTTGGACCCGAAACCAGGAAATCAGTGGGTCGATGTGATGGCCGTCTGGCACAACCGGAAAAGCACCTTGGGCTGGGCGGACGGACACGCCAACACACAGCAGTGGCAGGACGACACGACGATTCTAATGTCCAAGACCGGCAATTATAACCAGGCCGCCCGACCGCCCAACGATCGTGATCTGAAATTCATGAAGCGCGGTTACGCCCATAACTATTCCAAGACGGGCGTGGAACCGTAGCGAGGCACAATTCACGACCAAACCCCTCCGCTCACGGAAGATCCAAGATCTCGATCCAGTTCGGGCTTTTGCCCGTCGGGTATTCCCTAAGCTTGATCAACTGCCCCGTGGTGGCGTCGATCCGGTAGCTCGACATCTGGTGGGAGTGTTGCCCGACTACCAGCAGGTAACGTCCCGACGGATCAATGTTGAACCCCCTCGGCGTCTTCTCGGTCGCCACCCACCCGATGGACGACAACGTCCCGTCTGCAGAATTCACCTTGAATCCGGCCAGCGTGCTGGAAGTTCGTTCGGATCCGTAAAGAAATTTCCCGTCGGGCGTGATGTGAAGGTCCGCAGCCGAGGGTGCGCCCTGAAAACCGGGCGGCAACGCGCTGACCGTTTGCTTCTCCTTCAATTGGCCCGAGCTCGCGTCGTAGTCCATGACGTGGACGGAGCCGTCGAGTTCGCCCAAGAGATAGACGAACGTGCCGTTCGGATGAAAGACGAAGTGCCGGGGGCCGGTTTTTTCCTTCATTGAAACCGACGCCGCTGCATTCGGAGAAAGCTTTCCCGTCGCGGCATCGAAATTAAACACATTGAGGAGATTGTTGCCGAGCGTCGCAACCAGGACATGGTGGTTCCCGGCGTCTGCGAGGATCGAATGAGCGTTCGGATAATCGGTCAGCACCTGCAAGACAGGCTGCACCCTTCCCGGCGAGCTGATGGGATTGACGGTGATCTTGTTTCCAGGATACGAGGCGCCGAGCAGGTAACGCCCCGTGCGATCTGTGACGATGTAAGCCAGGCTGTCACTGAGCGGCCCGCTGGCCACGTGTTCGAGCCGTCCGCTCGCCGGATCAATGGCGAATCCAGCGGCGATCTTTGGCTCGCCGCGTGTCCCGACGTAAATCCAGGCCCCACGAGGGGCGAAGGATGCACGAACAGCCACCTCTGCGTGCTACCTGTCGCCCCGCTGGGCTTGAACATTGTTCGAACGTCATCCCCATGGCTCGCGCCATGGGCTACGGTCTGGCGGCGCGCCGCGCCTCCCGAGTCTGAGCGCCCATTCTTCTTTGCGACCTTTGTGATCTTTGTGTGAGGAATTCCCTTCAAAGCGTCTAACCTCCACACAAAGGTCACGAAGTGAAGTGAATGATTCTAGAATTCGTGAAGGTTTTTGCCTTCCACCGACAGACGCGGTCGGCGCGACCTTCTGATTGACGCGCGCGCCGAGCGGGGGTCTATTTCCAGCCAATCCCGGCTGCTTGCCACGCATCATGACTCATGAAGTCACCGGGCCATCCGCATGATACGTGTCCTCGGAACAACCAAGCAGGTCTGTGACGGTCTCACACGCCGCGAGATGTTGCGCATGGGCGGACTCTCGCTCCTGGGGCTGTCCCTGGAGGATCTGGTCCGCGCGGAGCAGGCGCAAATCATCGCTCCCGCGCGCGGCAAGGCCAAGTCAGTCATCCTGCTCTACCTGTTTGGCGGCCCGGCCGTGCAGGAAACGTTCGATCCGAAACCCAAGGCACCGCTTGAATTTCGCGGTGAATTCGGCTCCATCCCGACGTCCGTGCCGGGCGTCCATTTCTGCGAATACCTGCCGCGCATGGCGAAGTGGATGCATCGCTCCACGCTGATCCGCTCGGCAACGCACGACATGAACGATCACAGCGCCGGCCTGCTGTACACCATGACTGGCGCCCCGCCCGACAAACTCGAATCGCTCGTGCCCACACTGCCCACGCAGGCGCCGAGCATGAACAGTGTCATCGAGTATCTCTCGCGGAATGGGCGCCGCACCATGCCCGCCAGCGTCTGGATGCCCTGTTATCCCGGTTGGGGCGAGAAGATCACGCGACCCGGACCGTTCGCCGGCTGGCTCGGCCAACGGTGGGATCCGCTCATCACTCAGTGTGAACTCCGCGACACCTATGTACCCAAGGATTTTTACGATGTGCAGCGCCATCCGACCGGACGGATTGTGCCGTTGGGAACGGAATTGAATTCCGACATCACGCTCGATCGCTTTAACAGTCGACGGAAGCTCGCCGAGCAATTGCAGGCCCAGACCGCGCGGATCGGAAACTCAGAAGACTACGAACGCTTCGACGACTATCAGCGACGCGCCTTCGATATTCTGGCGGACACCAGTTCCGCCAACAGCCCATGGCGCGCATTTGATCTCACGGCAGAGAAGCCCGCGACCCGCGACCGTTATGGCCGGCATCTCTACGGTGAAGCGGCGCTTACGGCGCGGCGGATGATCGAGCGCGGCGTGCGTTTTGTGACGGTTTGTTGGGAATGCTTCGACAAAGTTGGCGGCGACCCGACGGCGTGGGACACGCATTCGCGGCATTTCCCGATCATGAAGGATTTTCGGCTGCCCTCGCTCGACCAGGTCTACTCCGCGCTCTGCGAAGATCTGCACGCGCGCGGGTTGCTCGACGAGACCTTGATCGTGGTGATGGGCGAAATGGGCCGCTCGCCCAAGGTCAATAGCAGCGGTGGCCGCGATCACTGGTCGTACCTTTACAACATCCTGCTCACCGGTGCGGGCGTGAAGCAGGGCTACGTCCACGGCGCGTCCGATGACAAGGCGCAGCGCCCCACGGCCAGTCCGGTCACGCCCGCGGACTTCATCGCCACGCTCTACGCCGCGATGGGGATCGACCCCTCCGTGATCATCGAAGATTCCGGAGGCCGCCCGCGACCGATGACGCCGGGGGGCACCGTGATCCGCGAAATTGTGGGCTGAGCGAGCTATTCTGCTTCGGTTTTCAGGTGTTTAGTTAAACTGAAGACAGCCCCCGCTTCCGGTAAAGGGCCTCGCACTCAGCCTCGCGACCGCGCACGATTCGCATCCCTTTAAGCCGGCCGAACTCCGAGGTGATGACGGTGCATTGATGCTCGCCGTTGAGGCCGTCGTAAAACAGTACCACCCAGTCGTTGGTCTTGTGCAAATCGTGGGCATGAGCGGTGTTGGAGAAGAGCGCGGTGTAATGTCGCATGCTGCGGGTAGTATGCATCACGGGAAGCCAAGCCTTGCCTGTTGGATTGAAGCGACGGGGGGCGATCTTCCTGAGCCTATCCGCGGCCGCTTCGCGACGATACTCGTTGTCGACCTCCAGCAACTCAGCCACGGGCGGGTCTCCGGCAACGTTCGGGAACGATTCCGCCTGCGGTGGTTTGCGAATGCGCCCCAATCGGTGCGCCAGGGAATCACGAATTCCCGTGAGGCGTTTGATGCCAAATCCAGGAAGTCCCTCCAACCGGCCATCGTGGGCCGAGGCCTCTAAATCGTCGAGGGACTCGATCCCCAGTTCATTGTGCATCTTACACGCCAGCACCTCGCCAATGCCCGGGACGGAACGAAGCAGCGCCACGGGATCGTGTTCGCCCCGCAACCGGTCGAGCATGGCAAGTCTTCCGTGTTGAAGGATGTCACGAATCGCGCGGGCGATGCTCTCGCCCACGGCTGGCAGCTTCTCCAATCCGGCGAGTCCCTGCTCGGCATAAATTTCGGAAGCCGGCCGGGCCAGACACCGTAACCCCGCTGCGGCGCGATGGTACGCTTGGACTCGAAAACGGTTCGCCCCCTGCTCCGCGAGAATACGGCCGACTTCATCCAACCGTCCGGCAATGTCTTCGTTTAGGGCGATGGGCATGGGGATTCCAAGCGAAGGCGGGCTAGCGAATGAAGCGCGCGCGTCACGGTTTGTTCCAGAGATTGAGTTGTGCGCACCGGAGCAAAACGGCGTCCGCACAGTTCCACGGGTGGATCGTAATGATCGTCCAGCTTTTGAAAGTCTTCGAGGCGGGCGTCGGAGACCTCGTTCAAATTCAATTCACGTGCTTTGAGGCGCTGCTTCGCCACAGAATCACTCGTTTGCGCCTCAATGAACACGACGGCGCAACGTCGTGCCGAGAAATGATCGCACACGGCCGCACGGTGCTCGCGGCGCGCAAATGTGGCATCGAGAATCACGCTGCAGCCTTCACGCACTTCGGCTTCTGCCGCCCCTAAAAGACTCCGGTAAGTCTGTTCGGTCATGGCCGCAGAGTAGAGGCGGCGGCGCGCGGCCGCCCCACCCCGTTCGTAGAGAGGCGATCCAGCCAACTGCTTGCGCAACCGGTCGGAGGAGTGGATGGGCCAGCCTAGTTCAGCCGCGAGAGCAAGGGCCAGAGTGCTCTTGCCGGAGGCGATGCGACCCATGACAATCAACACCATCGGTTGCGAGCCCGCGACGGTATACTGCAGAGCGAGCTTGAAGTACCGGCGCGCCCTTTCCGCCGCCGCCTGGCGCTCTAGCTCCGGTAGGGTACGGGCCATGCTCTGTAAGCTTTCAACTTTGCCGCGTACGCACGCGCGGTAACATTTGTAGAAATCCATCAGGCGAGGCATCCCGTCATCCTTGAGTTCTACAGCCATTCGCCGCGCAAAGTAGCGTCCAAGATCGGATCTGCCTTTGTAGTCCAAATCCATTGCCAGGAACGCGGCATCGCTGGCCACATCCACGTAGCGGAAACGGTCGTTGAATTCGATGCAGTCGTAGATATTGAGATCGCCCGGCGTGAGATGAATATGTTCAAGGTGCAAGTCCCCATGGCAATCGCGGATCCACTTTTCCCGCACGCGGGCCGCGAACAGATTGCCTTGGCATCTATAGAACTCGTTCGTGTAGAAGCGAATGGTTGCGAATGCGGGACGGGAAATCGTCCCGTTGACAGGACGATCGTGCGCCCCCCCAACCCCAGATCTCACACCGCTGGAGGCATCGGTATAAATTACTGCGGCTCCAACGAACTCTTCAATCTGTTGAAAGTTCTCGTCGGTGCTGATTCGCAACCGGTCAATCCGGCCCCACGATTCAACATCTTCGCCGGGGTGTTGCTTCTCGTAAAAGGCTTTCAGGGTCGTGACAATACGGTCGATGTCGCCGGGAATCACCCTGCCGCGCTTAATCCGCTGGTCGAGAAAGTGAGCACCCGCCAGCTTGCGCATCTTCACCGAGTATTCCACAATCATGCCTCTGGCGCCGAACGTGAGACGCCCCTTGATTTTCGATATGGGCACGACCCCGAGGTACATTTTAGGTGCCAGCCGGCGGTTCAACGCGACCTCACGTTCGCAAAAGTAGCGGCGATTTTTCAGGCTCGAGAAGTTCAGGAAGCCGAAGTTGACCGGCTTCTTCACTTTGAAAACGTAAGGCGGCGCGATAAAGACGAACGAGGCGTGCGTCTGCAGCAAGTGCACTTGCTTGGGCCGGTGCGGATAAGAGCCCGGATTGAGCAAGAACGCCAAGAGTTCCTCCGACGACGCCAGGGCGGTGGAGCGGATCGCTCTTCGAGCCGGTAGTGCCCGTTGGCATGCAACAGCGGGTGAGGTGTCTTTCATCATCGGTTGGGCGTTTCGCGGATGCAGGATCGACCCGAGTGAGGTAGCCGAGCATGGCTTCAATTGAGGCGTTCGAGCAATTCGCAAACTTCTTCGTCCGTCGTCTGAGAGAAGTCCTGGTACCATTGGCCGACCCTAACAAAATCAGCAGGGGTCATGATCGCGACGAATTTGTCGACGTTTCGCCGAAACTCGTTCGCCACCGACAAGGCCGCGGTGGGAACCGCGACAACGATGTGGGCAGCCTCCAATTTCGTCAGTCGCCTCGCCAACCGTTGGCCAGCTTCCCCACGATTGCGAAATAGCGTCATAGAAGAAACGGTATTCCGGTGCCAGATTCCTGCAACGCCCGGGCGACCGCCTGATTGCGCGGACTGCGTCGACTGCTGCCGCTCCCATGCGCAAAGAGCACGATACCCGCCGCACCGCCAGGCACACACACTTCGCCCTCCAATGC
This sequence comes from Akkermansia muciniphila, assembly GCA_945861565.1. Lineage (GTDB taxonomy): Bacteria > Verrucomicrobiota > Verrucomicrobiia > Limisphaerales > UBA9464 > SIBK01. The sequence continues at coordinate 14,279 of CAMAUY010000116.1, forward strand.
AGTTGAACCAACGAGGAGGCGCACGTTGCGCGAGTCCAACTCGATCGCCGGTTTGGGGGGGGTGCGAGATCATAACTGTTCGTGGCAGCCTGCAATGAAATTGAGAATGAGGCTGACCGGGGATTGCCTAACGCTAACCACAATTTGAACGCGTTATCGATGTCTCCCCCGCACACCGTCGTGAATCGCGTCGCTGGGATAAACAATGACTTCCATGCCATCCGTCAGACCGTCGTGCACTTCCGCCTCGAGTTCGTTGCGGCGGCCGATTTGCAGCCGATGCAAGCGAGCCTTGCTCTTCGCAACGATGAACACCGCGCAGTTGGAGACATGCTATCTCACTCCCCGCCGGAGGAATGGGTGAGGCGGTAGTTCAGGCTGATGCGGAGCTTCTCCCACGGTGCAGCGCCGTGTGGATACACGTTTTCATTCACGGTCCATGGGGAGTGGGAATTATTCGGGCGAGGACCGCTTGGATTCGGAACCGTATCACACTGCTCACGGAGGATCATGCTGCTCCTCTGCGACCCTCGTGGCTTCACGGCGTTTGCCCAAGCATGGCTGTCTCCAGGACTTTACGGCCCGACCGGACTCAGACGGTAGAACTGCTGGTTGGCGGCAGTGGTGCCTACCATTGATCCGCGGCCCTGCGCGTCAAGCGTGGTGCGCGCCGCCTCCGTCCAGCCGTCGTCCAGGCCGAGATCCCCAGTTCCCTCCAGCACGACCACGGCCCCGGGTGAGCCGCTGAGTGCGACGGAGTAGCGGATCGGTCCCGGGGTGACGGGCAGTTCCAAGTTGAAGGCGGACAGCACCAGTTCCTGCGCGACCGGCTCGAACGAAAATGTATAGGCGGCTCCCTGCACGAAACCGCTCCCTTTGCCGGGCACCCCGACGAGCGCGAAAGATCCAGCCAACGCCACGGACCGGCCGAAGACTTCACTCCGGTTGGCGGTTTTGGCCTTGATGAAAGCGGTCTGGGTCCACTCCCCGGCGGCGGACAACTGAAACAGGTAGGCCGCGCCAGATTCAGTGGAACCGGTGGCAGTCGAGTCGGGGGTGTTGATTCCCTTGCCCGGGTTGTCGTCGGCTTCCGCCCCGACCAGCACCGCGCTGCCCGCCAGCGCCACGCTGATGCCAAACTTGTCCCCCTTGTCCTCGCGGACGTGATTGTGTTCGGCTGCCTTCAGATAGGCCCGCTGTGCCCAGATCGCACCGTCCCGGTTGAAGACATAGGCTGCCCCGGGCCGGAGGCCGGTGACCGGCGTTTGATCTCCGTTCACGCCGATACCCGCGCTGGCTTCTTCGGGCGCCCCCACGACCAGCCGGTTGCCCGCCAGCGCCACCGCGTGGCCAAATTTTGCGCGCGGATGCGAGTTCGACGCCTTGAGATACGCTTCGCGAATCCAGGTGCCCGCCACGTTGCGGTAAACCCACGCCGCCCCGGATTCGGTGGCTGCCTGATCCAGATGATTGCTATCAACCCCCCTGGCGACGGAGTGATCGTCGGGCACGCCCGCCACCAGCGTGTCACCCGCCAGCACGAGGTTGAGGCCGAAGCCGGCCGTCCGCTGAGCCAGACCTGAAGTGGGGGCAAACGAATACGGCGAGTCCAGTGTCTGCATCTCGATCCAGTTGCCTTCCTTGCGCTGGAAAACATGCAGCCGCCCCTGCCGGACCGCGGCATCGGGGGCGTCATAAGTCCCCCGGCTGCTGGCCACGAGCACGTCACCATCAATGGCAACCGCCGTCCCGAAGGCACTGTTGCCAGCCCCACTTGCCGGTCGCAGGTAAGCCTGGCGCGTCCAGAATTTATCGGCGCGGACAAACACATACACCGCCCCGTTGCCCCCCTCGGTCCGGTCTCCGGGGCATCCGACGACGATGGTCTGCCCGGAGATCGCCACTCCATGCCCGAACTGGTGGAAGTCGAAGTTCCCGCCTCGCCGGTTGAGGTCAGCCATCAGCAATTGGCGCAAAGGCCACTGCTCACCCTGTCGTTCATAAACGAAGACCCCACCCCGAAGACTGTTGTAACCCTTCGAGCCTACCACCGCCACGTCGCCCGCGAGGGCGACCTGGTCACCCGCCTGCCGGGCGGCCGAATCATTGGGCAACAGCAGTGCCCGCTCGGTCACGGTGGCGAGAACCGGAGTAAGGATTCCAGGCTCTTCAGAAGAATTAGTGGGTGATTAGTGAAGTTTTCTTGGGAGAGGGATTGCGAAACCGAGGAAATTCCTTCTGGGAGCGTCTCGACCCGGGGCTGGTTTGGTAACTCCGTCCGCCCGTCGGCGCGAGCTGAGGCTCAAAGCT
>CAMAUY010000117.1 GCA_945861565.1 Akkermansia muciniphila
CATCCAAAAGCGTTTGTTGCTCGTGCTCGGGTAGCGTAAAAGGCTCGGCCATGCCGGCAGTTAAATAAAGTCAGCGAGTTTTGTCCAGTTTTACATCGTCTTTTGTTTCACCTGCCTCCTTAAAGTCAAAATCTTGAAACTGCCCTGTCGGAAGCCCGTGCCTCCCGAAATTGTTGGAGAAGGTAGCGGACGCCGCGCTGCGGCCTCCCCACGCCGTTCAGGCGCGGCACGAACCGCGCTGCGGCCCCTGTCCGCCCGCTGTACGCGGGCGGGGTTGTCGCAGCGCGACAACCTCTGGAGATTGGCCATTCTGGGATTACAAAATCGACCCTCTTCTAACAGCGGAGGCGTAATCCGGAGGCGCGGAGCGCCGTCAGAACGTAGCCCATGGCGTCAGCCGTGGGTTCCCAGGTGCGCCGCACGCAAGCCCCGGAGGGGCGACAGAGAATTTAGCACAAGGCGCACTCCTCCAGCTCTGTCGCCCCTGCCGGGGCTTACGTTTTGTTCGAACGTCATCCCCACGGCTCGCGCCGTGGGCTAAGGTCTTCCGCCGCTCCGCGGCTTTTCCAAATGCCGATTGTCCATCGGGGACACACGCGCTCAGAAACGTCCAATCGCCAGGGGTTGTCGCAGCGCGACAACCTCTACCAACAACTTCGGGATGCACCCGTCGGGATCCTCCCAAAACATCGGGATGCTGCGTTCGCTCGAAGCCTCTTCTCAAAACGCTTGGAATTTATTTCACCCTGAATGAGGATGCTGGCATGAAACCCACCGCACCGGGTAAACCGACACCCCAGCCGGAGGCTGCTCATAAAAAGGCCGCGGCGCCCGCCGGCGGAACGATTCATCCCGTCATCATTTATCCTTTCCGGCAGCCCGGCGATTACGCAAATTTAGAACGACTCTACGAATTGGTTGCCCGCTTAAGCGCGGAAAGAAAAAAGTACGCGCAACCGATCACAGTGATGGATCGCAAGACCCATTTCGCGAACGCGGCAAACAAGGCGTTTCTCGATTTCAAGGCAAATACCGTCGCCCGGCATTCGAAAGTTCTCGATGCCTGGTGCGTGGACACCTGCCAAATGTGGTACACGGGATTGGGTGCGGCGTTTGAGGCGGGCCGAGAAAACGACGTGTACTGGCTGATTCCGGGCGACTTCAACTACGGATCGGCCGTCGGGCAGGAAGTTCTGGGACGGCTGCACGATCTGCCCGAGATTTGCCTGGAGCTGCAACAGGACTTGTGCGTCGGTGAAATCGCAACCGACCATAATAATTCCAAACAACTCATCGACACTTATGGAACGTTTGCGCTGCTCTATAATTGGTTCCCGACCGAAGCGCAGGAGATTCGTCAGTACACCGAGCGGCCGCGTTCGGAGTTCTTCGCCTTGCGGCATGGTTTCCTGAGCGACGCATTGCGGCTCCGCTGGTATGCCTATGAGCAGACGGCTGTGATGTTGTTGCAAGCCGTGTTCGACCGGCGGCGCATAAGCCGCTTCTTTGTGGGCAATATTTCCGATTTGCACGAAGGGCGCGAATCCCTCACTTCCGCAATGCAACAAGTGGAACGTACCGAACGCGTCCTCAAAACCCTCTGGCGCGACCGCAACGAAGCGAAGCCCGGCTGGACAGAGCGTTTTCGCATACTTGAAAGTCAGTCCGAGCAGATCCGCCGCACCGCGCTCGTCTTGCTCCAAAATCTGTTGGAATAGAAGCCCCGGCGTTTCCATCAAGAACAGCCTGATGCTGCCTGGAAATTCCCCGACGCATTTCTGTTTTCATGACGCTCGCTCTCCCTACCCTTCGTTCATGCAGAACATTCTCGAAGAATTGCAATGGCGGGGTCTGATCTCCGATTGCACGGACACGCCCGAACTCAGCCGCCGCCTCGCCGCGGGGCGGGTAACACTGTACTGCGGTTTTGACCCGACGTCCGACTCTCTCCACGTGGGTAGCCTCGTCCCCCTGCTCGCCCTCCGCCGATTCCAGCAGGCGGGCCACATTCCCATCGCCCTTTCCGGGGGTGCCACCGGGAGCATCGGGGATCCCAGCGGCAAGTCCCAGGAGCGTCAGCTACTGACCCAGGATCATCTGAAGGCCAATCTCGAAGCCATCAAGCCCCAGCTGGCCCGTCTGCTTGAATTTGAATCGGCCGACAATCCGGCGCGTCTCGTCGACAATGCGGAGTGGACGAAACACGTCACGCTCCTCGATTTTCTTCGAAACATCGGCAAGCACTTCACCGTGAACCAAATGGTCGCCAAGGAAAGTATCCGGGCCCGAATGGAAGATCGCGAAGTGGGCATCAGCTACACCGAATTCAGCTACATGCTCCTGCAGGCATTTGATTTCTATGAACTCGCCCGGCAACACCATTGTGATCTGCAAATCGGCGGGTCAGATCAATGGGGCAACATCACCGCTGGCATTGATCTGATCCGCAAAAAACTCAGCCGACCCGCTTTTGGACTCACCCTGCCGTTGATCACCAAGGCCGATGGCACCAAGTTCGGAAAGACCGAATCCGGCACCGTCTGGCTCAGTCCCCGGCGGACCAGCGTGTATCGGTTCTATCAATTCTGGATCAATACCGATGATCGGGACGTGATTCGTTACCTCAAATACTTCACCTTCTTCACCCCTCAAGAAATCGCCGAATTGGAAATCGAACATGCTGCAAATCCGGGCGGACGAGCCGCACACCGCGCGCTCGCGGCCGCCGTCACGGAACTTCTCCATGGACTTCCCGCTACCCAGGAGGCAATCCGGGCAAGTGAAATCCTCTTTGGCGGCGACTTGTCGGGAGTCACGGAATCGACCTTCCATGAAATCGTCGGAGAAGTGCCCACGCGCGACCTCAAAACGATTCGGCTCGCGGCACCGGGAATTCCGATCACGGAGTTGTTGGTGCTCGCCGGCCTGTGTGCCAGCAAAGGACAAGCTCGCAAGGACGTCGAAGGCGGAGGTATCTACCTGAACAACGTGCGCGTGGAAGAACTCAGCCGAGCGATCACCCTCTCCGATTTACTGTTCGCCCGGCATCTACTGCTGCGCAAAGGCAAACGAAACTATGTCGTCGTAAAGGCGGAGGGATGACGTCCTGGGGGTCCAGGCGACAATCGGATTCACCGCCGAGAACAACCTGGATGCCAAATTTCAACAACATTTAACCGGTCGCTTTTTCCAACCAAATAAATATGAAAACAAAAACCATGCTCGCCGTCGCGTTGGTGGGCGCCCTTGTAGCTGCGGTCGGGGTTTCCCAGGCCGCGCCCGCCGGCACCGGCAAGCGGCCGAAAAGCGAGTAATGACCGGCATCTCAACCAACATGAAACAAACAGTGCTACTCTTCGCCGTTGCGTCCGTTGCCCTAGCTTTGACCGGTTGCACCCATCTCGGCCCCAAAACCGTGGCCGTGGACCGCTTTGATTACAGCTCGGCCATTGGTGAATCGTGGAAGCAGCAGATTCTCCTCAACGTCGTCAAGATGCGCTACATGGACCTGCCGGTTTTCGTGGACGTGGCGTCCATTGTCAGCGGCTATTCCATGCAGACCGGTGTGAGTGTTAATGGCACCCTCTCCTCAGCAAACGCTTACCAGGGCGACTTCCTGGCGGCGGGTGGGCAGGCCATCTACACCGACCGGCCCACCATCACCTACGTGCCGCTGACGGGTGAAAAATTCCTCCGCGGATTGATCACGCCGATTGATCCGAAGAATATTTTTTCCATGCTGCAATCGGGGTATGCGGCGGATTTCATCCTGGCCCTGACGGTCGAGTCGCTCAACGGGGTGCGCAATCGTTCGGCCGCTGGGGGCATCGTGCGGGAGGCGGACCCGGAGTTCGTACGCGCTTTGGAGTTGATACGCGACGTGCAGGCGGCCGGGGCGTTCGGGATGCGCGTCGAAGAGGACAAGCTCAAAGGCTCAGAGGCTGTGGTGTTCTTCCGGCGTGACGATGTAGCTGCGGACATCGCCGCGAAGGCGGCGGAGGTCCGGCAATTGCTGAAGTTGCAGGCGGCCGGGCAGAAATTCGTGCTCACCTATTCGCCGGTGCGTGCGGGGGAGAATGAGCTGGCCGTTAATAGTCGTTCCATGCTGCAGATCCTGGGCGCCTTTTCGAGCTACATGGAAGTTCCGGAGGCGCATGTCAAAGATCACAGTGCCGCGCCTTCTTTTGAAAAAGCCGCCTCGGAATCCCGTAAGGACCCCGTCCAGATTCATAGTGGCAAGGACAAGCCTGCGAGCTCCTATGCCGCGGTGCAGTACCGCGATTACTGGTTCTGGGTTGACGTCGGCGACTGGCGGACGAAACGCGCGATGTCGGCGATTGCGTTTTTCTTCACGCTGGCGGAGACCGGTGGCAATGAGAAACTGCCCTTGATCACGATCCCAGCGCAATAGGGGTGCGCCCACCATGAAATCACTCAACCAATTGTCCAAAGAACGAATTCAACCATGAAAACGGCCGAACAGACTCGACTGGAAGAAACCCGATTTCTGGTCCAGACTAATCACGAACGCAGCCGCCAGGGGTTCGAGTACGAACTGATCAACACAGGCGTCTTCAACGAAGACCAGTACTTCGACGTGTTCGTGGAATACGCCAAGGAGTCCCCCGAGGACATTCTGGTTCAAATCAGCACGAGGGACAGAATCGGACTCTCTTCGTGAAGGACGGCATCAACAACTTCATCTTCCATGAGGAATCCGGCGCGGTGAATCCTGCGAAGACCGGGACCAAAGCCGCGGAGCGATAACCAAATGACTGCTATCATGGCGAGCCAGGTGGGTAAAGCGGCACCACCACGCCCCCCTGCACTGCAGGATGGGCGGGGGCGCGTACGTCGCGTGATTTGGTCGGGTCCCCGCTTCGGCACGCCCAGCCGCGCAGGTCGGTCACCAACGCAATCGCCGTGTAGAGTAGGCGGAGCCGACGGGTTGAGAGGCACCAAGGCCAATGACCGTCTGACTCCGCCCCTCATCGAACCGGACAGGCGGTTTTCCCGCATCTTATGTGGTGCACCACATAAGATTCGGGAAACGCACCAGTACGGAATGAACACTTTCCTGTACTACCTCTCTGAAGTGGCCTTGGTTTCGCGCAATATCATTGTGCAGGGCTATTATGCCAAAACCTCACTGACTCCCCAAGCTTATCTCTTATCCCAGATTGGAGACCCATTCCATGCTGAGCATCGGCAGCGATGTGAGCATCGATGCGTCTCTGCTGAGCCACGGCATCACGATCATCGCGGGCGAAAATGCCCGCATCTTTGAAATCAAGAGTGGCACCACCGTCACTTTGCGCGGCCTGACCCTGACCGGTGGTCATGCTAATGAATCCGCCGCGGGTTAGTTGAGCGGCAATCATTGACGTTGCTCAACTGCATTTCCGAACGATGATATCCAGATGAAATGAAAGCTAGCGCATCGGCATTAGCCAAGTCGGCCTTGTGGACTCATATGCTAACGATTCTACCGGCATACTGTGACGCAGCTAGCGGCAACTTCTTCAACGCCTCCAGCGCGGCGAGTTTTTGGTGGTAGAGGCGGGCAAGGCGTTGAGTGGTGGCAGCCCTGAAAGGGCGCGATGTGATAGCCCGTTGGGCGGGGCTGAGTAATCACGGGCCGTTGGCCCAAAGCCGGACGATGAGTTCGGTGACTCAGCCCCCCGCAAACACCGGTCGGAAACCCGCCTCGGTCAGGATCTGGGCGATCGCTTCGCGCCGATCGCCCTGAATTTCTATCCGCCCTTCCTTCACCGTGCCGCCGGTGCCGCAAACCTGCTGCATTTGCTTCGCGAGCTTTTCTTTCTCGGGCAGGCCGATACCGACGAAGCCCGAGACGACGGTCACCGTCTTCCCACCGCGATGCGCGGTCTGGCGAACGATGTCCACGCGGCCGCGATTCTTGTTCGCCTTTTCGCGCTTCGATTCCGTCGGGGCCGGGAACGTTGTCGGCAACGCGTTGGGTCCGTCCGGGAGATTTTCAAGGTTCAAACTGGCAAACGGGTTCTGCGTTAGGCCCCGCCCGCCGTCCGTGGGAATCCGTTTATCGCGGCTCATGTGAAGTCATTGCGGATTGTGTAGGCAAAGCCGGTACCAATTATCCCGCTGACGTGGCTGGTATCCCAAGTCCGTGATCAGGCGCTGCATATCGGCCACTCCCATACAGTACGTCGTTCCGGCACTGCTCACCACGTTTTCCTCGATCATGATGCTACCCAGATCGTTGGCGCCATATTTCAGGGCGATCTGTCCCACTTCCTGGCCCTGCGTTACCCAGGAACTCTGGATATTGGGGATGTTGTCCAAATAGATCCGACTGAGCGCCTGCGTGCGCAGGTACTCGTGAGCGCCAACCGTGGGTGCCTTGAGCACGGTGTTCTCCGCCTGAAACGTCCAGGCGATGAAGGCCGTGAAGGCACCCCCTAGTTTCGACGCACCCGACTCCCCGGGATTGCCCGGGATTCCAACGTCCGAAACCACTCCGATCCTTCCATTCACCGAATGCCCCAGTCGCGCCAGCGAAATGTCCTGCTGCGCTCGCACCACGTCCAGATGCTCGATCCGCTCCTCGAGGGTCTCGACATGCCCAAACATCATTGTGGCGGTGCTCGCCAAACCCATTCGGTGCGCCACATCCATCACGCCCATCCATTCGGCCGTGCTCGCCTTCAACGGAGCTATCCGGCGACGCACGCGATCCACCAGTATCTCGCCGCCACCCCCAGGGATCGAGCCAAGTCCAGCCCGCACGAAATCGCCGAGGATCTTTTCAACCGGTTCCTGGAAAACCTCCTGGAAATGGATGAATTCGCTCGGGCTGAATCCGTGGATGTTGATCTGCGGGTACCGGTCGCGAATATGGGACAAGAGGTCAAGGTACCATTGCTTGGAAAGCTTGGGATGATGCCCCCCTTGCATTAAGATTTGGGTGCCCCCCAGCGCAAGGGTCTCCTCAATCTTGCGGTCCATCTCAGCCAGTGAAATCACATAGCTGTCGTCATCCTTTTCGGTCCTCCAGAATGCGCAAAACTTGCAGTACACGTTGCACACGTTGGTGTAATTCACATTGCGATCCACGATGTAGGTCACAACGTCATTGCCTTGGCCACCGTAGGCCTGCGCTCGGGCGAGCTGCCGACGACGATCCGCCAATGCCCCCAACTCTTCGAGCGGCAGATCCCACAGGACCCGAGCCTCGGACGGCTCGATCCGCCCGCCGTCCCAAACCTTTTGTTGAATGTCTTCCATGCATCCGACCGATTCCATGACGTCATCCTAACTCGGATTGCCGGCGAAACAATGTCCTTCCCCTACCCCGCCCGCTGGCCAAGAATGCGGAATGTTCCCCGCACTCTCAATCCATTCCGCCCTGAGCACCGTGCTCCTCGCTTGGGTCTTGACCTGTCGACTGATCGGCGCCGATGCACCGGACGCGGATATCGTTCCGTTTGCAGGCCTAACGGCGGAGGAGGCGTGCGCAAAAGCAACGCTGCCGCCAGGCTTTCGCATGCACGCCTTTGCCGCCGAGCCCGAGGTGAGGAATCCCATTGCCTTCTGCGAGGATGACCGCGGACGCCTCTGGGTCGTGGAAGGCCTGACCTACCCACGTCGCCGCGGAAATCCTCCGGGCCTCGGTGGCAGCGTTGCCGATCAACAGAAGGACATCGTCAGCGGCGCGGATCGGATTCTGGTTTTCGAAGATACGGATGGAGATCACAAGGCGGATCGAAAAACGGTCTTCATGGAAAACTTGAATCTGGTCAGTGGAATTCAATATGGCTTTGGCGGAATCTGGATCGGAGCCGCCCCCTACCTCCTGTTTGTTCCCGTGATCGAAGGCGATTCCCCGAAGCCCGCCGGAGATCCGCAGATTCTGCTCGATGGGTGGGACTATAAGGCCGACGGACATGAGACCCTCAACACCTTTACATGGGGACCCGATGGCTGGTTGTATGGATGCCACGGTGTGTTCTGTCCGTCCCACGTCGGCAAACCCGGCGCGGCGGAGAAGGACCGGCAATGGATGGATGCGGGCGTCTGGAGGTTTCATCCCACTCGGCATCAGTTTGAGGTGTTTGCTGAAGGCACCAGCAACCCGTGGGGCGTCGATTTCGATGCGCATGGACAGTGTTGGATTGAAGCCTGTGTCATTCCGCACCTCTGGCATATGATCCAAGGAGGGCGCTACGAGCGTCAGGGGGGTGAACATTTCAGCGTCGGCCCCGGAGAAACGCTCCGCAATGAGCCCTACCGGGACCCACGCAACCGGAAGCCCCGATTTCCGTTTGTATACGAGGACATCAAAACCGTCGCGGACCACACGCATTACGCTGGCTCCGGAGGTCCTCACGCCGGGAATGGCCGAAGCGATTCGGCGGGTGGCGGCCACGCCCATGCCGGGATGTTGTGCTACCTCGGCCTGAGCTGGCCGGACGAGTTCCACGGGCGCCTCCTGATGGGCAATATCCATGGTCAACGATTGAATGTCGACATCCCGGAGGTGGCTGGCTCGGGCTACATCGGCCGGCATGGGCAGGATTTTCTGATGTTCAATGACAGCTGGTCGCAAACTTTAAACCAGCGACTGGATCCGGACGGTTCAGTATTTGTGATCGACTGGTACGATCGCAATCAATGTCATCACAACCGGGATGATGGCCACGATCGCAGCAATGGCCGAATCTATAAGGTCGTCTACAATAATCAGGCGGTCACCCCTCTGGATCTGCAAAAATCCTCGGATGCCGAACTCGTCGAACTCGCGACATCATCGAATACCTGGCTCAGCCGCCATGCCCAACGACTTCTCCAGGAGCGACTGTGGCGTACGGGTGAATCGCTGCTGATGCAGGAGGACCGCATTCCCGCCAGCCTGGCGCCGTGGCTCGGGCCGATTCTGGCCGCAAGGCAAGCTCCGGCATTGAATGGCTTGAGGGAAACACTCGCGAGCTCAGCCGAAACCCCCGTCCGCCTGCGGGCGCTGTGGACACTGCATGTTACGGGTGCTCTGCAGCTGGGGAGATTGGAGCGACTTACCCGTGACTCGGATTTTTGGATACGCAGCTGGGCCATTCATCTCATTTGCGAGAACGCTTCCCTCTATTTTAATGGGGAATTCGAACCCACGTCCCGGGAAGTGGTTGCCAACCTGACTCGCATCGCCCGGGAGGATTCCTCTCCGGTCGTGCGTCGACATATCGCCAGCGGGCTTCAGAGACTGCCCGTCGAGGATCGATGGCTGCCATTAATCGAGCTGGTCCAACACGCGGAGGACGCCACGGATCACAATCTCCCCCTGCTCTACTGGTATGCCGCCGAAGGATGCGTCGTCGCCAACCCCGACCGGGCCCTCGATCTGCTTCGAGTCAGCCGTATTCCGATCATTCGTGAATTTATTGCCCGCCGTTTGACCCAACTCTCCCAAGCATCCGACACACCGGGAAAACCTCTCGAACGGTTGACCGAAATATTGAATCGATCGACGGATGAGACCGTGCAATTCGATATGCTGCGCGGAATCCAGAAGGGGCTAGAAGGCCGGAGCAATGTCCCCATGCCGGAGGGTTGGAGTGCGCTGGAAATCCGATTCGCCCGCGCCAATAATTTACAACTCCGATCGACCGCGGAACTGATTGCCCTGATCTTTGGTAGCGATGCGGCTCGGCAATCGATCCGCCACACGGTGAGCGACCAAAGTATTTCTCTGCAATCACGACAAACCGCTCTCGCGGCGCTTCGCGGCGTGCGCGACCCGGAAGTTCCCAATCTGCTGGTGCGGCTCGTCGCGGATCCAGGCCTGCGTGGAGCGGCGATTCGAGGTCTCGCGGCATTCCAGATTGACGAGACGCCCAAACTGTTGATCGATGGATACACTTCGTTCACCCCAATCGAGCGACGCGATGCCTTGAACACGCTCGCATCGCGCGTTTCGTTTGCCCGCCCGCTGCTGAGTGCCGTGGAATCGTCGAACATCCCGCCGAAGGACCTCACCGCCGATCTTGTCCGGCAGATGCGCAGTCTGAAGGATCCGGAAATATCCACCCAACTCGACAAACTCTGGGGCGTCATGCGCGAGACAAGCACCGACATGCTGCGGGAAATTGAGCGGCTGAAAAAGCAGTATCGAGCAGGAGGCTCCCAGCCGGGCGATGCTCCCCGAGGCCGGGTTGTCTACAACCGGACCTGCGCACCGTGCCACCGATTGTTCGACACGGGAGGTGACGTGGGTCCCGATATCACCGGAGCAAACCGGACTGACCTCGACTATCTTCTGGAGACGATTGCGTTCCCCAATGCGGTCATTCCCAATGAGTACCGCGTTTCCACCGTCGAGCTGAACGATGGCCGCGTTGTCACGGGCATCGTAAAATCCCAGGAGGCGACATCACTCGTCATCCAGACGGCTAACGAACGAATAAGCCTCCCGCGATCCGAGGTGAAACGCATCGAGCTCAGCGAAAACTCGATGATGCCCGAAGGATCGCTAGCCAGTATTTCCGAGCAGGAAATGCGCGATTTGATATACTATCTCGGGCGACCGGGACAAGTGCCGCTGCCCGTGACGAAATAGAACCGTCCATCACGACTCCGTGAAGTATAGAATCAAGCCCAGAAGCAGAAGAATTGCCAGGACGAGAAAAAATATCTTCCAGAAGCTGCGGGGATGCGTTCCGGCAATCTGCCCGCGGTAGCCGTCGACGAGCACTTGAAATTTCCGCCCTGCATAGTGATAGGTCAAGAGCCAGATCGGGACGAGAATGTGTTTAAAAGTCTGCCCGGACCAGTCGGGTTGGATCTCGAGGTTTCGGTGCGTGTCGCCCGGCACTTTGGCGTCACAGAGTGATTGCAACTTCGAAGCCATGATCGCCCGGGACCTTTCGGCTGCCGCCACCAGATCCAGTTGATATCGCTCGACTATCCAACCGGCGAGAAAGCCCGCGTCGTACGGCACGAGTTCTTTCGTGGGCCATTGAAGCTTGGGGATCAAATCGGGATCGACACCTTTAGATGCGCATACCATCTCATCGTCGAAAAAATGCTCCAAATCGCCCGCGCTATGTTCCCAACGGATTTTCTGAACTCGGACCGTCTGCCGGTTACCCTGTGCGTCCCGGATTTCCTCGGTCACATAGTAGAAGTACCCCGATTCCGCCTCCCAGTGGGCGAAAACTCGGGCGTCAAACGTCCAGTAGGGGATATAAATGCCCTTCACCTGATCCGTCATCGCCTTGGTCCCCAGCTTTCCCGGAGCAAACCAGCGCGTGCCATACCATTCCCGGATTTTCTCCCGAACCGCCGCCTCGGTCACCTTGATGGGCAACAAACTCTCCGGCCGGAACGATTCCTTGATCTGATCGTACGGAACCAGGGATGACGATCCGCAAAAATCGCATCGCTGCCCCACACGGTTCTCGTCAAAGACTGAGATCGCCTGGCAACTCTGGCACCGGACGGACGTCTTTTTCGCCTGCCATCCCCGCGAGCTGTCGGGTACGCCGCGCAGGGCGGTCACAAGATCATGCTCCACGATGACGTCGGGACTCCCCGGTTTGAGTTCCAGAGTCGCGGGCGACACAGCCGAGCAGTAGGCGCAAACCAGCGCCTGTTTCGCTGGATTCCAGACCGCCTCAGCCCCGCAAGCGGGACAGGAATACTTCTGCCGTGCCTGTGCCTCAGCCATAGCGCTCGTTCTCTTGATTCGCACCAACCACCGGGATTTTGATCCCGACTCGACTTGGAATTCCTTGGCCCGTTCCTAGTTCTTCAGAAACTCCTCGAGAGCCGCTCGGGTGATGCGCCACTGGGTGCCAATTCGTTTGCCCTTCAGTGAGCCATCCGTCAGTGCGGCCACGACATCACTTTCGTCAACTCCAAGCACCTTGGCGGCATCAACCGGCCCCAACAGTTCCGGCAGGCCCCCGCCACTGCCTCCCGTTGGCAAGGCCGTGGGACCCGGAGACGCGGCGCTCATGGGCGAGGGAATGAATGAACTCGGCGGAGCGGCGCCGCCCATCACCGGAGGGGCACCAGCGACCGCCGGTGCTGCCGTCGCGCCCAGATCGCGAGCCATCTGCATTCCAATACCAAATTGCGCCGCCATCCCAGCAATTCCCCCGCCGCCCTCGCCTTTGGCAAGGCTCTCGGCCATCTGGAATTTGACGTAGTCATTCAGGTTTCCGATCGCGGTCATGCTGGATCGCTTGTCAATCGCCTGCTCGACCTCCGGCGGGACCGAGACGTTTTCAATGACGAAACTACCCAGTTCGAGCCCGTATCGCTGCAGCAGCAACGGGTTCAATATCGGGAGCAATGCCTCTCCGAGCTCGGTGTAGCGGGCGGCCAAATCCAACACGGGCACTTTCGCCTTTGCCAACGCATCGGTAAACACACTGACCAACCGTGAACGCATTACATCCGCGAATTCGTCGAGCCGGAAATGGTGGTCCGTACCCGCAACCTCCTTGAGGAACACCTTTACATCCTTGACCTTGAAATCGTAGGTGCCAAACGCGCGTGCCCGGATGATCCCGAAATCGGCATCGCGCAGCATGATCGGGTTTTGAGTGCCCCACTTGTTGCCGGTAAAGAGACGGGTATTGACGAAATAAACATCCGCTTTGAACGGGGATTCGAATCCGTATTTCCATCCCTTAATTTGCGACAGAACCGGGATGTTGTCGGTGACGAGCGTGTGTTTGCCGGGACCAAACGTGTCGCCGAACTGACCCAGATAGATGAACTGCACCAACTGGGATTCCCGTACAATCAACTGTGCGCCACGTTTGATCTCCTTGTCGTTGTCGGGAAACCGCCACGAAATGGTGTCGCGGGAGTCGTCCTCCCACTGAATGATTTCGAGCAACTGCGTTTTCAGATAATCCATCAGGCCCATAAAAAGTATTCCTTGCTTAAAGATTCCAAATCGCCGGACACCGCCCGCCGAACCGGGGCTAAACGTCGCCGATGAAACGGCAATATCAAGTGCGGGTTTTCAGTGGTGCCTCCGCCAGGGCCGTATGCCGCCCGGGTGTGAGATAAAAATTTGAAAAGATTCAGTTTGCAGCCTTTTTTTGACCAGGCGCTCTGCTTGGATAATTCAGTAATCCAATCAACCGGAGTTTGGAACCGCGGATCAACGCCGATAAACGCTGATTCCAGGCGCTCACTCAGAAGGTGAGTGGCAACGGCTTCCTCTTATCCGCGTCAATCCGTGTGAATCCGCGGTTCTTCCCCCGGCAATATCCGAATCGAGTCAGATCCTTGCCGAGGTTGTTGCCCGAGCCGGCACTGCTTTGCTTCGTGCCTTCGCGTGCGAATCCTACCGCGTGGCTCCGGTCGGGAAGAGCCCGATCAAGGCATCGACCCGTTGGCAGGAGTAACTTGGTTGATGCTGGAACTCGTGAAGATTTTTGTCTCACACCCTATGCCGACCGGGCCAGACCCTGGCTGGACATCTCACCTCTCGACGGACAGACTCGGGAATGAGCTCCATTCTCTTCCCCCGAAGTCCCCGCGAAACCATGGCTGGGTGGGTTCACCTGCCCCGATTTATCGACAAGATCCGTTTGAACCTCGCTGGAAAGCTGCCCCCGGAGTACCAGGCCAATTTGGCGACGAAAGGATTCGACGATCGCTGGTTAAAAGCCGCCGGCCTAACCGCCTCACAATTCATCGAGATCGTCCGAGGATCCATTACCGATGGTGAAGTCTGCGATTGGGTCCGAACGAATGTGAAACGGCCAGCGGAACAGCACGAGTTCAACAACTTCGTTCTCAATCACGGCCGCAAAAACGACACCGTGCTTCGCGAACGCCTGCAATTGCGCAAGCAACAATCGGGTCTCGCGCATCGCGATGATATCCAGATTTTTATCGACTATATCGATGCCGACGAAGGTCGTAGCTGATCCGAATCATGGCGAGGAACCGGACCACCATTGGGCGAGAGTCCGAATGCCCCCGACGAGGTAGGCGGCGCCGAGAACGGCAATAACGCCCCCAAGCACGGACCGCCGGCTTGGGCGATCGTTCTCGAGTGCCATCGAAAGCGGGATCACCGCGAGTGGGGTTAGGGCAACGATGGACAGTACCACTCCGGTCGGCAGGTCGTGCAAAGCTTGTTGGTAAAACCCAACGCCGAGGAAGGGTCCCACGAGTCCATTCGCAATGACCCAAGGCAATGCGCTGCGATCCGAGGGAATACGTTTGCCGATTCGAAACGGGCTGCGTCGCGCCGAGTCCAGCATCCACCAAACCACGCCAAAGGCGAGTCCGGGCAAAATACGCTGGTACGCCACCGACAAGCCGTTGGCATAGCCTCCGACCATCGCGCCGCCAGTCTCGGCTACGTGCATGCCGTGCCGGCTAAGCACTGCGCCTCCGGCCTGCCCGGCCGCCGCAAGAACGCCAAAAACAATTCCCCACCCTGGAATCCGCCGTGGAATTCCGCCCGCAGGCCCACTCTCGCCACCGGAAAGCGCCAAGGCCACGCCTGAAAGAATGACCGTTCCCGCGATCAGTTCTCCCGCACCCAACGTTGTCCCACGCCAGCACCATTCAATGGCGGCGGCAAGCGGTGCCGCCAAACACTGGGTCATCAATGCGGCAAGCCGCGCTCCCAACAAGGGCAGTGCACGAAACAAACCAAAATCGCCCACTCCATATCCGACGAGGCCACTGACAACAAACCAACCCCAGCCCACACCGCCCAGACCTTGCCCCCACCCGTGCGAAAAGATCGCGAGCGCGACGGTGGCAACCAGAATGCGCCAAAAGTTCGCGGAAGCGGGCCCCAATCGGGCAACGCTGCGACGGGCCGTCACGGCCGATGTCGCGAACAAGACCATTGCAAGAAAGGAGGCGAGCATTTTGGAATTCAGTACCGCGCGGCGCAACAACCCGGTTAAGCCCCAGCCGCGATGGCCAACTTGCGCATGCGGCGAACCGCAGCCCCCAAATTCTTCCGCTGGAACAGGGAAGTGCCCGCCACAAACGTGTCGGCGCCACATCGGGCACATTCCTTAACCGTCTCGAAGTTTATGCCTCCATCCACTTCAATTCGGTAGTTCAGCCCCAGTTCCTTCCGCCACGCCGCCAATTGTTGAACCTTGGGCAACGTCTCGTATATGAACGGCTGCCCGCCAAACCCTGGGTTCACGGTCATGATGAGCACCAAATCCAACTTTTTAAGGTACGGCCGAGCCTCGGCGATGTTGGTTGCCGGATTGACCGCGAGGCCAACCCGTTTTCCGAGCGAACGGATCTTCCACAACAACGGCGTCACCTGAGCTCCAAGCTCCACATGGATTGTGATGGAATCCGCTCCGGCCTCGGCAAATGGTTCCAGTAAGATTTCCGGACGCGAACACATCAAGTGGACATCGAGCTCTCGCTTGAAGTACGGCCGTACTACCCGTACGACTTCGGGCCCGAACGAGATATTGGGCACGAAATGCCCATCCATGACGTCGAGGTGCAGCCATTCGGCACCGGAACGATGGGCCCGCGCCGCTTCATTCCCAAAGCGGGCAAAATTCGACGCGAGCAATGATGGGGCAATAATCATCAGGAACCGAAGCATGACCCCCTTGGGCTGTTGAGGTCAAACTGTCCGAGTCCCGGTAGCCCTCTGCCATGAACCACCCCCTCACCCTGCCCTCGGGCGGTGTGAGGGACACGGGGCGTGAATTGCGTGACGGCGAACAACCTCACCGTGCACCTGGGCAATGCCTGATTCCATTACTCTCAATCCAGCACCGTGTCCGAGGTGGGGAGAGTTCCAGATATTCCCGCAACGGGTTAAGCATCTGGAGTGCCTTTATGGCGGCTGTCCATTTAAGTGACCGACACGCAAATCGATCCGGCGCTCCCGGACCATGCGGTGTCATCTCGCCGCCCGGGTCAGCATCTCCGCAATCTCCTCACACGGATCCCCCCGACTCATGACGTGATAATTCGTGCCGAGATACTCCACTCGGAATTTGCGGGCCATGTCCCCCGGCGCGATGGCCTAATAAGAAGTTGTCAATACCAAGAACCGACCCCTTTTTCTCATCTTGAATTGGTTCCGGGCGAAGGGCGAGCTTTCGAGCGGCGCGGTCGAAGGTCTCAACAATAAGATTCGAGTGACTACCAGACGGGCCTATGGTTTTCGAACCTTTCGCGCTCTGGAAGTGGCTCTCTATCATTCACTCGGGAA
>CAMAUY010000118.1 GCA_945861565.1 Akkermansia muciniphila
AGATGGAATGCAATGCCCATCTGTCTCAGGTTGCTCAGGCAGTTGGCCTGATGCGCTTTCGCCTTCGCCCGGCCGAGGGCCGGCAGCAGCATCGAAGCAAGAATGGCAATGATGGCGATCACGACCAGAAGTTCGATGAGAGTGAATCCGGGCTGTTCGCGGGGAGTTGGGTTCGGGCGATTTCTTGAGTTCATGGGAGTGATTATTCGAGACTATTTCCCGTTTTCCGCTCAGGTGAGAATACTGCGCACCACTTCGCCGGCCACGTCCGTGAGCCGGTAGTCGCGGCCCGTCTGCCGATAGGTCAATCGTTCGTGGTCGAGTCCCATCAAGTGCAGGATGGTGGCGTGAAAGTCGTGCACGTGCACTGGGTCTTTTGCCACGTTGATGCCGTAGTCGTCCGATGCGCCATAGACGGTTCCCGGCTTAACCCCGGCACCGGCGAGCCACGAGGAGAACACCCAATGATGGTGCTCGCGGCCCTTGGCGTCGGCACTGTTGTTAAAGGGCGTACGGCCAAACTCGGTGGTCCAGACGACCAATGTATCGTCGAGCATTCCTCGGGACTTCAGGTCCCGCAGCAGGCCGGCGACGGCCTGATCCACATTTTTCGCGAGGGGTGTGTGCGTGAGCATGTCGCCGTGGGCGTCCCAATTGTCCGACGAGCCAACGTCGATTAATTCGACGAAGCGAACGCCCCGTTCGGCGAGTCGGCGGGCGACCAGGCATTGCCACGCGAAGCCCTTAGTGCTGCCACGTTCCAATCCGTATAGTTGGAGCGTCGCGTCGCTTTCCCGGGACAGATCGAACGCGTCCGGCAGTTCCATCTGCATTCCGAACGCCGTTGCAAAAGACTTGATTCGCGCGCTCAACAGCGGGTCCTCCGCCCGGGAAGCGAAATGGTGACGATTCATTTTTTCCATCGCTCCCAGTTCCAGCTCCTGCAGGCGGCTCGTCGCGACGCGGCGTTTGATGTTCGCCACCGGCTCGGCTCCGGGTACCACCAACGTTCCTTGATGGGCGCCCGGAAGAAAATCGCCCGCCCAGACTTGGCCGCCGGCATAGGGAGTCTTTGGCGCAATGACGATGAACGACGGCAGGTTGCGATTCTCGCTGCCCAAACCGTAGCTGACCCACGAGCCGATGCTGGGTCGGGCGAACGTGAACGACCCGGTGTGCATCCCGAGCGTCGCCTCGTAGTGGTTGGTATGATCGGACTTCATCGATCGGATGACGCAGAGGTCATCGACACACCCGGCCATGTGCGGGAAGAGTGAACTGACTTCCGTGCCACACTGGCCATGGCGGGCAAACTCCCACTGGGGCCGCTTGGCGAACATTTTGAAATCCCCTTTGCGCCCCTGGAATTCGTCCACCGACAACGTCTTGCCGGCATCGGCGAAGAGTTTGGGTTTGTGATCCCACGAATCCACGTGCGACACGCCGCCGCTCATGTAGAGGAAGATGACGCGCTTGGCCTTGGGTTCGAAATGGGGGGGCCGCGGAGCGAGTGGATCCGCCGGCTGGGGTGGTCGCTCGGATTCCGCGGCCAACAACTCCGAAACGAGGCCAGGATAGAGCAGGGACCCTCCGACCATGGACCGGAGGAATCCACGCCGAGAAGGGGCAAACAGGGGGAATTGTTTCATCGGGTCATCAATCGACGGTTAGAAACTCGTTGCTACCAAACAGGACACGTGCAAATGCGGCCAGTGCCGACTTCCCGGGCTCGGCTTTTCCGATCGCCGCCATCTCGGCGCGGTAGGCGTCAAGGAACTCGGCAGCCTCGGCCCGTTCGCTGGTGGTTGGACTACGCCCCAAGGCGAGGCGATAGGCGGTTTCGATCTGTTTCGCTTCAACATTGCCGGTGGCGAGCAGACGCTGCGCAAACTTCTCGGCGTTGGCGTGAACAAACGGATCGTTCAGAAAGAAAAGTGCCTGCGTGGGCACGGTGGTCGTGCGGCGCTCGGCCGTGCTCGCGTTCGGATCCGGCCCGTCGAAGAGGGCGAGGAACGGGTGCCGTTTGATCCGTTGAGTCATGAGATAAACACTGCGTCGGTTGTGGTCGTAGACAGCATTGAATGGGCCGTGCTGCGAGTAGCCCCAACCGGTTGGTGCTGGGAACGGATGCTCGCGCCCGGGCGACGAATCAAGAGCCCCGCTCGCAAGCAGAAGAGCATCGCGGGTCTCCTCAGCTCCGAGGCGGCGGCGGGGGAAGGGGGAGAAGTAATCGGTGTTCTGTGAGACCATAGTTAGTCCGGTCTTGCCCCTGGACGTAACCCTCGAACGGGCGTCGGTCTCCCCTCCGACTGAATACTGATCACTCCCCACTGACGACTGACGACTGACCACTGCCCCCTGATCACTGCCCCCTGAATACTGCCCCTGCTGTTGATAGGCCGCACTCGAAAGGATGAGTCGGTGCATCGCCTTGATCGACCAACCGCTCCGGATGAACTGCGTCGCTAGATGGTCGAGCAATTCGGGATGGGTCGGGGCTTGACCCCGCATCCCGAAGTCATTCGGCGTCTTGACCAAGCCTTGTCCGAAGTGATACTGCCAAATTCGATTTACCATGACGCGCGCGGTCAGAGGATTCGCGGAACTCGTTAGCCATTGCGCGAATTCCAGCCGGCCGCTCCCGACGGTTTCCTGCGGGAGTGGGCCGCCTCCGAAGGCTCGAAGAAAACCGCGGGGCACTTCATCGCCGGGCTTATCCGGTTCACCGCGCAATTGGATTCGGGCGTTGTGTGGCGTGCCTTCGCTGACGGCGTAGGCGAGGTCAAACGGGCCTGCGGCGAGGAGCGCTTCGAGTTCCTTCCTCGCCATCCCGGAGTTCGGCTCATCCGGTGCTATCGCGATCGCCGCAGGCACGGTGGAAACTGCCGGAATCGGGGATGTCTGCACGCCCAGGTTGTCGAAGGCGATGCCCGGCCGGAGCACGCCGGATTCGTCCGACGAATCGATTGCGAAATAATCCAGGGCACCCGTCCAACTCGCCGCCAATGGGCGTTCGGAGAAGTTCACGATGTCGGCGGGTAGTCCGATTTTTCCGGAGACGGTGCCGGACCCGAGATTGAGCGTCAGTTGGAGGTTGTGCCACTGGTTTGTCCGTAGGGCACGGAGGGTTTCAACGCGGTCGCCTGTGCGTACTGAGATGGTTTCCGCGGTCAAGAGTACCTCGACGGCGGGTCCCGCCCGTTGCGCGCCCAGCCAGAACCGATGGAGGCCCGGTGCAGGCGCTTGGTTGGTCCCGATGCGGAAGTCGAGGTTGACGTGGAGGACGCCACTTTGCCCGCGCATCCGGCGCGGATGAAGGGCCTGCGCGATGCGGTAGCCATTGGTGCCGGTCGTCACGCTTCCACCGACCTTGCCAAGCGGGTAAAGGTTCTTGAACGGGCTCTGCGCGTCCTGGGTGATCGCGATTGGCCCGTCATAAATCCACGGAGGAACGAGCACGCCCTTGCTACCGCCGGCCGCCGCGGCCTGCATCTCAAAGTCGCCATCGAGCTCGTCCAGCGACCGCAATACGGCCGCCGGCACGGGCTGCTTTTGTCGTTCCAGTTTCAGGGCCAACGCCGCGACGTTCGCCTCGAAGTCCCGCCACTTGGGCTGCGATTCCCCGGGGGGTAGCAACGGGGTCATCGCTCGGTGTTTTTGTTTCTGCTCGGAACCGGGAAAGGCGTACCGCGTGCTGTCGAAGATGCCGTACAACGCGTAGTAGTCTGGCATCGAGACCGGGTCAAACTTGTGGTCGTGACAACGAGCGCATCCCAAGCTGAGGCCAAGCACGCTCTGACCAACCGTGTCGATCGTGTCCTGGATGGTCAGGTGATGGTAGTTTTCGGAGTCGAAACCGAACCGCCGCGAGATGGCGAGGTAGCCGGTTGCGATGACGCGTTCGGCGTAGCGCTCCCGCAGGCCGGTGCGGGCGAGGATGTCGCCGGCAATCTGTTCACGGAGAAATTCGTCGTAGGGTTTGTCTGAATTGAAGCTATCGATGACGTAATTGCGGTAGCGCCACGCGACCGGCACCGGGTAGTCGGCCGTTTCGCCTGCCGTGTCGGCGTAACGGACGACGTCGAGCCAATGGCGGCCCCAGTGCTCGCCGTAATGGGGCGAGTCGAGCAGTCGGTCGACGAGCCGGGGAAAGGCGTCGGGCGAAGAGTCGGCGACGAACGCATTGATCTCCTCCTCGGACGGCGGCAGGCCGGTGAGATCAAACGTGGCCCGGCGACAGAGCGCCCGCCGATTCGCCGGCGCGGCCGGGGTGAGGCCGTCTGCTTCCAAGCGTGCGAGAATAAAGCGATCGAGGGCTGTCTGGCACCACGTGGCATGGGTAACCGTCGGCAGTGCGGGATCCCGCACCGGTTGAAAGGCCCAGTGCGGCGCTTTGGGTGCGTCGGCAATACTCCGCAGCAGAGCCCCCCCGACAATCAATGCGATGACATGCCAGCTTTTCATTCCAGTGTTTCCCAGCGAAGCTAGCACGCCCAAGGGCCCTCTGAAAGCCTGGATATCGGACGGGGGTGTTTTGATCGGATCAGCGGCCCCGGTTCCCCCACTGGCGATCCGCGAAATTCATAAAGATTTTCCAGTCATCGGCCGTCATGGAATGTTTCCCTTCCCGGATATAATAACCGAGGCGGCTGTCAATGAGTCTCCGAGGCGGCGGGGGCTCGGTCGCAGAAATTCCTTCAACGCTCAGGAACCGGTAAACCGGATCTGCGGCGCGCAACATCTCGAACTGCCCCGAGGGATTGGCCCATTGATCCTCCTGCGCGTTCGAAAACAAGACCGGGCGCGGCGCGCACAAGGCCACGAGGCAGTGTTGGTCGAACGGCAACCGGGTTGGGTCCTCGTTGAATTTCTTGAACTCGCCATTGAACCAGTGAGGAAAGGCCGTATTAATCCTCTTCACCGATTCGCCCACCGTTCCCCGGCTCGGAGCGGTTCCCCCGCAGCCCGCCTGATGAGGAATCGCCAGGGCGATTCGCTCATCAAATGCTGCCGCCAAGAGCGCTGTTTTGCCGTTGCGCGAGTGCCCCAACGCAGCGATGCGGGTGGCGTCGATTTCCCGCGCCGTCGTCAGATAATCCACGCACCGATGAAATCCCCAAGCCCACGCGGCGATGGTTCCGCGGTTGGTCGGGTTGTTCCCCGGTCCCCGGTCCGTGGCAATGGATGCGAACAATCCGTCGCTAACCGTGGCGCGGTCCGAATCGATATCCGCACTGGAAAAGGCGGCCAGCGCATAACCGCGGCCGATGATTTCTTCGAGCGGCCAGTCCGCCGCTTGCGCGCCGCGCGCCGCCTCCGTCGCGCGATGATTGACGCACCCTTTGCACGAGTCGTAGAGCCAACCCCGCGCGAGCGGCACCCGTGGATCCGAGGTTAGCGCGTGGTTGCCGCAGAAATTCATGGCCAGGAAAACCGGAGCCGGCCCGCGACCGTTGTTCGGTAGCACCAGCATCAGGTCGATGTGCGGTGCCTTGGGGGACCCCGTGTCCAACGTCAATAGCCGAAGCGTCGCGCGCCCCTCGAGAAACCCCCGGTGCTCGGCAACCACATGGGCTGTTACCGGCCCGGGCCGTGGCGGGATGGACCCGTACATGTAGTGTTCGAACAGCGCTTTCAATTCGGGGCGCCGTTCGCGGAGCCACTGGGACGGGGAAGAAACCCGCCGGCCATCGAACATTACCAGCGGGTCCGGCGGCGGGGCCTGCGGGGGCAGGGTCGAGGCATCGGGAAAGGCTCGGGTCATGGGTTGGGTCGTGCAGCTGGCGGCGAGGCTGACCACCGTCAGAAACGCGCAAAGGCGAGCAAGAGAGATGTGCATGATGCGATGGCGTATGGGAAACGAGGTCAAACGCGATTGGAAGGGAAAATCCGGTACCGGTGCCCGGGCGGGTGTAAGACAAGAAACTTCGCCCATTGGCGGATCGCGTTATGTGGCTCGGATTCCCAGGGTAGGCCCGCGTGGCGCGGTCAACCCCGGGGCGGGAGGATTAAAAGGATCACGCACCCCAACGGGGCGGCACACCACTTTGCGACGTACGGATCATGGTTTCACTTTCATTTTTTCCGCGGTGGCCAGTTTGCGCTGATTCGCGTCGAACGTCAGAAACTCGCGCGCACCCAAGTGCAACGCCGTCGCCACATGGAGAACATCAAAACTGCGGTGCCCGCCCGCAATCGTGTGGTGTTTGGAAAGTTCGTCGGCGCGGCGAAAAATGTCGAGTAAGCTGCAAGCTACAAGCTCGGCCACTCCATTCGCCAAGTCCGATTCAAATTGATTCATCGCGGATTGCGCGTCGACCCAGGCAAGTCCTTCGCGTGGATTGGCGGTGCGTCGCCAGACTTGAAAGCGAAGTGCCTGCCGGAATTCAAATGCAAGCAACGCCGTGCCAGGCAACGGTTCCTTCATGGTGGCCGCGTGTGCCGCCGCCGCCGCCGAATTAGTCTGCTTCACATAGAACGCAAACAGGAAGCTGGTGTCCGGATACGCGGTCACGAAAGATCTCCCCGGCTGGCCGCAAGACCACGCGCAACATCCGTTGCGTCGTAAGTCGAGTCTCCGAAAGTCTGTTTCAAGCGCGCCATAATGTCCGGCATTTTGAATCGGCGCGTCCTTTCCGGCACGGCGGGTAATAGCCGTGCAAACGGTTTACCGCTTTTGGTGATCTCCACGGGCTCGCCTTGCGCAATCCACAAGGCCACTCGCGGGAAATGGTTTCGCAGATCTCTGACGGTGGCTGTTTTCATCGTGAGACTAAATTGTATCACAGCAATGCAAAGATCAAGCTCGTTGGCTGAGTTCTCTTGGTTCAGATCCCGAAGCAGGGAATTCCGTGCGCAGCAGTTGCGTCGCGGATTCCAGGCACTTTCCGGACTATTTATTTCGGCTAGGCGCCCCTCTCCGATGTAACGAACCCAGATTAACCTTCGGGATCCTCCAGAATGAGCGTTAACCGGTCTGCCAGTGCTTTGGGAAAACGCGCCGGCCAGCTTGCGTCCACCAAGCCCACACTCGCCAGATCGCGCAAATGCATCCGGTCTTTGTCGCGGAACGAAGTCAGTTTCATCCGCAGCAAATCTTCCAAGGGTACCAGTTCAAAACCATCCGCCGATTCGGTGCGATTCAGTTCCGGTGTCGGTTCGATGGCATCCGGCACGACTTTCTCACCCGCCCAGATTACATGCACCGCATCACGCACCTTGGCCTCCGGCCCGTCCAGAAAGACATCCATCGTGCCGCGTTTCCCGAGTGAGGTGACCCGACGATGGACAAAACCAGCTCCTTCCAGGGCGGCGCGCGCGGTCTCCATGTCGGCGCGACGCAATAATATATCGACATCCTGTGTGTTCCGCACGGCTGCGGTGTCCACCCGGGAGACCCATGCCGCGACCGCATTGCCACCCACGACCGCATAGGGCACACCGGCGCTGGCCAGTGCCCGCGCTGCGCGCTGCAACCGGCGCCGCACTTGCTCGATTCCGGATTCCATTCGTTGCCACGAGACAGGCCCAAGAACACTCGCTGTCATGATGGGTTGGACGCTGTCACACTCAACTCGCAGTGCCAAGGGCATCTTCTAGGAACGCTGCGCAGTCGATGCCCGTTCCGCGGTTATTGCTTCGCGGTGCGCGCCCTGTTTCCTCACGGACGTACCGCAGTCCCGTCGCGTCGCCGAACCGGCTGCCAATAAGCCGGGTCGTCGGGAAACGGGTATTTCTTGGCCTTCTCCTCGTCGATATCGACGCCGAATCCGGGCGCCTCATTGACATGAATGTAACCATTGCGCAGTTGCGGACAGCCGCTGAAGACTTCGAGCGTGGCGTCGTTGAAGAGGATGCTTTCCTGAATCCCAAAATTGCGGATTGCGAGGTCGAGATGCGCATTGGCGGCGTGTCCGACGGGAGACAGATCGCCCGGCCCGTGCCAGGCGCTGCGGACGTTGAACCATTCCGCCAGCGTGGCAATTTTCCGAGCGGGCGAGAATCCACCGGTCTGGCTGAGGTGAACGCGGATAAAATCGATCAACCGCCCCGTGATGAGGGGAACCCATTCATGTGGGCTGTTGAACAATTCGCCCATCGCGATCGGCACGGCGGTGTGCTGGCGCAGCATCGGAAAATAGCCGTTGTCTTCGGGAGCGAGCGGGTCCTCGATGAAAAACGGGCGGTACCGTTCGAGTTCCTTGAGCAGACTGACCGCCTCGATGGGCGTGATGCGCTCATGCACGTCATGCAAGAGTTCAACGGTCTCTCCACAGGTGTTGCGGATGTGCTCGAACATCTTGGGAACGGCCTTGAGATACGGCAGCGAGTCCATGTGCGTGTCCTTCGGCAGCCCGAAGCCGGCTGCCTTGAAGTCCGCCTCGGACGACAGTTGCGGCGAGCCGTAGCCGCCCATCTGGATGCGAATGTGGCGGAAGCCACTTGCCATGAGCCCTTTGACACTGGCCTCGACCTCTGTCAGAACGCGCCCGCCAGCGTGACCGTAGGCGGCGACGGCAAAGCGGCATTTGCCACCCAATAATTGGTAGACCGGCATGTTTGCACGTTTGCCCTTGATGTCCCACAACGCCATGTCCAGACCGCTCAAGGCACAATTCAAAACCGGACCATTGCGCCAGTAGGAACTGGTGTAGGCATTCTGCCAGATGTCCTCGATGTCATCGGCGTCGCGGCCTCGGCAAAACGGATCAAGGTATTGGTCGATCGCGGCAATCACCGGTTGCGGTCGCTGATTGAAGGTGGCACAGCCCAGTCCGTAGAGCCCTGGCTCGCTCGTTTCCACCTTTACCACGAGCAAGCGACTTCGCTGAGGGGCGGTGGCGATGACCTTGACGCGGGTGATTTTGAGCGGACCCGAACCGCGGGTGGCCTTGGCCGATGTTTCCGCCGCCTGGGCCGAGCGCTGGTCGAACCAGGCCAAAGCCCCGGCCATCGCACCGGCACTTAATCCTTTGAGACAATCCCTTCGCTTCATAGTTTAGACCTTTTCGCACGTTCGTTGGCACAGCGCTGAACAAAAATGTGACTGCATGGGAACGGGCGGCAGGCTACGCAAGCCGTCCGGTTCGCGGCAAAGGTTATTAATTGCGACACGGGATGCGCCGATTGGGGTTGCGTGGGAGTATTTGGGTTCGCAGCCAACGAATGGAGTTCGGCCATTTTTCGAGAGTGGCAGAGGAACTGTGCCGCCCTGTATCGGGCTACGAATCCCTTTGGGGTTTCATCGCAAAGCCAAGGGTTGCGGGGGACGCGATGCCCTGGGTAAATAGGCGTTCATTATAACAAATCAAACGAGGTTGCGATCAACCATGAATGTCTGTGCCCGCCTCGCTTTTCTGTATCTCTGGGTTGCCGGCAGGATCGCCGCGGCCGCATTGCCCGAATCCAGTCCGCTCCCGCTGCGTCCCGACGCCAGCCGCCCTCTGTTTCAGACCATTTCCCCCGGTGACTCCGGAGTCGACATCGTCCATCGCTTCCCCACCAACGCGCCGCTGGTCCTCATGCAGGAACAAGGTGCCGGCGCGGGGATATGCGTCGGTGATCTCGATGGCGACGGTCTTCCGGATCTCTTTTGTTCCGATTATAACCAAGGCTGCCGCCTCTATCGGAACCTTGGCAATTGGCGCTTCGCGGATGTGACCGACCGGGCCGGTGTCCGGGCCGCCGGACGCTGGTGCGGTGGTGTCACGGTGGTGGACATCGACAACGACGGGGATCTCGATCTCTACGTTTGCTGCCTGAATTCTCCCAACCTTCTTTTTATCAATCGCGGCGACGGCACCTTCGTGGAACGGGCGAACGAATTCGGCATCGGATGGAATGGAGCCAACGTCATGGCGGCGTTCGGGGACTTCGATCGAGACGGGCGCCTGGACCTCTACCTGCTTACCCATCGGGACAGCTTTGACCCGAGGCAACGTCTGCCGAGCGGTACCGCGGACGCGGGGCGGCGGGGGATCGTCAAACGAGGGCGGGCTGGGAAGCTCGAAATCGCGCCCACGTTCCAGGATCTCTTCGCGCTGTTGGACAAGGGGGACGACCGGATCGAACTCAGCATTGCCGGTCAGGCCGATCTTCTCTTCCGGCAGAATTCGGATGGCACCTTCACCAACGTGACAATCCCCGCGGGAATCCGCGGGCACGACATTGGACTCGGCGTTTCCTGGTGGGATTTCGATGGAGACGGGTGGCCGGACATTTATGTCGCAAACGATCACAAGACGCCGGATCGGCTTTGGCGCAACAATCGGGATGGGACCTTCACCGACGTGGCGGCATCGGCTTTGCCGCAAACTCCGTTGTCCTCCATGGGAACGGACGTCGCCGATGTCAATAACGATGGGCGGCTTGACCTTTTCGCCACCGACATGGCCGGGTCAACCCACGCCCGCCGGATGCAGATTGACGGCGACAGCGAACGGCATCGCTGGTTTTTGGAGCGGGCCCAACCCCGGCAGCTCCCCCGGAATGCACTCTATCTCGGCCTGGGAGATCCACGAGTACTCGAGGCCGCCCGGCTCGCTGGCATTGCGGCCACCGACTGGACCTGGTCCCCTAAATGGGGTGACTTCGACAACGATGGATGGGTTGACCTCTTTATCGCAAATGGTATGTCACGCGACTACCTCAATGGTGACCTGCTCGCCCGCGTTGCCAAGCCGGGAGCTCCCGGTTGGCGACTACAACCGGTTCTGAAGGAACGTCATCTCGCCTTTCGAAATCGCGGCGATCTCCAGTTCGAGCGCATCGAATCGGCCTGGGGTCTCGATCAGAAGTCCGCCAGTTTCGGTGCGGCGATGGCTGATCTCGACCGTGACGGCGATTTGGACCTCGTCGTCATGAACTTGGGAGAATCCGTCTCGCTACACCGGAACAATGAATCGACGAACCATCGCGTCATCATCCGGTTACTCGGCGGCCCCAGCAATCGGTACGGGGTCGGCGCTCTCGTAACCGCAACAACTTCGCACGGCCTCGTAACCCGAACTGTGAGTCTGACCAGCGGCTTCATGTCTGCCAATGAGCCCATCATCCACCTCGGCCTGGGCTCCGATATCCGTATCTCGCACCTGACCGTCGAGTGGCCTACCGGAGGCCGGCAGACGTTTGATGACCTTCCGGCAGACCGAACTTATACGATTCGGGAAGAGGGACTCACGCCCTCGGTGCCGCCCTCAATAATCGCGCCTGCTCCCACCTGGTTCTCCTCCGTGTCTCCCGACTCGGAGTTCACTCACCGCGAACTCAACTTCGATGATTTCGAGCGTGACCCCCTCCTCCCGTGGAAGCTTTCGAAATCGGGTCCGGGGCTTGCCGTCGGTGATATCGATGGGGATGGGCTCGATGATTTCTTGCTCTCTGGGGGGGGCGGACAGCCCGGCATGCTCGCACGGGTTCGGGCCGATGGGCGCCGCGAGCGAATTCGGGTGGCCGGGTTTGAGCTTGATTCAAATAGCGATGACCGGGGGGCCGTTTTTTTTGATGCCGACGGCGATAACGCCGCCGATCTCTACGTCGTCTCGGGTGGGGTTCAGAGCGACGCGGGCGACCCCGTGCTGCAGGACCGACTCTATCGAAACGATGGACAGGGTAATTTCAGCCGGTCGGCACCGGGTGCGTTGCCTTCCGAGCACGATTCCGGCAGTGCAGTCTGCGCTGTCGACTTCGATCGTGACGGCGACCTGGACCTCTTTGTCGGCGGTCATTCGATTCCGGGTCGGTATCCATTGCCGGCCCGCAGTCATCTGCTGCGAAATCACCACGGCACGTTCACCGACGTCACGCAAACTTT
Source organism: Akkermansia muciniphila (assembly GCA_945861565.1). Lineage (GTDB taxonomy): Bacteria > Verrucomicrobiota > Verrucomicrobiia > Limisphaerales > UBA9464 > SIBK01. The sequence continues at coordinate 11,813 of CAMAUY010000118.1, forward strand.
GGCTCCCGGCATGGGCGACCTCGGTGTTGTCACTGGGGCAACTTGGTCGGACGTGAATGGCGATGGCTGGCCAGACCTCCTCATCACGCAGGAGTGGGGATCCGTGAGGCTCTTCCTGAATCGCAACGGGACCCTGACCGATTCCAGCGCCGAGTCCGGATTTGCCAGCCACCGGGGACTATGGCAGGGCATTGTCGCGGCCGATGTCGATGGCGACGGGGACTTCGACTGCATCACGGCAAACTTCGGACTTAACTCCAGCCTGCGCGCCGCGTCGGGTGCCCCTCACGTCCTTTACCGGGGCGAGTTTTCAGGCGCGGGACAGGATTCTCTATTCCAGGCGCAGTTCGAGGACGGGCAGCTCCGTTCCACTCGAACCCGGTCGATCCTGCTCGCCGCGTTGCCCGGCTTTGCCGACGTTTTGCCAACCTTCGATTCTTTGGCGGCGGCGGGCCTCACCAACCTCTTCTCGCCAAGTATCCTCGCGAGTGCGTATCGAGTCGACGTTGACACCCTCGAATCGGGTGTGTGGATCAATGATGGCAGCGCTCATTTTTCGTTTCGACCTCTTCCCAGGCTTGTCCAGCTCGCACCCACCTGGGGCCTGGCCGCAACTGATTTTGACGGGGACGGGCACATCGACCTCTGTCTCGCCCAGAATTTTCGAGGGACACCGGCAGAAATGGGGCCGATGAACGGCAGCATGGGCCTGGTACTCGGTGGACGTGGCGACGGTGGCTTCACACCGGTCAACCCTTATGAAAGTGGATGGCAAATTCCCGAGGATGCTCGATCGATGGCAGTGACGGACCTTAATCACGATGGATGGCCCGATCTTCTCGTCGGCATCAACAACGGGCCGGTAGCCGCCTTTATCAATCAGGCTGCGCTGCACCGCCCCACCGTCGTGCCGCTCACGATCCGCCTGCGCGGAGGATTGGGAAATCCGACGGCCGTCGGTGCCCGCATCGAAGTTCGGTTCAGCGATGGCTCGCGATCCGTTTCGGAGGTTAATGCCGGAAACGGATATCTCAGCCAGTCGAGCGCGGTCCAGTTCGTTCCGCATTCTGCCAGTCGCATCCCGCGAGAGATCCGTGTCCGTTGGCCGGACGGTGGCGTCACCTCGACCAATCGGATCGAAGCTCGGGACATGGTGATGATTGAACCGGCCCGCCGGAAATGATTTTTCTCGGTCCCCAACAGACGCGACCCCGTTGCTATATAACCGAATTTGCCTCCGCGTTCATCTCAAGCGCGAGAAAGGGCGTTCTCGCTCACGAATAGATTCCGCGAGCGGAAGCCGGGCGGGCTTTCCAGCAGGAGCACTGCACGCAATGCGGCTCATCTTCGACACGGCATGCAACTTGATGAAAGGCGCTCCGGCTGGGGGTCGGGTCCGACAATTGACAGAAAATCTCTGGCGGCGTCGGCGCTACCTGTCGGCAGGACTCTCCGCTGCGATCCGTCGGTAAACTTCCCGCGCCTGCTCATAGGCTTTCTCCGCGTCGGCGCGCTCGGCGGGCGGGAGCTTGATACCGCGCACGCGCCAGAGTTGGTCAATGCAGCCGATGGCCCACTGCGCGCTTGCGCGCGAGGCGCGGATGGGCTGGTCGGCGACCCGCACGCGCACGGGGTTGGTGTGCAATTGAGGGAAGTGTCGGAGGGCAATCCAACTGCTGCGGTCCACCATCGCCGTGAATTCCACGTCGTGTGGCGTGCCGTCCGCCGGAACGTCGCGGCTCGCCACGACCTGTCCGTTGACCACGAGTTCCACGAGACGCATGCCGTGCTTGAACAAGCCTTTGCCCAGCACTTCGTGGATGACGCGGGTGTCGCCGAGGTTGCGTCGCCCGCCGACGGGCATGGCGCCACCGTACGGAACATCGAACGGCGTCTCGGCGGAGAACGCGACCTTGGCCTTCACCTTTATCACGGCGGGCTCCGGGAGTTTGATCTCCTCACCACTCGTCTTCCCGTTGACCGAGAACTCCAGCGCATGGGCGTATCCGTCGCTCACGTAGCTGTGGCCGCGCGCGAGACCCTGGCACCATTTCACGAAGTCCACTTGGGATTGCGGGCCGAGTTGCACATACACGCGGCCCTGCCCGACGCGCGTGCTGCTCATGCACGGAAAGTCCGTCTCGCCGCTGACCGCGAGTGGAAAGCCGCAGTTCAGTAGGTGATACCAGCAGTTCCACTCGCGGATGCGCTCGGTGTCCATCGCACTGATGAAATCGCAGACACCCAGCGCGGTGGTGACGAAAATTTCCTGCGCTCCCACGCTGTTGAGTTCCGGGATGGCGAGGTTGGGCAACTGGTCGGCTACGCGATCATGGCTCGCAGTCAGTTCCGCCGGGGTGAGAAATCCGTCGCCGCGTTCAACCACACTGCCGTCGCGTTTCGCGTCCACGGTGGCGAACGGCTCGGGGAGCAAACCATTCGCGGCCTCGATCGCGTCGAGCTTGCCGTCCCGGTTTGCATCGAACTGTTCCAGCAAACGCTTCGCGGCGGCGGCGGGATCAATGCCCAGTCCGCTGCCGGAATGCGCATAGCCCGTGAAGCCGCCTTGGGATTTCGCCCATCGCAATACGGGCACCGTCCACGCGGGCCAACCCTTGCTGCCATTGGCGCCGGGATAGATCTGCTCCCGCAAGTTCAGCAGGCACACATGTCCGAGCGCTTGCGAGCCAAAGCCGCTGACTTCGACGTCGTATTTGATCACCGTGATTGGCTCGCTGAGGTCGTTCGCGCCCGCTGCGAAATACCGGTGCTGATGTTCGAAGCCCGGCCCCCAGGTGAGAATACTGCCGACATTGAGCGCCTCGCCTTTCACCTGCCGAAACATGTGAGCCGGCTCGATGCCCTCGCTCGGTGACGTGTAATGCGCGCAGCCCGCCGCGTGAATGTGATGGTCGCCGCTGAAGAAACCAAAGTCGCGCGGGTTCACCCAGCGCTCGAGTTTCACGGTCAGGGCGGAATGGGTCTGAGCGGGAATTGTCACCGTCCGCTGGCTCCAGCGATATTCCGGTCCGCGACCGAAGAACATCGTGAACTCGCCCGGCGGTAGCAGCACGGTCTCGCCATCGGCGCGGTAGATGTGCTTCTGGAAAAAGAAATCTGGAGCGAGGCGTTTGGCCTGAGGCGGGAATACGTGACCCAGGGGGTCGAGGAATACAAACCGTCCCGTGGTCGGTGTGCCGTCGAAATCCTTCACGTCCAGCGTCACCGCGACGGCGGGCTTCACATGGAACAGCACCGGGGCTTCCGCTCGGAAGCCGAGGTCCTGGGTGCCTTGGCCGGCGTCGAAGGTGAGGGTCGCCTCCCGCAGTCCGGCCTCGCTGGAATAAATCAGCGCGATGACATACTCAACGCCGAGGCCACTGAGATTCCCTGTCATCGGCGGGGAGGCGAATATCTCGACATCGAGGAAGCGGTCGGTGCGCTGGTCGGTATTTTCGTTCTCGCGCAGCCGCTCCTGCCGCTGCCGCTCCATGCTCAACTTTGCCACGCCCGCATACACCGGCCCCGCCTGCGGGCTGCCGATGCGTAACGGCGGCGTGCCCTCGCTTTCGTTGACCACTTTTACGAGCACCGGGGTGTAGCCCGCCTGCTGCAAGAGCGCCTCGGCCGGCCCGCGCGCGACTTTCACCCGTGCTTCGGGATTGATGTGAACGACGAGCAAGACGCGCGGGTCGAGCAGTGCCTGCAGCGTCGCGCTATCGCGCGCCCTGGCGGCGGACGCGATTGAACTTCGCAGCGCCGGCGGCAGCGGTGTGCCCAGGTATTCGAGCGCTTGTTGGACGCGCTGAATGTTGGCGGCCAATGGCTGGCCTTCAACCCGGACGAACGGCAATGAGTCGGTGCCAGCTCCTTGCAGAGTTGCCCGCGAGATCAGCAGGCAGGTCGCGATGATGGAAATGGGCCGGTTCATTTTTAAATGTTCGTCTTCATTCGAGGCGGCACGGTGCATCCCGATGTTGTCGGAATGACTACAGAAGCCAACGAAGGAATCGAAGGGAGGTAAAGAAAGCAGGGCAGTTTCAAGAAAAGTGGTTTGGCCGGATTGATTGAAGGATGGACCCGCGGAAGAACAATAGGCAGGCGGGATATTGAGAACTCGGCTGGTTTTTCACAATGGCCACGCTTGAAAGCAAGCGCATGGCTTCTCGAAGCCATGAGTCTGAGCAAAGGGCTTGTGCCCTCCCAGGCGCGCTTGGATGCATGCTGGGAAGTTGCCCCCCCTGATCCGCGGATAGGAGTCTGAAAATGAGAGAAAAAGCTCTCGACGGTGCCTCTTTTCCACGTGCAGTTGTTATATATGCTGTATTGAACACGGGCACGCAGCCCTATTTCCCCGGAGACAGTGCTTGCCATGAGAATTGAATTCG
>CAMAUY010000119.1 GCA_945861565.1 Akkermansia muciniphila
ATTCTACCATTGCGAAACGCGGCAGCCCAATGCTAACGATTCCACCGGCCTACTGCGACGCAGCTGGCGGTATTTTAAAAACTAGTTTAAGTTGCCGTACGGACACCGTTGGACCTGGGAGCCGCTCCCGGCAACATCACGGCCGCCACCAACGCGCCCATCGCCACCGGCGAAACGACACTGCTCGTGCTGAGGTTCCGGTTTGGTGTCAACGGCACGCAAGACCACGTCGAGCTGTTCGTCAACCCAACTCCCGGCCTGACGCCGACGACGCCCGATGCCGCCCGCACCGGCGCGGACATCCGGTTCGACCGGTTGCGGGTCCAGTCCGGTGTGAATGCGACCTCGGCGATGAGCTTCGATGAAATCCGCTTCGGGGAAAGTTTCACCGATGTCGTGCCGTCGACCCCTGGCCCCGCCGTCGCCTGGCTGCGGACGGCATCGCAGCGGGTGACCGCCGGCGCGGAAATCACGTTGCCGCTTTTCTACGCCGTGCCCGACGGTAACCCCGCGACCTTGGCTCTCGCCGTCACGGCGACCGATGCGGGCCTGCTGCCGCCAGACCGCATCGTGGTTTCGGGTACGGGAGGGAATCGGCGCGTCACATTTCGCCCGCCCAGCGGCGTTGGCGGAACGTCGGCTATCACGGCCACCGTCACGCCACCGGGGGGCGTAGCCGTGAGCGCGACCTTTGATCTCATCATCCGGGCGACGCCGGAAGGGTTGCTGGCCTACGAACCGTTCAATTACACGGTGGGTCAGAGTCTGCTTTCGCGGTCCGGCGGCGAGGGTTTTGCGAGTGCATGGACGACGGGCGTTCCGGGGGCGCCGTCCACGTCATTTCAGGTGGGCACATCCAACCTTCCCTATGCCGGACTGGCTCACGTTGGCACCCGTACCCGCGCGGCGGCGGGTGCCGCTCAGGGGCTCTTGCGAGTCCCTGAGCTTCCCCTTGGCGAGGACGGCACCGTCCGTTACGTGAGCTTCCTCGCGCGGCCGGATGCCACCCTGACCCCCACCGGCTATTTCGGTCTGCTTTTGTTGGGCGGTGTGAGCGGCGACTTGTTTGTGGGTAAGCCCGGTGGCGGCAGCACGCTAAAATACGTGCTCGAAAACGGCGGCGGCACCCTCCAGTTCCCCAGCGCGAAGGCTGTGACGTTGAACGAAGTCACGTTCATCGTCGTTAAACTGGAGTTCCGTTCCGGCAACGACCGGGCGTCGCTGTTCGTGAATCCTGTACCCGGCAGTCCCGAGCCGCTCGTTGCCGACGCCGTGAAGGAGGACATCGACCTTGGACTCGTCCTTGCCCCCGCTCTCGTTGGCAACGCGGCCTGGAGCGCCGATGAACTGCGCCTCGGTACCACCTTCGCCTCGGTAACGCCCATCGGCGCAAGCTTTGCTCTTAAGCCGATTAGCACGGTGGCCGCGCGCGAACACAGTCCGGTCACCCTCCGCATCGAGACCGTCGTGCCATTGTCCGCCGGCAGAACATTAAGCTTCGAGTGGGTCGGTGAGAGTTTCGGCGCGACGCTGAATACGGCGACGGGCGAGGTCCGTTGGATTCCCGGCGAACTGGACGGGGGCCAACTCCGGCGGTTCACCGTGCGCGCCACCGGCAACGCCTCACCGACGGACTCCGACCAGGTGAGTTTCAACGCGCAGGTTACCGAGGTGAACGTGCCGCCACAGCTCGAAGCGGTCGTCAGCCTGCTCGTCGAGGAAGGCGCGCCGCTCTTGCGCCAACTCAACGCGACGGACGCCGACCTGCCGTCGCAGCCTCTCTCCTTCACCCTTGTCACTGGGCCGGACGGATTCGCCGTGTCGTCAAGAGGTCTGCTCACCTGGACACCCACGGTGCAGCAATTGGACAACGTATTTCCGGTGACCGTGAGCGTGTTCGACACGTTCCAAGGCACCGCGGAAAGCTCCTTCAATGTCGTCACGCGCTCGAGTTCTGGCGGGGGTGAAGCCGTGCCACCGCCGCCCCTGTTTGCTTTGGCCACGGACACGGACGTGGTGCTGGCGTGGGAAAACCGCGTGGGGACCTTTGTGTTGCAGAGCGCACCCTTTCTCGAAGGGGCCCCGTGGCTCGACGTCGCGGTCACACCCTCGCTCGCCGACGGACAGAATCGTGTCGCGCGCCCATTGACCAGCGCCGCCGGGTTCTTTCGGCTCGTGAGCCGGGGCGGCTCCGCGCGCCTCACCGGCGTCACACCCCGTCCCGGTCCGCTCGCGCCGGGCCTCAATCAGTTCGTCGAACTCACCGTCACCGGTGGGTTCAGTGCCGGCGACGTGCTGGAGGTCGTCGAGGAAGGCTCGGGCCTGCGCAATGAACGGCGCATTCCGGCGGAATTTCTGCGCCAACCCGATGGTTCGGCGGGCTTCTTCCTCGACGGCGACACGCTGCCGATTGGCACTCCACAGGTCAGCGCACGTCTTGTCAACGCCGCCGGCGCGGGGCGGGGCGTGGTGTTCTTCGAGGCCACGAATCGGCCTGCTGACACCGGCGGCCAGCCGCCGGCCATCACGGGGGCGACCTGGGGCGGCGGGGCGGGCGCGGCGCGACGTCCGTTCAACGATCTGGTCACGTTGCGGCCGCCGCTCGCGCTCACACTCACGGACTCCGACGCCGACCTTGCGCGGCTGGAGATCCGATTCACCCACCCCGACGGAACCACCGAAGGTCAGATCATTCCACTGAACGAATCGGGGCCAGGGCCGGTGAATTTGACCCTGTTTCCCCTGACGTTCAATCGGGCTACCCCCGTCGGAATCTGGACGGCGGAGGTGACCGCCTTTGACCGCGCGGGACATTCCAGCGGATCACAGACGATGCAGTTGATCTTCGGCGACAACGTGCCGCCCGGCGCGACCCAACCCCTCGTCCTCCTTTATTTCCAACCTCTCAGCGGCGTGCCCGGCGACGTGGTGGAAGTATTTGTGGACAGACTCGCGGACGCCGGGCCGACGAATGCGCGCGTGCGTATCGGCGGACGCATCGCCGCAGTCATCGAGACGACGGCTGAGATGCTGCGTGTGGTTGTACCCACGGATACAGCGGGTGGTCCGGTGGATGTGACGACTCCGCAGGGGAGCGCCACCGCCCAGGCCAAGTTCATAGTCCTCCCCGCTCCAAACGTCGAACCTGCCCGCGCCCATGCGCTCGCCAACCAGGCTATCCAGTTCCACCTCGACCGGCGGCTCTCCGCGAGCGCGGTCATCGCGTGGTCCGTCACCGGCGGCGGTAGCATCGGAACCGACGGACTTTTCCGCGCACCCGGTAACCTGGCTGAAGCGAAAAGCGTCACTGTAACCGCGACCGTCTCGCTGCCGGGAACCAACGTGATCGCCACAGCGCTCGTGAGCGTGGAGGCCGCACCGGTCGCACGTGCCTCGGCGCCGGTCACCGCGGCCGCGGGCGGTGTCGTATGGTCGGACGATTTGCTAGCCCGCGTGGAGTTGCCGCCGGGCGCACTGGCAGCGGATGCCACGGTATCCATCCGCGTGCTGCCCCCCGCGGAACGTCCGGCTCCCCCGGCGAACGCGCAATTGCTCGGAGCGATCGAACTGGGACCGGATGGCGTACCGTTCAATGGGCCGGTCCGGGTGTGGGTGCCACTCACGCGCTCGCTGGCACCCGGGGAAACACTTTCGCTTCAGCGGCGGAATACAGGGGGCGGTACCTGGCTCAACGAAGGTGTAGTGGCCACCGTCGAGCCGGACGGGCAAAGCGCTCTCGCGGCGGTCAATCACTTCTCCCTTTACGGTCTGTTTCCGAAGAAAACGGCGGCTTCTCCCAGCGCGGGTGCCCGCATTGCGAGCCCGGGCATTGGCATTCCGTGCCCAGGCGGCACGCCGCCGCAAATCACGCGCGTGACGCCGAACAGTTTCTACGAGGGCGAACTGCAGCCGATCTTCATCGAAGGCACGGGCCTGGACGGTGACGTGGAACTGAAGCTGGTCCGCGCCGACGGCACGGACATGGCCGAAATCGTGCTCGGGCCGCTGGTGCGGGCGCGCCTCAACCTCCTGACCGAGGATGGCACACGCGCGGCGTTCCTGCTGAACTGCCCGGTTCTGCCCACGCTGGGCGAAGGTCAGGATCTTCCCCTGCGAATTCGCCTGCGGAGATGCGGCAGCCCGGATGCCTTTTTCCCGCTGCTGCTGCACGGCCTGCCAGAGTTCACGCCCGCGGATCTCCAGGGTGCGCCGCCCAACAACGACCGCACCTTCTCGCGGCTGTATTCTGAAATTGTGATCATGTCTGACCTGCAGCCGCGGTTCGACGTGACGGACTTACGGGCCACGCATGGTATTAAGGTTGCTGGCAAGGTGGATGTTTCGGGTCGCGCCGCACAGGCCGCGGTGGGCGTAATCAACGGAGTAGCGGAGATTCCACGACGGTTCCGCAGCGGTGGTCAAGGCGGGAATCCAGTGACCGGAAACGCTGAGTTCGTGGCGCTCTACGAATTTCCCGCGCGCCAGATGCGGGTGGGGCATCGGGGTCCGTTTGGAGCCGATTTGGAAAACGTCGTCGCGCTGCAATTCGTGGCCGGCTGCCTGGGCTCGGACGCGCGGACGTGCTTCGACGCAATCCTCGCAAACCTGCACGCCGACCCGTTCGACGAATTGGGGGACGCGCCGAGTGAGTTGCTCGGCTTGCTCGAACGGCTGCCGGACGGTCGGCGCGGTGCTTCCGGCCTGTGGAATGGCGCTCCCGCCCACTGGTCTCGTATCGCCGGAGCCGCAATCAGCGACAACGTGAACTGGGCGCGGAGGTTCGGTGCCGGGTCGGGCGGCGGCGGCGGGGGCATGTCGGGCGTGTTCTATGGCGATCCAGGATCGCGCCTCGGTGGCGGCGCGGGCGGTGAAGGCGGTGGTGCGGTGCGGTTGCTCTCGGCGCGAAGTCTCGAACTGTCGCGCCTCGTGATCGCTGACGGAGGACCGGGTGGCAACGGAGGGTCCCGGCTGATTGACGGTTATGTCGTCAACGGCGGGGGGGGTGGGGGCGGAGGAGCGGGTGCTGTTCGCCTCATGGCGGGGGAGTCCTTGTTAATCCGTACAGGTGGGGGTGGGGGCACTCACGTCCAGGGCGGTCGTGCCGGCTTGGGCGGCATCGCCACGCGGCCCGAGAACATCGGCTTCGGCCTCATTGCCGAAGTGCCCTACACGGAGGACGCACCGCCACCCGAAGGCATGAACGTGCAGGAGGGGTCTCTCTTCGACGAGACTCTGCTCGCCAATTCCGTCGTCACGCGCGGTGTGCTCACGCTCGAACCGAAACGCGCACCGGAGTTCTTCTCGTATGACGGCCGGCCCGGGCTCTCGCTCGACCCGAATCGACCCCACATCGTCGTGTATCGTGTTGGCACCACAATCTCGCGGAAGTGTTACTTTTACCTGGCCGGGGACCCGATCCATCCAGACTTCCGCATCAATCTGCTTCTCTTCCCCGGTTTGAACGCCGTCGAATTGGGCGGATCCGGCGAAGATCTGCTGAACCGCCAAGTGGTTTTCCTCAGCGGGCCGGACTCGGACGGCGACGGACTTTCCGACGCCGACGAAATCGCGCTGGGTACGAACCCCGCCGTCGCCGATACGGATGGCGACACCCAGAGTGATGCCTCCGAACTGGCGAACGGTAGCGATCCGCGCCGCGCCGACACCGACGGAGACTTGGTACCGGACAACGTGGAGATTGCCCTGGGAACGTTGCCCACCAATCCAGACTCGGACTACGACGGGCTGTCGGACAGCCTCGAAATTTATCGCGGCCAGTCGCCGACCCACGGCAACTCGGCGGCCTTCTCCTATGAGGAAGGCGAGCTTTTCGCGATAGTGGAGAACGAAGCCGGCGAGAAACTGCTCGCCCTACTCAACCCCTCCACGGGCAAACTCGGCGCCTTGGGCAAGGTCCCTCGCAATCGCGGAGACGGCATCACCTTTGACGCGAACGGCACGCTCTACCTCGCACAGGGCGACGAGCTATTCGAGTGGGCCGGTTCTGTGCCCTACGCGCGCGCCGGCCTTACCCCGAGAACGGGGCCTTTCATCGCGGTTGGGAGTCCGGGCAGCAGCGGCAGCACCGGGGTCATTGGCATGAGCCCGGGCGTGATCCCCCCTCCGGCGACGGCAGGACCGGGCAACGTCATCGCGGATTTTCGCACGGTCATCGACGAGGACGGGGTGCTCAAGTTTTCAAAGCTTGGCAATATTCGTTCCGCCAGCGTGCTGGGGCCGTTCACGGTGGCGGTCGAGGCGGGTCCGCTGACCTACGACCCGTTGCCCGGCGGAAAGCTCCGCATCAACGGCGTGCGCACGGCGGCCGGCGTCGTGGGGCAGACATTCCATCTCGCCAACTTCAATAAGTTTACGCCGCCTCTGGTCAACGTGACCAACCCCCTCGCCCATGCTAGCACCGCTATCAAGGCGCTCGCGTTCAGCAAGCAAACGGGACGCTTCGCGTTGTTGGCCGGCGCGGCCGGTGGCAATGATGTCCTGCAGGAGTTGGACGCCTACAACGGCGGCGTGACGGGGACCGCTTACCCGCTGGGGCGCGCCGACGCGACGGCGCTGATCCAAGCGGGCACGAACCGTTTCATCGTCACCACGGCAACGCGCGAGCTGTTGAGAGTGGAATTGCAGCCCGCCACCAGCAGCACCGCCGTAGTCCCGCTACCATCGACCGTCGCGCCAGTGTCCCGCCTGGCGCGCGTGCCGTCCGTGGGCGGCTGTATTAGTCTAAATCTTCTAACGGGCAATGGCCCGCTCGGACCCAATTTCCGATCGGAAGGCTTTCTGGCCGCCGACTTCAACAGCGACACCCACAATGACCTCGCGATCGTGGGCGTGGACGGGCTGGACGTGGTGATCCACATCCTCCACGGCGATGGCACTGGAAAATTTATCCCTTTGGTCCGGCATGTTCTCGGACAAGGCCAGGTTAGTGCCACTGGCAAGCTCGTGCTCGCGCAGGCTAACAATCTCGATGCCTTGCCTGACTTGCTGGTTGCTTGGTACAATGGTGGATTCTTGGGTCTAGGCGGGCGGGTCTCCGTTCTGCTCGGCACAGCGAACGGGCACTTTGCCGCCCCCCTCCCTCCCATCCAGATCATCCCGACGGCGGAAGGCTTCACGGCGGGGCCATTTGACGGCGTGGGCACGGACGACCTCATTTTCGCCAACGGCCCTGCCTTCCTCCTGCGCGGCGATGCGGCCGGCACGTTCAAGGGCAACGGCCCGGGAGGAGCAGAAACTCTCATTCCCAACAACCTGGGCATCGGCCTGGTGGAACTGGCCAACCTCAACGGCCCGGCCAACGCGCCCGCCAACGACCTCATTTGCCTGGGTGAATTTCTGGCTACCTACATGGACGGTGCCAGGACCGTGTCTCACGAGATTCCCTCGAGTTTCAGCGGTGGCAACGTGATGGAACTCGGCGACTTCGACGGTGACGGCCTTGCCGATTTGTTCGTGTCCGGTTACAGCGGCTTTGTCCGCGTATTCCCCGGAAACGGCGATGGCACCTTCCGCCCGTCGCTGGCGGTGTTCAGTGGCAACCTGTCCGGCTCGTTCCCCCGCATCGCGGTGGGCGACGTGACCTGCGACGGATTGGACGACGTGATCATGCCCGACCAATACGGCAAGCGGGCCCTCCTTCTTCAACGCCTCAGCTCACTGGACAGTTATGATATAACGCGTGTCATCGATCTTGCCATCCAACCCATCGGCGCGCGCATCGTTGACGTGAACGGCGACGGCTTGCCCGACGTGCTGCTGCTTGGCGTCGACGGTACGGTAGCGGTGGCGCTGGGACAATGAAGAGAGCGTCAGGACTCCTGATGAAGGCCGATGGAAGTCGGGCTGAGTAGACGGATTCAAGGGTTAGACTTGAGCGAGGGCTCGCTTGGTTGGGGATTAAGGGGATTAAGGGACAGGTCAATCGCTGTCAATCGCTCTCCCCAAGACGCTTCGTGAATCACGGGGCCGTTGGCATGTCCGCTAGGTTCTGGAGTGCGCCGGCAAGTCGGACGCGACGGCGCTTTAGGGCACGCTGGCAGTCGCTGAACTTCGATAACTTCCCGCACGTTCCAAAAGCGGTGTCGCCGCTGCGCTCTGCCACCGCAGTCCAAAGCGGTCCGACGTGCCCTGCGCCACGGCCTTACCTCCCAAATCCTCGTGGCATTGGGCTCCAAGCCGGCGCTCCAGCACTGCTTCCGGGTGCCCTGTCGCTACCGAATCATTGCGCGCGGGGGTAGCAGCCATTCCAGCGTGGCGCAGCGGCCGAAGTTCGGCCGGGTCATGGCCAACTTGCAGAGGCCACCCTTCTTCAAATCCAGTGCCAAACCCGTGTCGCCAACCAGCAGGATCGAAATGAGCTCGCTTAGATAGGGTTCGTGCCCCACCAGCATCACGCTTCGCGCCGATGTGTGGTGCTCATTCAGATGCCGCAGCAGTGCTTCGGGACTGCCGCCCACCGCAAGATCGTCGGACACCGCAAACTTCTTCCGGATTTTGAAGACCTCGACGACGATTTCAGCCGTGCGATGGGCGCGGGCAAAGGGGCTCGTCAGCACAAGATCCAACTCAACTCCCAGGGTTCTCAAATTGCCGGCGATCCGTCGGATCTTCTTCTCCCCTTCGGGCGTGAGGCGGCGGTCGCTATCGCTTTCATGACGGCGTGCGTCCGCGTCAAAGGCGATGCCGTGGCGTAGGAGGTAGAGTGTCGTCATGATACGTCGTGAGCGTGGTCATCGATGCGAAGCCGCCGGGCGGTCCTATGGCCCGCTGTTCTGCAAAGGAAAATGAAGGCACGGGGCAATCGTGCCCAATCGTGCCGAGTTCAATATTGCGTCGTGGATTCGTACTCGTCGATCGGCCGCGGGAACTGGTCGCTGGTGAACTCGACTTTGAACCGGGCGTCCTCCGCTTTGAGTGCTTTGACTGTGACGCGCCAGGTCGCCTCAGCCCTTGACGCGAGCGCAGCCAGCGGTGCCATCAGGACCGTGCGGTCGCGCGCTTGTGCAGGGGTCACCCCACCGCCCGACACAAACTCCTGCGAATCGGGGAGCGTGCAGAGGAGGCGCAGGTTGGTTCCGATCTCCGAGCCCTGGTTGAGAATCCGGATCTCGTAGGTCGCCTGATTACCCACTTCGACGGGATCCTCCAAGTCAATCACCTCGATTAGGACGGCCGGCACACCGACGACTCGTGTGAGGCAGTGACTTTCCGCCGGCGGAGCACAAACGCCCTGAACAGTCGGAGCGAGTGGGAGTGAGCCAGACTGCGGCACGACCAGGACGGCGCAAAAACGCCGACTGGCTTGCGGCGCCAAACTTGAGATATCCCAAATTACCTTGCCCTCCGAGGTAACACCCCCTTCGGTCATCTTGGTGAGGGTGGCCCCCGCGGGAACAGGCAGCGTCAGGGTAGCCTTAGGCTCCGCGGCCTCGCCCGTGTTCTTCACCGTCAGGCACACCTCAATCGGGCGGCCAATAAGAACCTCGGCCGGCGCGGCACATTCGAGGGCGAGGACCGGAGCACGGACGACCGTCGTGGCCGTAGCCTCGGCGTTGGCACCTTCGGTGGAAGTAGCCTGCGCTCGGCTCACGAATTTACCCGCAGCGGTGGCGGTCAGGTTGAAAGTGAATTCCTTGCTTGCGCCCGGTTGCAGGTCACCCGCTTCGAGAATCAGCGTTGCTTGGTTATCCGCCGTTCTGAGTTCGGACGGGATGATCTCTGCCACTCGAACGTGGGTCAACGGTCGCGTGCACGTATTGCGCACGGTGATCGTCACCGGGATTGGCTGGCAGAGAGAGCTCGAGGCGGGCACGATTTTCACCAAGCTCAGGGTGGGTTGGTCGGGTCCGAGATCAATCACGAGAAAATTGCTGCACGGCTTTGGGGTCACGCAGCGGTAGCGCCGGCCGCTCGATGAGAATTGGAACTCATAGGCGTCGATCGGGTCTTCGCCCACCCAGAGTACGTCGATGAGCGCAATCGGTTTGCCATCCGTGCGCGACGACATGAAAGGCAGGCGCGTGCCCTTGGGCAGTTTCACCTCGGTGATCTCCGCCGTGGCGGCCGCGCGGCGCAGATCCTCAAGGTTCCCGGGCCAACCCGCTTGCCGGAGGATCGCAGCGACATCGGACCGGAGCCGCTCGCTGGTCAGCAATTGCCGCAACTGTTCGGGCTTGGTCAGCGGGGGCGCAAACCGCGTTGCGGGGTGCCCCAGGCGGGTCGCCCGGTGTTCTGCCTGCGCTGGCGCGCCAGCCATAGCGGTCAGCCAGACAACGAGCAGAAGCCCTTTCACCGGACAGGCCCCGCTCAAAAGGCTGAGGATGAACTTTAAACCCTTTGTCAGCTGTCGATTTTCACAAGTTTTGATGCCTTCAAACATAGAACGCGCACCCCGAGGGCTGTCGAGCGCGGTATACAGGGTGTAACCGGAGGCGGCCCCGGCCAATGCATCCGCAATTCCACAGGCGGCAGGACGGCCGATGGTCCGGCTGAAAATCCGGATCCGGGCCCCCTGAGCGCCCCATTACAACGCGGCACGAAGCCCCTCGGTGGCAAATACAAATCGTTGACAAGACTCGCTTCCGCAATAGATTCCGGCCGCTTAGGTTTTAATCATTGAAAAACTTGAATAATCCAACATGAAAATAACCACGACACTCAGAAGTTGCGGTGTGACGGTGCTGGCGGCACTGGTTGTACTCGCAGCAGGCTGCGCCCATCGGCAAGCCTCCCCACCGGCTCCTTCGGACCCAGTCGCCGATAACGTCCCGTACGTCCATCAAGGCTCTACCGGCCGCTCAGTGGCTCCAGATCCCGATTTTGTCCATACCGGCAGCCCGGAAGCGAAGCCGCTCCCAGCTGTGACGGCGCCGAGTCCTAAGGTCGAACCCACCCCCGTGAGGCCCTTGGCAACAACGAGTTCCGATAGTCGCTTCCGTACGTCCACCGCGGCGTTCCCGACCGGAAACCGTCAGACAAGCGCCCTGCTCGTCGAGAAAACGGTACCGATTGAAGTGTTGGTCGGGCAGCCTTTCGACATCGTCTACAAGGTCACCAACCTAACGGACTTGGTGCTTCAGGATGTCACGCTCACAGACGACACGGCGAACAATTTTAGAGCCGAACAATCGACTCCGAAAGCGGACCGCACGGGCCCTGGCGGTGCGACTTGGGTCATTGGAGAACTTGCTCCCAGACAGTCCAAGGAGATTCGCGTCCGAGGCACTGCGCTCGCCGAAGGCTTCATTACCGGCTGCGGCACCGCTACCTTCCGCCCGACCGTCTGCGAGACGATCAAGGTCGTGAAACCGGCCATCCAGCTCGCGAAGACGATGCCCGCTCAGGTTATCCAGTGCGACCCGATCCCGGTCAAGCTGACGGTCAAGAACAACGGCAGCAGCGAGCTGACCAATGTGCGTGTCACGGACAGCCTGCCGGCGGGGCTCCTGACTGACGCAGGTCAAAGCAGTGCCACGTTTGACGCCGGCACTCTCGCACCCGGACAATCCAAGGATTTTGCCTTCAACGCCAAGGCAGCCAGGACGGGCAAATTCCTGAACCCTGCCAAAGCCACCAGCGCGCAGGGCGTCGAGGCCGTCGCCGATGCATCCGTGACCGTTGTGAAGCCGGTGCTCTCAGTCGTATGTGCCGTTCCCGCGGAGAAGGAAATCGCCGGCACGAGGTTCACCGAGTTCATTGGCCGTCCGTTCCAGGTTTGCTGGGAGGTCAAGAATTCGGGCGACGCCGCGGCAGCTGACTCCGTCCTGACCGTGGCCGTGCCTGCCGGATTGACGTTCAGCTCCGGGACCGACGGCGGCAGCGCTTCGGGTGCGAATGTGTCGTGGAACCTGGGCTCTTTGGCCCCCGGCGCGAGCAAGCGCGTCTGTGGGACCTTCAGCGGCCCCAGCGCGGGCTCATACGCCTTCAACGCGTCGACCCGGGGTGTCTGCGCCGAACCGGCAAGCACCAGTTGCAGCGTGATCATCCAGGGCATCAACGCAATTCTCGTGGAAGTGGTTGATGATCCGGACCCGATCCAAGTGGGTGAGCTCACGACGTACACCATCAAGGTTACCAACCAGGGTGGCGGTATCGATCTGCGCGATCTGGTGGTCAAGGCCTTCTTCCCCGCAGAACTGGATCCAGTGAACGCCTCGAACAATGCCCAGGTCACTGGAAAGAGCGTGGTGTGGCCAACTGTCGCTTCGGTGCCGCTGAAACAGACGGTTACCTACACTGTGCGAGGCAAGGCCAATGCTGCAGGTGATGCTCGCTTGAAAGTGGAAGTCACGACTCGGGCGCGTCAGGTTCCGATCACCGAGGTCGAATCTACGACCACCTACTAAATTCGGTTTCAGGTTTCTACGAAGGGCTGGCCGCTAGGCCAGCCCTTCGGCTTTTCAGACCCTGAAGCCAAGGGCTCGGGCGCCCGCGCCGCCGAGGGCATCCGGCATGGAATCACGACGCAACCGGCGCGTTCACTGGAGCAGCCTCGTTCGGCCTCGGGACCTCGAAGAACACCAGCATCAATCGGCTCAGGCATTCGTGTGATTGGTGTGATTCGTGGGCAAAAGAAAATGCGGCTGTGCCCACGAATGACACGAATGACACGAATGAAAGCCTGGCGCTCTTGTTGAACGTGGAGGTTGGCCCACCCGAACAGTATGTTTGAGCCAAAGTCTAAGGGGGATGACAAATCTCCTGTTGGGCGTGGTTTCCATGAGGCAGAGATTCCGCACACGAGAGCCAGAGTCAATCGGACTCGATGATTGATTCGCATTTCAACAAATGAGGAAAGGACCGGTTTCGGCTCTCGATGCTCGGAATTGGTCGCAGACCGCCGGAACTGCCGAAAACTAACTGGAGTGACTTTGTCTTTACCTAGTTCCTGGGTTACTGCTAAAAACAAAGTTATGTCAGAACCAAATCCCCCGCCCGCTTCCGATCTCCCATTCCCCAGGGTGCCGGACATGATCTTCGTCAACTGGTTGGAGGAACTCAATCTCAGCGGTTTGAGCCCCGGCATCCGGGCTGTTTATGCGATGGCGGTGAGGGGTTATCTTGAGTATTGCGCGCACAATGGGGTGAGCGTGACCACCGCCAGCGCCCGAGCCTTCATGGAGGATGTCGGCCGTCGGGGGTTGGCCGAGCAACCCGAGCAATGGAAGGACGGGTTGAACTGGTACTTCGCCACGGGCCGACCGCGCTCCGGTGCGCGATCCTCCCAAGGGGTGCCCACGTTGGGCCAGGCCGACACGGGGTCGCAACCCTGGGAACGGCGATTGATCGAGCGCCTGCGGCTGCAGCACTACGCGTGGCGCACGGAAAAGACCTACCGGGAATGGGCCTGGCGTCTTGCCGGTTTCATCGAGCCGCGCGATCTCGACGCGGCGACGGATGAGGATCTCAAGGGGTTCTTGAGCGAATTGGCGGTAAAGGGGCGGGTGGCGGTGGCGACGCAGAAGCAGGCGCTCAACGCGCTGGTGTTTCTTTTCCGCGAGGGGCTGGGCAGGGAGGCGGGGGATCTCACAGGTTTTCAACTTTCACAGCGGGGTGCGAGGATTCCCACGGTATTGACGCGCGCGGAGTGCCAGAAATTGTTCGATGCGATGGAAGGAACCCCTCGACTGATGGCGGAGCTGACGTACGGGAGCGGCTTGCGCCTCATGGAGCTGCTGCGGTTGAGAGTCAAGGATGTGGATTTGAACCGCCGGCAAGTGATCGTGCGCGAGGGCAAGGGGGACAAGGACCGGGTGACGGTCCTCGCCGAGAGTCTCGTGGAGCGGTTCCGAGCGCACCGGGACCGGCTGCGGACGCTGCACGAGGGGGATCGGGCGGCCAAGCTGGCGGGGGTCTGGCTGCCGGAATCGCTGGAGCGGAAATATCCCGGCGCGGGCCAGTCCTGGGAATGGTTTTGGCTGTTCCCATCGCGCCAGGTTTCATTGGATCCGCAATCGGGACTGGAGCGCCGACATCACGTGGTGGATGCCACCTTTCAGTTGGCCATCCGGGAAGCCTCCCGGCAGGCGCACCTGAACAAGCGGGTGACCCCGCACACCTTGCGCCACAGCTTTGCCACCCATCTGCTCGAGGGCGGGGCGGATATTCGGACGGTGCAGGACCTGCTCGGGCATGGGGACGTATCGACGACTCAAATTTACACCCACGTAATGAACCGGCCCGGGATGGGGATACGGAGTCCGTTGGATGCGGGTGCCGTGGAAGGATGAGGATTCCGTGAGACACTTTCGGAGGGGCCGGCTTCCGTCCTGACAGTTCGGGGCTGCTGCTGCGACCCTTGGAGACCAGCGGTACAGGGGAAGGCGTACCGCTGACCTCCAGGTCGGCCAGGTGCAACCTGGGGTGACAGTCCCCATGCCGGATGGAAAGCCGGGGATACCTGCCGGTCTGGAGACCGGCGCATTTATCCCACCATTCCCACCGCGTCGTTGCATTTCAGCCTCCTGCTTGGATCCCTCTTGCGGCTGCCATCGCTTTTGGACACCTCTCTCAAAACAAAGTCCAAGGGCTGGCAGAAGCTCATGGGTTGGGATCAGCCGATTAGCGACGATGCCTTGGGCTACGTTCCATCCACGGAGTGCCTTCGCTGTGTCGACTGAAAATCGACCCGACGAGGCACTCAAAAAATGCGATACAACCCGCAGGGTCATATTCCGGACTACCTTGCGGAATCGCTGAATCGCTCTGCCGAGACCGGGAGAATTTGACGCGAGGTATTAATCCCTGTAACTACACCGCTTGTGTCATCTCGCGGCGCACGGTTGGCCACCAGCTTTTTCCGTTTTAAATCCCTGATTCTGAGAGTCTTGATAATCATCGGGACATCGGTTTCGGGCCCGTTGTCTTTGACCGCGAACGAATGGCAGGTTCCGCTCACGAACTATTTGCGGTTGGTCATTGCACAAAACGATCGGCTCGCAGCGCAGGAGTTGCAGGTTGTCGCTGCCCAGGCGCAGCAGAAGGGAGAAATGGGGATCTTCGAGCCGGCGCTGGTTACGGGTGCGGAACATCAAATCAACAACCGCCAGCTCAACAGCCAGTCCATCTCCTCGGCCATCGGACTTCGGACCAATGTGGTCTCGGAACGGAACAACAATTACAGTTCGGCGCTGGAGTTTTTGGTTCCAACCGGCGCGCGGGTCCGGTTTGGGTCGACGCTGCATGACCTGATTAACAGCTACCAGCAGGTGGGGATTTCGCAGTTCACGAATGGCGAGTACGAGAGTTTCGTGGGGGTTACCCTGGCACAACCGATCTTGAAGAATGCGGGAACGACCGCCAAGCTGGCAGCGTCGAGACTGGCGGCGCGGCAGAGTGAAGTGGCGTGGCAGGAATACCGCGGCAATCTGATTCAGATCATCGCCGGAGCCGAGGCTGCCTATCTGGGTCTGCACTTGGCGCAGACGGTCCTGGACGACGCGAAGGCCCGGGTGGCGGCCGGAAAGTCCGGTGAATTGGACGTGCTACAGGCGGAGGCGGATTTTGCAACCCGACGCAATGGGTTGCGCGAGGCGGAACAGAAGTTGACCGAGGCGCGGGCGCGGGCGACCTCGGCATTCGAATCGGCGGAAGATGACAAGCGTGGAATGTTGATGGCGGAACCGCCGAGTTTGCCGGAAGGCCAGGCTCTCGAATTCAGCACGCACTGGCCGATCCTGTTCAATCACAGTCCCGAGTTGCGCTCCCAGTACGAGCGGCTGGCGCAGGAAGGGATCCGGGTTGCCTACTCCCGCAATCAGAGGTTGCCTCAGTTGGACTTGAAGGCGTCCTATGGTTTGAATGGATTGGGAGCCACGCCGCAGGATGCATATGATCAGGTTCGGACCAAGGAATTCGACACGTGGAGTCTGGGGATTGAGCTCCGCATTCCGTTGGGCGGTGGAATTAAGGAGCGTCAAGAATTGAGCCTCTTCGTGTACTCGTGTGGGTGATTTTGGACGGTTTTGGGCATTCGATCGCCAGCTAAACGAGCAGGGGCGCGTGCTTTGAGCCACAGCTCGCGCGCCCCTGCGGTCGAACCGCATGAGACATCCGTCGAGCCCTCCATGGGCGTT
>CAMAUY010000120.1 GCA_945861565.1 Akkermansia muciniphila
GATGTCGGCTCATCGCATCCTGGGGCTGGAGAAGGTCCCAAGGGTCCGGCTGTTCGCCGGTTAAAGCGGTACGCGAGCTGGGTTCAGAACGTCGTGAGACAGTTCGGTCCTTATCCACTGTGGGCGCAGGAAACTTGAGGGGTTCATTCCTTAGTACGAGAGGACCGGGAATGACGCACTTCTGGTGTGGCAGTTATCGCGTCAGCGGTAGTGCTGCGTAGCCATGTGCGGAAGAGATAAGCGCTGAAAGCATCTAAGTGCCAAGCTCATCCCAAGATATGGTTTCCCGGGGCGTAAGCCCCCTAAAGATCCCAGGCAGACTACCTGGTTGATAGGCTGGGCGTGTAAGCACCGTGAGGTGTGTGCGGACCAGTCCTAATTGATCGTGCGGCTTGATTGCTTCCCTTGATCCGGAAGCTAATCTCGGCGACGACGTTTGCTTCAAATACGCAGTTTTCAGAGAACCAAGGGTGTTCTTTACATTTTTTCGGTGGCTCTAAAGCGGTGGTCCGACCCGATCCCTTCCCGAACTCGGCCGTCAAACGCCGCATTGCCGATGGTAGTGCATGTATAGCTTGCGCGAGAGTAGGTTGCCGCCGTTCTTTCTAAAAAGCCGGATCTATCCAAGGATCCGGCTTTCTTTTTCCCCCTTTGATGAATTCTTTGCGACTTTTCCGGTCAATGGCCCAGGAAACTGGAGTTGGAACCGCGGATGCACACCGATAGACACTGATTCGAGTCACTTGGGCGGCGTCCCGGCGCTGATTCCGAGGCTCAATGGCAAGGGTTCATTTAATCCGCTTCAATCCGTGTCCATCTGCGGTTCTTCCTCAGAGAATGATCGGTTGCCTGTCCCGTTATCCGCACTGAGGCGTATTGGTTTTTGGGATTCTTGAACGAGATGGGCGCTCGCCCGACTGTTGGAGAATCGACGTTTCGGTGTCGCCTTTCATCCCGGCTCTTGCTCATGCTTCCCCGAATGGCAACGCACCCCATCGGCATCATTGGCGGCAGTGGGCTTTACGAGATTGAAGGGTTTTCTAAACAGAAATGGGTTCGGGTAAAGACCCCGTTTGGAGCACCTTCGGATGCATTTCTTACCGGACAGCTGAGTGGACGCGACGTGGTTTTTCTGCCGCGGCATGGGCGGGGGCATCGGATTCTGCCATCGGAGCTCAACCACCGAGCAAACATCTGGGCGATGAAATCACTCGGAGTGGAGTGGATAATTTCCGTGAGTGCGGTGGGTTCGCTGCAAAAAAAATACCGTCCCTGTGACATTGTGGTGATCGATCAGTTTTTGGATCGGACCAAGAACTCAATTGGACATACGTTTTTCGGGGACGGAATTGTGGCGCACGTGGCGTTTGCCGATCCGGTTTGTTCGGAATTGCGCAGATTGTTACTCCGAGCGGCCAAGGATCTTCGTGTTCGAGTTCACAATGGCGGAACTTACGTGAACATGGAGGGACCGGCTTTTAGCACTCGGGCCGAATCGATCGCGAATCATCGGGCAGGTCTCGATGTCATTGGCATGACAAATCTTGGAGAGGCCAAGTGCGCTCGTGAGGCTGAAATTTCTTATGCCACCCTGGCGATGGTGACGGACTACGATTGTTGGAAAGTGGATGAAGCCCACGTTACGGTTGAGCTCGTGCTGGAGAACCTTCGGCACAATGCCCGGATTGCGCAGGAGATACTAAGAATGGCGATACCGCAAATTCCCCTTCGGCCGGAATGGCCCAGCCACGATGCGCTCCGGAACGCAATTATGACCCATCCCTCCCTCTGGCCGAAGGCAACTCGGCGCGCTTTGCGACCGATCCTGAACAAGTACGCATCATAATCGGATTGAAATTTCCGATTGGCAGTATCTTTTTGACCCGAATTCCTCCCGCCCCTACCGTCCACTTGTTTACAAACGCATGATTGGCCTGCTCATAAAAAAAATCCTCGGCTCGAAGAATGACCGTGAAGTGCGGCGAATGCGTCCGCTTGTCGCCAAGGTCAACGAGTTTGAAAAACAGCTGCAATCGCAGCCGCCTGAATTTCTCCGCGAGAAGACGGCGGCCTGGAAAGTGGCACTTTCGGCCATTACTGATAATGACGAATTGAAGCGCGAGTTGGAGGCGATTCTTCCCGAGGCGTTTGCCGTGGTGAAGAGCGCCTGCCGGCGATTGTGTGGGACGGAGGTGGATGTTCGCGGCCACAAGCTGTTATGGGAGATGATCCCGTTTGATGTACAACTTCTGGGTGGTGCGGCACTGCACCGGGGCAAGATTTCAGAAATGGCGACCGGTGAAGGGAAGACGCTTGTCGCAACGTTGCCGGTTTATCTGAATGCACTGAGTGGCCGGGGCGTGCATGTGGTCACCGTGAATGACTATCTGGCATCTCGCGACTCTGAATGGATGGGATCCGTTTACCGATACTTGGGTCTGACGGTTGGTTGCATTCTCCATGATCAGTCGCCGCCGGTCCGCCGGCAGATGTACGCGTGCGACATCACGTATGGAACGAATGCGGAGTTTGGTTTTGATTACCTCCGTGACAACGGAATGGCCACTCGCGCGGAGGATCAGGTGCAGCGGGGGCACTATTTCGCGATTGTCGACGAAGTGGACTCGATTCTAATCGATGAGGCGCGAACCCCGTTAATAATTAGCGGCCCAGCCGTGGTGTCCGTCGAGCACAAGTTTGGCGAATTTCGGCCCGTTGTGGAGCGTATCGTCGCCGTACAAGGGGAACTGTGCAGTCGATTTTTGCGCGAAGCGGATGCATTGCTCAAGCAGGCTCGGCCGGCCGATGGTGAGAAGCCGCCGAAGAATGCGGAGCAACTGGAGCAAGATGCCGGGCTTTTGATGTACCGAGCAAAGCTTGGCCAACCGCGATCCGATGCCTTGCGAACACTGTTCGAGGATCCCCGGAACCAGAAACTGGTTCAACGCACGGAGGGGTTGCTGCTGACCGACACGTCGAAGAAGGAGTTGTACGCACAAAAAGAAGAGCTGTTCTTCGCGATGGAGGAAAAATCCCACGAAGCCGACCTGACCGAAAAAGGACGGGCTTTCATCAACCCGAAGGATCCCGATGCTTTCGTCCTGCCGGATCTTCCGACGCTTTACCACCAGATTGACACCGGTCCGGAGGTCGATCCCCGCAAGCGGATGGAAGCCAAGGCGGCGTTGCAGACAGAGTTCGAGGAGCGTGCGTCGACGATCCATGCGGTCTCGCAGCTTTTGAAAGCGTACTGCATCTACGAACGCGATGTGCAATATGTCGTGCAGGATAACAAGGTAATCATTGTTGATGAACATACCGGCCGCCTCATGACGGGCCGAAGATGGTCGGACGGACTCCACCAGGCCGTTGAAGCGAAGGAACAGGTCGAGATCGAACGGGAAACCCAGACGCTTGCAACGATTACGATTCAAAATTATTTCCGGCTCTACCTGAAGCTGGCGGGGATGACCGGGACGGCCGAGACCGAGGCCCAGGAATTCTACGACATTTACAAACTCGGGGTGCTCACGATTCCGACCAATCAGCCAAATGTTCGGAAGGACCGGAACGACTCCGTATATAAGACCCGCCGGGAAAAGTTTAATGCGGTGATCCAGGAGATCAGGGAACTACATGCCCTGGGGCGTCCGATTCTCGTCGGCACGATTTCCGTCGAAACGAGCGAGATGCTGAGCCGAGCACTCAAGAAGGAGGGGATTGTTCATGCGGTTTTGAATGCCAAGTACCATCAGCAAGAGGCTGAGATTGTCACACGAGCCGGGCAGCGTGGATCCGTGACGATTGCGACCAACATGGCGGGACGTGGCACAGACATCAAGCTGGGTGCCGGTGTGGCCGATGTGGGAGGGTTGCACGTGTTGGGCACCGAACGGCACGAGTCACGCCGGATTGATCGGCAGCTTCGCGGCCGTTGTTCCCGTCAAGGTGATCCCGGTTCATCGCACTTCTTCATCTCACTCGAAGACGACCTGATGCGGTTGTTCGGCTCGGAACGGATTGCCAAGTACATGGAGCGGATGGGGTTGGAGGAGGGGCAGGAGTTGGAGCATCCGCTACTGAACCGATCGATCGAAACGGCTCAAAAAAGGGTCGAACAGCACAATTTTCAGCAACGAAAGCGAGTGCTGGAGTACGACGACGTCATGAATAAGCAGCGGGAAGTCGTGTACGGATTCCGCAACGAAGTCCTGCAGAGCAAAGAAGTCCGGGACCGCCTCATGGACATCATGGAGGAGGTGGCGTTGTCGAAGGTCCAGGAGTTCACGTCGGCCGGAGCGGATCCGGCTGAATGGAATTTGCGCGGGCTTACCGACTGGGTGAATCTGAATTTTCCAGTTGGTGTTTCGGAAGCAGATCTTGTCCAGGCTGCCCGGACCGGGAAAGAGGCACCGGTAGCTGGATCTCTTTTTGATGGACTGGGTGAGATGCAGTTCGCCCTGTTCAAGCATATCAGCAATTCCGTCCGCGATGCCTACGAGCTGAAATCCAGTTTTGAGAAGCCGGATGCCCTCACGAGCTTGGAGCGGTATACGATGCTCAGTGCCGTCGACCACCTCTGGCAGGAGCATCTGTACACGATGGATTCCCTCCGCAGTTCGATCGGACTGCGTGCTTACGGGCAGCGCGATCCACTCATTGAATACAAGGCCGAAGGATTTAAGTTGTTTGACGAACTCATGGTCAACATAAAGACCGAGATCTGTCATAACATCTTCCGAAGCGCGTCAAGTTTGATGGCATTTGAGCAGTTTCTCACCAACCTCCCGAAGCTGACCGTGCATCAGTCGGTGACCGCTTTTGGCGGGGACACGAGTGGTGCCGATCCGTTGCCGGCACCGGCCGACGGCGGAAGCAAACTGGTGACCGAGGCCAACGAAGTTCTCCAGAAGGCTCGTCCCATCCGTGCGACGCCGCGCGTGGGCCGAAACGACGCCTGTCCTTGCGGGAGTGGGAAAAAATACAAGAGCTGCTGCGGCCGTTGAGGGGATTTTGCAATTGGTATTTTCCAGCGGCCATCGATGACTTACGGTGCGACCCGTGCGGTTGGTTGCCGATCAGCAAGAGGCTCTCGTGTCGCTGCAAAGCGTCGCGGTTCCTGATCTTTGGCAACAACAGGCGGTCGTCGCACTTCGGGCGGGGAAAGACGTCGTAGTCCAGGCCCCGACTGGATCTGGGAAGACGTTGGTTTTTGAGCTCTGGTCTAATCAGGGGCGGCCTCGCGGGCAGGCTATTTACACCGTGCCCACACGGGCGTTGGCGAACGACAAGCTAGCGGAATGGCGGGCGCGAGGATGGAATGTAGGCATCGCCACTGGGGATCTTGCCGAAAATCTTTCGGCTCCGGTAATCGTAGCGACGCTCGAGACGCAGAAGAACCGACTGATCCAGGGCGAGGGTCCCTGTCTCTTGGTGGTGGACGAGTACCAGATGATCGCCGACGAGCATCGGGGCCTCAACTACGAGTTGGCGTTGGCCCTGGCACCCGAACGGACTCAGCTCTTGCTCCTGAGCGGATCGGTCGCGAATCCGCACCAGATCGTGCAATGGTTTAACCGCCTCGGACGCGAGGCCGTTCTGGTTCGGCACGAGCACCGTCCTGTGCCACTTGAAGAGGTAGTCGTTGGAACTCTCGACGGGCATCTACCCTCCGAAATTCGCGGTTACTGGCCACGGTTTTGTGCGAAAGCCCTTGCGGAAAGTCTTGGACCGATCCTGCTGTTCGCTCCGCGGCGCGCGAATGCTGAGGAAATCGCGGCAGATATCGCCCGGCAACTTCCATGTCCGTCCCCGCTTGTGCTTTCGGACGCTCAAAAGCGCATCGCGGGCGAACACCTTGCAAAGATGCTCAAGTCGCGGGTGGCCTACCACCACAGCGGACTAAGCTATGCGGCACGGGCGGGCGTAATCGAACCGCTTGCCAAGGCCGGTCAGTTGCGTGTCGTTGTCGCCACCATGGGTCTCGCCGCCGGCATCAACTTCAGTTTGCGCAGCGTCGCGATTACCGAGGCGACTTACAAACGGGACCGGATGGAGTTCCCGCTGCGGTCTGATGAAATATTGCAGATGTATGGCCGTGCGGGCAGACGAGGGATCGATGAGGTGGGTTACGTGCTCGTCGGTGCCAATGAGCTCCGACTTCGCGACGGGTGTTCGGCTCACCTAGCTCGCAACGGAATGGTGGATTGGAGCGCCTTGTTATCTCTGATGGCTGCCGCCGCAGATCTGGGCAAGGAGCCTTTTGCCGAAGCGATCCGCGTTCAAGAACGGCTTTTCACGACCAAACCCATTTTTCTTGGTGTCGAGCAATCCCTGCGACATCCCGATGCACCCTGTGAACTCAAGACCGATGCGGAACGCGCCCGGCATGTTCACAAACGAATGCGCGAGTTTCTAAATTCCCGCAGTGAATGGGAGGCGTGGAACAAGACGCATGACGTCCCGCTTGGAGCAATCCGGGCAGGTGCGTTTCATCGGCACACGGGTTCTGGAACGACGACGGATCTGGCTTCGTCGGCAATTTCCGCGGCCGGAGTCGACCGATCGGGATTGGAAGCCGGCGAGTGTTTGGTGCCAGTCCTGACCATTCCTGCGGCGGTCGAAAAGATTGGATCGGGTGGCCTTGCTGTATTGTCGGAAGGTCCGGATGGAAAAATTTGGGGACGGAGCATGATCCTGGCGGATCGTTTGGCGGACGGGCACATGAACCTGGCGAAATGGGTGCGACGGCTGACGAACTGGACTGGACGCCTAACCACAGCCCAGGGCTGGCGGGAGCTGGTGGTGCCGATTATTGAACGGGAAATGGCGCGACAGCGGTTGCCCGTGCTGCGAATTGAAGAAAACCCAACGCACTCTGTCGCATTGGTGAGTCTTGCCGAGCAAACACTTCGAGTTCCAATCGACCGGCATGGCGTGGCCGTGTGGAAACCTCGCGAACGAGAGGTGTTCCCGCAGGATTGTGCGCGGTGCTCGTGGATTGAAGAGTGCAAGAAACTTGGATCCGGGACGGGGACAGCGCTGCTGTGGCGGCGGTTGCTGCTCGTGGATGCGCGGGGTGTGCCAACCCTGCGAGGTCGCGTGGTAAGTTTTTTCGCCGCGGGCGACGGATTAGCGGTTGCGGCGGCGTTGGAGGAGGGGCATTACCCGTTGGAGGATCTGGTTTATGACCTCGCGAATCTTGACGCTGGATTCCGGTTTTGTCGCGAGGAGGATCGGTGGGCTGGCCGCATTCCGGTCGTCTGCCATCAGCGCTATGGCAATCAGAATATTGCGGGCTATATCGAGAACGGTATTCCCTTGAAGTACGGCAGCGGGGCGGAAGTCGTGGTCCGGAGCGTTCACGAAGATCCGGCGAGCAAACACCGGTTCACCACCCAATTTCTTGGCGACGGCGACATTGATCGAGTGATCATCGAATGGCGCAGTCTGCTGCGCCAGATTGCCAATGCTCCTGCTTTGGAATGGGAGCGTTGGAGCGGTCTCCAAAAGTTGGCTCGCTCCCTACTTAAGCAGACGGAATCTCCGACGGCGACGGATCTGCCCGGGTTAGAGTATGGCCAGACACGACGAGTGGACCACCGGTTAGTCTTGCGGCGGCATTGAGCCGAGTACCGATGCCAGGGCTTCCCGGGGGGCGGGGATTGGTATGCCGGGGTAGGGGTCAGTAGTCAGTGATCAGTAATCAGTAATCAGTAATCAGTAATCAGTAGTCAGGGATCAGGGGTCAGTGATCGGTGATGCGAGGTCGGGATCAGGGGTCAATGGGCATCCTTCGTCCTTTATCCTTTCCCTCATGGCGGCCGTACAATCATCTCCTCCACGATGATTCGGCTCGGAAGTCGAATACAGTGAACGACGCACTCGGCGATATCCTCTGGCATCATCATGCGGGACCGTGCGGTCGCATCGGGGACGACAGGTCGCTTGTCCAGCAGGGGTGTATCGATGTCACCCGGAAAAATGGCGCAGGCCCGGATTCCTCGACTGCGTTCTTCCGCGTTGATGCTTTGCGTCAAGCCAGCCATGCCGAACTTCGACATGACGTAAGCTGGCCCGGCCTTGGGAGACGCTTGTTTTCCCGCCTCCGACACCACATTCACAATGGTTCCCGAACCGCGGGTTCGCATGCCTGGCAGGAAGGCTTGGGTGCAGTAGTAGGCGCCGTTCAGATTGGAGTTCATCATGCCATGATAATCCTCGAGAGACAGCACTTCGAGAGCCCGGATGGGCACATTTGTGCCGGCGGCATTGACCAGGACTTCGATCTCTCCCAGTTGGGATAATATTTCGAGGCCAATTCGTGCGACGGCTGACGCGTCACCAATGTCGCATGGATACGCCCGCAATTGATTCCGTCGCACTCCAGCGAGGGCGATCGTTTCCGCGAGGGCGTCGCTGCGGCGTCCGATCAGGGCGACATTCCAACCGTCTGCGACGAGTTGGAGAGCGGTGGCGCGGCCGACGCCACTGCCGGCACCGGTGATGACTGCATTACGTTTCATGGTGTGGGTGGAGTGGAGATTTTCGTGGCGGATCAAAGGTCGACCCAGGCTCCGGTTTCCGCAGAGCGGACGGCGGCATCCATGACTGCCTGGGTGCGCGCGCCATCGTGGAAACTGGGAACACAGGGGCGTCCATTCCGGATGGCATCGATAAATTCGAAAGCCTGATCATAGCGGAAGCTGATCATGGGATCTCCCGCATTTGGGTCGCGGGGCGAACCGGGCCACGTCCAGAATTCGCGCGGTACGGGGAGAGGTTTCATTCCGGGACCACCGAGTTTGCCGTATTGAAGTTCATTCCATTTTCCGGTGGTGAACTCGAAGCTGGCTTCGCTTCCATTCAGTTCCACGTAGTCCAGGCTACGCCAACTTTCGTTACGGCCGCTCGCGAGTTTCGAGCTTTCCAATACACCGGTTGCACCGTCGATAAACTCAGCCAGGATCGCAACCCAATCGTCGGTGTCATTCGGGTGGCCGTCTCGCAGGGGTGTTAGGTTTTTGACGTTGGCCACGATGCGTTTCATTGGACCGATCAGATGCTGTGCAAAATCGATCCGATGGCTCAACATGTCCCCGAGTTCACCCGTCCCGGCGAGCTTCTTGATCTGTCGCCATCCCACGTTGCGAGTGCCCCAATCCTGGAGACGGCAGGAACGGTAGTGATACGGTTGGCCTAGTTCCCCCTGACGGATCAGATGCCCGAGGTAGCGCATCGCGGGCACGAAACGGTAGGTGAATGCGGTCATGTGCCGAACTCCGGCGTGATCGGCGGCAGTGGCCATTTCTCGGGCATCTCGCACATTGAGCGCGATCGGTTTCTCGCACAGAACATGTTTTCCATGGCGGATCGCGGCCAACGCGATCGGCGGATGGAGCAGGTTGGGTGTTGCGATGATGACCGCCTGAATATCATCGCGAGTCACGATGTCTTCGTAACGGATCGAGCTAATGGCTGCCCCGGTCTTTTGGCGGGCGGCTTCGAGCGTGGCGGGATTCGAATCGCACACGGCGGTGACTCGTGTATCGCGGCAGAGGGCGAGGCCGGGAAGATGATTCTGCAGCGAGATGCCGCCGCAGCCGATAATCGCAACGTTAAGCGTACTCATGGAGTGAAGTGTCGGCTCAGTGTTGCCAGGACGGGCAAAGATGCAAGGTCTCCGAAGGAGGAATCCCTTGCCGATATCGCCCCCAATCCATGCGCTTCCGGCCGGTGGGGTTCGGGTGCGATCTGGGGATCCCGTGTGTCTGGCTCACGCGCAAACCTCCGTCGCCGATATCTGGGTCAAATCTGGTACGGCCCAGGTTGGGTCATGCGAGTTCAATTCGGTGACGGAAAAACCGCCGGTCGCCACCGCCAGGGTCCGGGCCTGGATACTCCCTCCGCAGGCGATGTCGAGCGGTGTGTCCCCGATGACCAGGATTTCGTTGGGGCTGGGTCGTTCGCCGAGAAGTTGTGTACCGCGGTCCCAGGCGATTCGCGCCAACTGGTTCCGGCTTTCGTGGTCGTCTCCAAACGCCCCGGTGGTGAATTCGTCCCAAAGATCATGGGCCCGAAGTTTGATTTCGGCTCCCAGGCGGATGTTGCCGGTCAACAGAGCGATGAGCGGAGGCTCCGGCAGGACTCGGAGGCTGGCAATAAACTGCCGAACCCCCGGAAGGACTTCTCCCGCATTCATGGAAAGCCGGTGATCGAGCAGAAAAACGTAAGCGTCAAAGCAATGGTGGATGTTCCAGTGCTGGTCCGGAAGGCCTTCGTTGCGGAAGAATTCTCGCACGATGGACGTGTCCGTACGGCCATGAAAATCAATTCGATCCATCCCTTCCGGCTTTTGGAAAAGAAGGTCCGCCATCCGGCCGAAAGAGGCTGTGCCCGCTCCGCCGGTACGGATTAACGTGCCATCGATGTCGAAAAGGACGAGTCGAACCATGATCGGAGAATGAGGCAGAGTTGCCAGAATCGGAATTGGAATCGGTCTTTTCGTCATGGACTTCGCTCTTCGCCCGTTGCATATGCCCGGTTCGGATTTCTCTCCATCCCTTATGTCCACTCCATCGACTCCAGCCGCGAAATCCTCGGATCGTCCGCGCCCGCGTCGATTTACGGAAGGCGGGTTATTGATGGTGATCCTGGTTCTTGCCAGTTTGCTCACATGGCTCGGTGGCTCCGTCCGTCTGCCCCGCTTTGAGACGGGTCCTGACGGCGAACGTCGGCGGGTGTTTGTTGCCGATGCGGACGGAACCAAAACGCCCGTATTCGAGGAACGAAACAAGTTTCTAAACGCGCAAAACCTGACTCAGCTTGCGAAGGACACGAGTTTCATTGCGATCATGGCGGTCGGCATGACGTTTGTCATCATCGCCGGGCAGATTGACCTTTCTGTTGGTTCCATTTACGCGCTTGCTGCGGTTTTGTCGGCGCTGGTATTGCACCAGTTTGGTCCGGACGGCTCGCGGGCGACCCAAGGGGTGGCGGGAGCAATTTTGGGTACTCTTCTCTGTTTCGGAACGGGGCTTCTCTGCGGGCTATTGAACGGTCTGATGATTGTCGCTCTACGCGTTCATCCGTTCATCATTACCCTGGGGACCATGGCCATTTATCGGGGCGTGGCGTTTATCGCGACTCGCGGACAGAGTGTGGGGGTGTTTCCAGCACCCTTTCGGGCAGTGCTCGCTGACGGTCGGATTCCTGGATTTCAGTTCCTCGGGTTACCACCCTTAGCGGTGGGCGGGGTTTCTCTGGTGCCGCTGGTCCTGATGGTGGTCGTGGCAGCGACCGGCGGCGTGGTGTTGTCGCGGAGGGTGTTTGGGCGGCGGATTTATGCCGTGGGAGGCAATGAACTAGCCAGTCGGTTCAGTGGCATTGAGGTCGGAGGCGTCAAACTAAAGGTCTTCCTCGTCTCCGGACTCACGGCGGGTTTGGCGGCTTGGCTCTCGCTTGGGTATTATGGATCAGCGACATCCGGGGACGGACAGGGCTATGAACTGAACGTGATCGCTGCCGCGGTCGTGGGTGGAGCGAGCTTGAGTGGGGGCAAAGGCACGGCGCTTGGGGCGCTGATGGGGGCGTTGATCATCCAGATGATTTCGAGCGGCATCATCATCCTGGGGATCGACCAAAACTATTCGCAGATCATTGTCGGGGCCGTGGTAATTGTAGCGGTGCTGATGGATCAGGTGAATACTTGGCTGGCCCGCCGGAGGATGCTTTCCTGATTCGCTGACTGGGCAGGATCACTTGTATTGGAACACGTCACTCGAAGGTCTGCCGGATCCCTGCTGCAGAGTGACGATGCCCCCGGGCGGGTAGGGCCCGAACGCCTCCTCGCTGCCGGAAGGCCAGCGTACCGTCACGCGATCCACCCCGTCTGCGGACCCCAACCCGACGTGAACTCTGGGATCTTGACTTGAACAATATCCCTCGTTGGGAGACGCCTGCCGAAATTGTCGACGGCCTGCAGCCTCGACGCAGACGCGGGCGTTCGGCACCAGGTGATCTCGTGGATCCACCAACCTGAATTGAATCGACCGACCCCGTTTGGGCACTTCATTGCGAAGCAGATGGGGTGAACTGTCTCGGTTTATCACCACCCCATCCAGATCGCCGTCATTGTCCAGATCACCAATAGCCAATCCGCGGCTGGTCGCCACCAAGGGGGTGGCCGTGCCTCCCTCGGGATTTACCCGCTCGAATTCGCCTCCCCCGAGACCGCGCAACAATGAGTTTGGCTCGGCGTAGGGATCGTCTGGGAGAATCGATTGATCACCGTATTTCACTCGGCCATTGGCGACGTAAAGATCCTGGACACCGTCGTGGTCGAAGTCGGCAAATGCGATCCCAAACCCCGTGTGCGGCAAGCTCCCGGTCGTCGGTCCCCGTGGCGATCGGGTGTCGATAAAGTAGCCGTTCGTATTGATGAAAAGCCCGTTGCCTTCGCCGACAAGGTGCGTCACGAAAAGATCCATCCACCCTCGGTCGAGCAGGTCCACGGCGACGACGCCCATACCTGCGCGGGCAGTTCCGTGCGAATTGAGAGCACACCCCCGCAACAACCC
Organism: Akkermansia muciniphila; assembly: GCA_945861565.1. Taxonomy (GTDB): domain Bacteria; phylum Verrucomicrobiota; class Verrucomicrobiia; order Limisphaerales; family UBA9464; genus SIBK01. Next base: position 12,579 of record CAMAUY010000120.1, read on the forward strand.
TTCGTCGATGAATCGGAAATTTCCTTGATTCAGCCAAAGCTGGTTCGGCATCGCATCGTTCGCCACGAAGAAGTCCAGGCGACCATCCTGGTTAAAATCACCGACCGCCACCCCGAGACCATTCCCGTAGGCTTGCTCCAATCCGGCCGATTTCGTCACATCTTCAAACGTGCCGTTGCCACGATTGCGGTAAAGAGTGGTCACGGCGGGCGCCTGATAATTCAAGGGTGAGCAGTAATCGGGGCGGCCGCCGCGGGAAAAGCACGCAAGTTCAGTCTCGGGAGTCCATTTGATATAGTTGACGACGACGAGATCAAGGAGGGCGTCCCCGTTGGCGTCAAAAAATGCTGCGCTCGTGCTCCAGGATGGGCAGGTCACGCCGGCTTTTTCCGTGACATCGGTAAACGTTCCGTTGCCGTTGTTTTTCCATAGCCGGTTGGCGCGGAGATTGGTGACATAAATATCAACCCAGCCGTCGCCGTCAAAGTCGGCGCAGGCGCAGCCCATGCCGTAGTCCGAGCCGCTGGTTATTCCGGAGGCGGCGGTAACATCTTCGAATCGGCCGTTCTGAAGGTTGCGATAAAGCTGGTTGCCGCTGCCGGGCATCGGTCCGGGGTTGAGGGAGCCTCCGCTGACGAAAAAAATGTCGAGCCAGCCATCCCCATCGAAGTCGAGCAGTCCCACGCCTCCCGACTCCATTTCCGGCATCCAATGGCGGGATTGATGGCCGGAGGCATGGTGGAACTGAATCCCGGAGGATTTCGCCGACTCTTGAAACCATACCGGGCCGTTCGATTGAGGAGTCGGAAATGCCGTGTTCGTGGGCGTTGGGTTGGGGGATGGAGGAGAGGGGCGGCACCCGCTGCCCAAAGCAAGGCCGAGCAGAGTACTGATAAGGTGGAGGCAATTCCCTGGGGCTAATCTCATGGCGAGGGGTTGGGTTGAGGGGATTTGGAACCTCGTGAACTACGAATCCGGGCGAGTGCGAGGGGGATTTCCGGATCCCGGGGTCGAACGAGTTTCCAAATCTCAACCGTTTCATTGGCGTCAGCGGTTCGGTCCAATTGCAAATAGAGCGCCGTGATCCTCGGATAGATGGTCACCAGTGCCGGATCCAGTTTTCGAGCGGACTCAAGGCGCTCCAGTGCAGCGTCAGGGCGATCAAGGTTTCTCCAAAGTATGGTGCCCAATTCAACGAGGAGCTGGGCATTGCTGGGATCAGCACGATGGGCCGACTCGAGGGCGGCGACCGCCTCCAGATCATGGTTTTGTCCGAGGAAGGCATTGGCGCGAGCCAGGTGAGCCAGGGCGAGATCTGGCGCGATCTGGACGGCGGCATCGGCGAGAGCGAGAGCTTCCTTGTGGTGTCCGAGAGCGGAGTTGGCATAGGCGGCGGTAATCAGCGCGGCCACGTGTCGCGGATCCGTCTTGAGTACCCGTTCGATTAGATTTAGCGCCCGGGCGGGCTGGTTCAACCGGTTGTAGGCGATGGCCAGTTGATTGAGCAGTTCGGGTTCGTCTGGGTGATGAACCTGAATTTCTTCATAGTAGCGAGCGGCCGTGGCAGGGTCTCCTTCGTCGAGGGCGTCTTTGGCCAATCGGAGAACGTCGGCCCTTGACTTGATATGTGCGAGCGCGCGATCGGTCCAGGCGTCGGGCATCGGGTGTCCTTCGGCGTTGCGGCCCAGGGCGAATTGTAGGGAGGCATCATTGGTTCGGCGCATCGACAGATAGGATCGCCCAAGGAGATGATGAGCTGTTTTTGCATCGGGGTTGAGTTGCACGGCTCGCTCGAGGAGAGGGATCGCCTCCGCGGGTTTTCCCCGGCGCAACTCCAACTCCCCGGCACCTGCCGGTCCGCGCCATTCTTGCGGAGCCAGGCTCCTCAGTTGCGCGAAGGCAGAATTCGCGACATCGAAAGAGTCCGCTTCGAGGGCGGCAGTGCCGAGGCGCGACCATCCCGGCGCGAACTGAGGAAACCGTTCCGTGACACGCCGGTAGAGCACCAGCGACGCAGCCGGGTCATGCAGTTCCTCCATGGCAACCCCGGAGTAGAGGAGCGGAAGAGGGTCCTGCGGGTGCAGCGTGGATAATTGATCGAACAACAGTCGCGCTTCGGGCCAGAATCCGTTGGCGGCGTAGGCGAGAGCTAATTCCTCCCGGAGACCTGAGTCTCGTGGCGAGTCGCGCAATGGGCGAATGCAAGCCATGAGATGGGACTTCAGCAACGAGTCGAGTTGGGAGAAATCGGCGGGAACGGGCACCGGCAAGACGGGGCCCAATGTCGACACGTAAGCCCGGATGCCGAGGACGATGGCGAGCGCCAAACCGAGGATAGCTGCGAGGTGGCGGCGATTTTCGGGGCGAAACATTGGATGAATGTCACCGTATTGGCCGGTCACGGGTGATGTCGCCATCGACTCGTGCCAAGGCGGTCACCATAATAAAAAGGTGGACCGCCTTCCATCGAACCACCCTTCACGCAGGGATATCTGGAATCCGAAATCCGCTTTCCCACTACCAAATGCGCGTGGCACCGGCGTTCTTGTGAGACGTGCGCTGCTGGAGCCAGTCGACGTCCCTATTGTTTGGGCTGTCTTGGCCGAGCTTGAGGTACACTCCGGATTCCAGCGGCGGAGAGGTTCTGGGATCGGTCCATTTGCGGTTTTCCGCATGCGTGTCCGCAAAGCTAAAGTTGCACGCCTTTACGTGATAGCTGGAAGGAAAATCGACGATCGTATGCGATGCGGCCTTCTGAGGGTCGTACGAAGCCATATCGACGGCAAACCAGCCGTCGCCGATGCCATCTTCGCGTTCCTCGACAAAGACCCACGCCCCGGACGGATTGCTAATATCGCCGAGCCTCTTGAACTGGCTGTAGCCGGGAGTGAAGGGGGATGCTCGCTCACCAAGATACCCGTTCATGGAGACGGACCGGACCCGGGGGAGTCCGGTTTTGCCTCGGGAAAGGGAACGGTCAGCGGGACATTTATAGATTCCCGGGGACCCGGCGTACTTGCCAAGCTGGGCATTCATCAACAAATTCTTCTTGGTATTCGCGGGATCACCACTGAAATCCAACCAACCAAGACACCAAGTCTTGTTCGAATTGGACTGATCACTGACAAGACCCCCATCCAGATTCCCCGTCAGGGTATCGTTGTTGTCCGTTGCAAACATGTTCCAAGCGAGGCTCAACTGCTTATTGTTGTTCAAGCAAACGATGATTTGAGCCTTGGATTTGGCAGCGGCAAGCGATGGCAGGAGCATGCCGGCGAGAATCGCGATGATCGCAATCACCACCAGAAGCTCGATCAGCGTGAACGCTCAGGGCAGTTTCAAGATTTTGACTTTAAGGAGGCAGGTGAAACAAAAGACGATGTAAAACTGGACAAAACTCGCTGACTTTATTTAACTGCCGGCATGGCCGAGCCTTTTACGCTACCCGAGCACGAGCAACAAACGCTTTTGGATG
>CAMAUY010000121.1 GCA_945861565.1 Akkermansia muciniphila
CGCCTCTGTGAACTGCCGAAGCGCAAGAAACCGCGACCTGGCCAAATTCGAAACATTCGCCACCACCCTCAGAAATTTCCGACGTTTACCGGCTCACGAGCGGCCGCTAATGCCCAACTTCCTTGACCAAATCTGAGTGGCATTGGGCATCTTGCCCGCGAATCTTCGTCCTCTGTGCATGCTCGCCGGCAGGATGCCAGCGCTCCCAGGGAATAGGTTCATGGGTCGGGAAACTATTTGGCAGTGGTTTGGAAAGGTGGTGATTGGACGAGAGGCCACTCAGGGTTCAAACAGAAATGCGTGCGTGCTAAAGGCTGTGAAATCTGTAGCGGATCCAACAATCTTGCCGGAGCTATTGATGCCACTCGCTTCGACAAGTATAAATGTTGGGGAGAAAGCGAGCGCATTGAGATCCTGCATCTGATTTGCAGTGTTGATTGGATCGGGGTAAACGAAGGCACGGCTATACGTTCCATAGGTATAGGCTCCCATTGATGTTCCGACCACGTCACGGGAGGAATTGATTGCTGCAGCGGAGCTCCGAACATCGCCCGAAAGCACCCCGAGATTGTCCCCTCCTGTCGTAGCCGATGCTGGGTTGAGCAGCGACGCAACGCCGATAAACTTGTGAATGAACGCGCTCGCATCCGAGTCGCCGACGACGTACGGCATTGGGTTGAATGTATCGATGTTATTGATGGCCGTCGCCTGACTGTACCCACCATACAGCGTTCCGAGATCCGTAACGACGGGGTTGGCTTGGCTGGTGTGGGAAACGAGAGAAACGGCTGCGAGTAGGTTGCATTTCATAATGTTTTGGTTGTTTGTAATGTGCGTTCACTCCCCAACGGATTCTGATTGATAGCAGGCATTTGTTTCGGATCACTTCTCGGAGCGTTGTGCGCCAGTTGAAATGTCCCGTTGCTGATACATGCGTCGTCCGCCCGGAGAAACGATCAGCCCAAACGCATTTAATTTTTAAATAAAGGGGTTACAACACGAAACCCGCCCGATTGATGCAGGAAACCTTCATTCGTCATTCAAGATGGCGAGCATGTGGCGGATTTCACCTTCGACCTCGTCGGCCGACGCCACCGTTTGACTGATCTCTTGGATGAATATTCTCCGGTAAGTTTCGCGAAGTCGGTGCAGGATCGAACGGAGGGCCGGAACCGTGATTCCAAGTTGAGCGGCGACTGGTTCAACGGGGGCCGTGCCGCGGCGCTCGACGAGAAACTGCTTGAGTTGGTCGAATCGCATGGCAAGTTACCCTGGATTTGTTCCCAATGTCGCCTCGCCGCCGCCCGCTGATCATCGCCCTGGCCGCCTTGGCGCTTGCGTGGGCGCTCGCACTCGGCGGCTTCGTGATTGCGCGACATCTCCAGATCACACCCGAGAAAGTCCGCGCCTACCTCCGCGCCGTGGACTTCGCCAAGCTGTCGCCGGATGCGCGCCGTCAAGCCCTGCGCAGGCTGGCGGCGATGCTCAACGCGTTGTCGCCCGAGGACCGCCGCACCGCGCGCCTCAACCAGGAATTCACCGGCTGGTTCCGCCATATGGACGAAGCAGAGAAGGGCGAATTCCTCGAACTCACCGTGCCCGCCGGCTTCAACCAGATGCTCCTCGCCTTCGAGAAGATGCCGGAAGACAAGCGACGCAAGACGATTGAGGACTCGCTCCGCCGCTTGCGCGAGGCACAACCACCGGGCGACGACGGCACGAGTCCGTCCCCCGAACTCAGTCCCGAACTGCGCGATAAGATGGTGAAGCTCGGCGTGAAGACGTTCCTCGACCAAGGCTCGGCGGAGACCAAGGCCGAGCTGCAGCCCGTTCTCGAAGAGATGCAGCGGAGCATGGAATCTGGCCGGCTTTTCCGCAGCGGCCGGCCCCTGCGCAACGAATGAATCCGCCACTGCATCGGTTGGGTCCGAGTGCCTTCACGCTGATCGAACTCCTCGTGGTCATCGCGATCATCGCGGTGCTTGCCGGGCTGTTGTTGCCCGTGACCGGCAAGGCGACCGAACGCGCGCGGGCCACGGCGTGTTTGTCGAATCTCAAGCAGGTCGGCCTGGTGCTACGACTGTACCTGGATGACAACGGTAACCGCTTTCCGGTGATGTTGAATCGCGTCAAGGGTACCAACGGGATCATCCGCAACTCCGTCGACCAGATCATTGGACGCCAGTTGGGCAGTCCGAACGTGCTGCGTTGTCCCTCGGATCGGCAGCGGTTTTTCGAGGACACCGGGTCGAGCTACTTCTGGAACTTCCTGCTCAACGGCCAGCGTGCCGATGCCGCCCGGGTGATGGGCCTGCCCTTGAAGGAGAACGGCATTGCCCTGTTCAGTGACAAGGCCGAGTTCCACGCCGCGCGCGGCAAAGGGAAAGGCAAGAACCACCTGTACGCCGACGGCGCGGTGAAGACCTTTTTCACCCTGGAGACGGAGCCCAGCGCGCGATGATCCAACTCCAGGCACTTCGCAAGGTCTTCGGTCAGCGCGTCGCGGTGGACGGTTTTGACCTGCGTGTCCCGCGCGGCGTCGTGTTCGGGCTGCTCGGCCACAATGGTGCGGGCAAGAGCACCACCATCGGAATGCTCCTCGGGCAAGTTTGGCCCACCTCGGGGGAGGCTCGAGTGTGTGGCCATGACGTATTTTCGAACCGGTCCCGGGCGCTCGCACGAGTGGGCGCTATCTTCGAAACACCTGTCTTCTACGATTACCTGACCGGTTGGCGGAACCTGGAGATTCTGGCCGGCTACACCGGGCCGGTCGCACCAGAACGCATCCGCGAGGTCGTCGCATGGGTCGGCTTGACTGGCCGCGATCAGTCCCCCGTCCGCACCTATTCTCATGGGATGAGGGCCCGGCTTGCGCTCGCTCAGGCGCTCCTGCCCGCGCCCGAACTGCTGATCCTCGACGAACCCACGAACGGACTCGATCCCGAGGGCATCCACGAGATGCGCGAAACAATCCGCCGGCTCCACGCCGAACTCGGACTCACGATTCTTCTCTCATCGCACCTCCTCAGCGAAGTACAACAGCTTTGCAGCCGGATCACCGTGCTGCATCAGGCCCGGAAGGTGTTCGACGGCTCGCTCGCCGATGCCACTCGAACGCGCAACCGCGTCCGGCTTCTGACCGATGATTTTCCAAGCGCCGGCACCGCCCTGCATCGAGACGGACTGATTACCGGGCACGAAGGCGGCGAGTTTCTCACGCTTGCCGAAGGGATCTCCCCGAGCACGGTCGTGAAGCGCATGGTCGAACTCGGCTTCCCCGTTCACGCGATTCATCGCGAAGAGGAAACACTCGAGAACTTTTATCTGTCTCTCGTGAAAAATGCCGCGCAAACGGACCCAACACCCGTCACGCGTTAACCACCGACACCCGTGTTTCTTCTCCAACTCAAACACGAACTCTGGAAGCTCTTCGGCAAGAAGCGAACCTATATCGGTTTCGGCGCGTTCTTGCTCGCGCAGAATGCCGTAATTCTTATGTTCCGCTTCACAAAGGCGACCGGTGCGATCCGCCGCGCGCTCGAAGGCGGCGGCTATCCGGCTGAGGCGTTTCTGACCGCCACAACCATCGCCACGCAGGTGGTGATCCCCGTCGCGTTCCTGCTTCTCCCGCTCTACGTTGCGCTGGTTGGCGGTGATCTCGTCGCGAAGGAGGCCGAGGACGGCACGCTCCGGATGATCCTTGCGCGGCCGATCTCGCGCCTGCGCCTGCTCACGCTGAAATGGCTGGCCGGCGCGTTGTTCGGGATTTCGCTCTCGCTGATGCTGGGCTTGTTCGGCTGGCTTTTCGCCTCGATCTGGTTTCCCCAAGGAGGACTTTTCGCGATCCAACTGGAGAGTGGTCCGGCCGGCGGCTTCGCCGTATTCGGCACCGCGGAGGGAGCCTGGCGGTACGTTGCAGCGCACGCGCTCCTCGCGACGAAGGCCATTACGATCATGGGCCTCGCATTCCTCTTCTCGTGTTTCAACATGAAACCGGCCGCGGCGACCATCGTCGCGTTATCGGTCATGTTCGTGAACGCAATCCTCATGAACATTCCGTGGTTCGTCGATTACAAGGCGTGGTTCATCACGCACCACCTGAACCTCTGGCAGTGGATGTTTCTCCAATCGCCCCCCAGGACGCGCATGGCCGAATCGCTCAGCCTGCTCGTGGGCTTCAATCTCACCTTCTTTGCCGTCGGCGCGGCAGCCTTTCAGATGCGCGATATCAAGTCGTGACCTCCGGACCGAGGGCGACTTCGCCTCAGGCGAGCGAGGCCGCCCTGATCAAGGTCGCTGCGCGGGAGCCTGCCAGTTCTTATGCCAGGTCAGCCCCCACAGCTGTTCGAGGGGAACGACCGTCACATGGCCATCCGCGAAGGAAATATTGATCGAGGCCGGCAACCGGGAGCCGGCCGGTATCGATTTGGGAACGCCCCATGGCCCGGAGCCATGACGGGCGATGGTCAGGCAGGAAAGACTTCCGAGGGTGGTAGCACCTTCCAGCAGGTTCTGGGCGGGCTTATCGGTTTCCTTGGGCCATGCGTCGACCCACATGCCGTCACAAAACACCGGCGTTTGTGCCGTCGACACAATGTCTGATTCACTGCGAAAGGCATTGGCGACACTGGGGCGATTATCTTGGACGGTCCAATCCCCCTGATACATCCAGCCATTGAGCGCATAGCTCCCGGTCCAGCGGGGCTCTTTGGTCGCCGGATTAATATCGCCGCCCCACACCCACGCCGTCGTGGCGGTGCCGCGGGGGATCTGCTTCTTGTACGGCGCCGCCGGGCAGATTCGAACCTTGTCCGTCTGGGCATAATTATTTACCAACGTCTGCATCCATAGATTTCCGGCGATGCTATAGGGGAGGGTTTTGCCGTAGTCGTTCGCGTACATGAAATTGGCGAGGCCGATCTGTTTCAGGTTGCTGGTGCACTGAATGCCTCGGGCTTTGGTTTTGGCGCGCCCCAAGGCCGGCAGCAGCATCCCCGCGAGAATCGCGATGATCGCAATAACCACCAGCAATTCGATTAACGTAAAACCCGCGTCGGGCGCTCGTTTCCCTATGCGAGTGTCGGTCAACGTCGAGACGGGGCTGCGGCTCACCGCCTGTTCACATTCTGGGGGCATGCCGACCACTTTCCTTCCTGACGATTGCTTGTAAAGACTAAACGCCGATCCGATTCTGGCGACGAATAGGTTTAGTGCCCGATGAGCGTCACCTGTTCAATCTGCGCGAATCGGTGTCCATCTATGGTTCAACCCCCGTGCATCCCGAAGTTTTTGGAGAAGGGAGCGAACGCCGCGCTGCGGCGTCCCCGCGCCGTTCAGGCGCGGCACGAACCGCGCAGCGGCCCTGTCGGCCCGCTGAACGCGGGCGGGGTTGTCGCAGCGCGACAACCTCTACCAACAACTTCGGGATGCACCGGTTCAACCCCGAGCCACCGGGTTCGGCTGGACAACCGAGACGAGCGCAACGAGCGTATGTCGACTCATGGTTACACTTGAGAAGCTTGCGTAGACGCGAAGGTTTCGATGCGCCCGTTACACGAACAACTGGCCGGACGGCTGTTGCATAAGCTGGCAGATCGCCTCCTGGCACATCCTCTTTGGTTCGTTTTTCCCCAAGTTCTGCTGCTCGCCCTATGTGTGGGATATACGGTTACCTCACTCCGGTTCAGCACCAACCGCAGCGATCTTCTGTCGACGCACGAGAAACACCAGAAGTCTCGTCGGCTGTTGAAAGAGGAATTCAAGTTTCAAGACAACTTGGTGGCGATCGTGGAAAGTGAGAATCAGGGCAAGAACCGGCAATTTGTCGAGCGTCTGGCGTCCCGACTGCAGAGCGAGCCGCACCTGTACCGCGACGTTTACTACAAGGGCGATTTGAAATTGATGGGGCCCAAGGCACTCCTCGCATTGCCGGAAGAAACATTGGACGATTTATCGCGTACTCTCGTTGAGAACGCTCCCGTGATCCAATCGTTCTCGCAGGTTTGGGGCCTGAACTCGCTCTTCGAGCTAGTCCTTCGCCAACTGCGAGGGGCCGGGACGCTCACCAGCACGCAGCGGCTCCTGCTGGCGGGCACTCTACCCGTGTTTCGGCGTCTGGTGGAGGAATCCTCCAGGAGTATTACGGGAACGGGGGTGACACCCGCGCCTGGAGTCGCGGCCTTCTTTGGAGGACGCAATAGCCCTTACCTCACACTGGCCAGCAACCAGATCTACGCCGTGCTTGCAAACGCCGCGAGCGAAGCCGTTGAACCACAGGCCGTGCACCGTTTGCGGGAATTGGTGCGCGCAACGCAAGCCGAAGTGCCCGGGGTTAATGCGGGAATCACCGGTGAACCGGTGCTGAACTATGACGAGACGCGGCAGGCCGAGCAGGACGTGAGGCGCGCGGCGCTGGTATCACTCTTCCTCGTATCGACGATTTTCGTCTGCGGCTACCGTGAACTCCGGCGCCCGATCATGGCCACGGCTTGTCTTCTGGTCGGGATCGCCTACACCCTGGGATTTGCGACGCTGACGATCGGGCGTCTCAACATTCTCAGCATTACCCTGGTGCCAATCCTCATTGGCCTCGCGATCGATTTTGGGGTGCATTTGATTTCCCGGTATGAAGAAGAGTTGCGTTTGGGAAAAAATCAAGCGGCGGCCATCCGCAAAGCATTGGTGTTTGCCGGTACCGGAATTTTCACGAGCGGATTTACGACCGCGGGTGCTTTCCTGGCCATGCTGTTCACCGGGTTTAAAGGCGTGCGCGAAATGGGACTGATCTCCGGCGTCGGTCTTCTGGTCTGCATCGTCCCAATGATGACCCTCTTGCCGCTGATGTTGGTGCACGGGACAAAAGGGGTGCCGGATGCGCTCGCGCCACGACGCTACTGCCGCCGAGCCGCGCTCGAACGAATTTGGTTGAATCGTCCCGGGCTCGTAATTCTCTGCAGCACCCTCGTCACTCTCGTTGCGCTGATCCAAATTCCACGGGTCAAATTTGACTATAATCTCTTGCACTTGCAAACGGAGGGACTCGAGGCGATCCGACTCGGGGAAAAACTAATGCGGTCGGGATCTCAATCGCTGCTTTCCGCCGTGGTCATTGCAGATTCTCTTCCGGAGGCCGTCCAGCTGGAGCAGCGCATCAAAGCACTGCCCACGGTGGCAAGCGTGAACTCCATGGTGACTTTTTTGACCGAAAATCAGGAGCACAAGATCACCCGGCTGCGGGAGATCAAAACGGAGATTGCCAACATCCAGATTCCCCCCTCGGAAACGAACTCGGTGGACGCGGTTCAGTTGGGGCGCACCCTCCGCTCGCTCCGGCAAGCGCTCGGTTTTGTGGCGGCTAAAATCGGGACCGAACCAGGTCAGGAAAAACTAGCGGCGGAAATGACCGCGCTGAGCGGCGCGGCCAATACCCTGCAACAGGCAATGGACCAGAACCCTGATCGCGCTACGGTCCGGCTCACGGCATTACAACGGGGACTGTTCAAAGATCTTCGCGAAACGCTGGCGCTGATCCGAGAGCAGGACACGAGCGGACCCTTGACTCGACAGGACATACCACGATTTCTTCGCGAACGCTTCATCAGTCGTTCGGGGAAGTACTTGCTCGAAATCTTCCCGCGTGGGGATGTGTGGCAGCGCTCGGTCCAGAAGGATTTTGTCGAGGAACTGCGGACGGTCGCCCCCGACGTGACAGGCTCTCCCGTGCAGATTTATGAATACACCGCCTTGGTTAAAGAGAGTTTTCAAAAGGCCGGAGCCTACGCCACCGGTGTCATTGCCCTCATGGTTTTACTCCATTTCCGGCGCATTAGCTCGATGCTCCTGGCTTTCGTGCCGGTCGTCCTGGGCTTCATCTGGATGCTCGGGTTGATGACGCTGCTCGATATATCATTCAACCCGGTGAATATCATGTCCTTGACCTTGGTGATTGGCATCGGAGTCACCAACAGCATTCATATCCTGAACCGATTTGCTGAGCAGCCCGATCCAAGCATCCTGGCGACGAGCACCGGTAAAGCCGTCCTCGTCTCGGCGCTCAATACGATTGCGGGTTTCGGCAGCCTCTTGGTAGCGAAGCATCAAGGCATTTCGAGCCTCGGAGCTGTGATGGCGATCGGCACCGGCACGTGCATGCTGGCCTCCCTGACCGTCCTTCCGGCCATTCTCCATTTCTTCAACCTCTGGATCGCAAGAAATCCATCACCACCAAAAGAAACAGTCCCTTGAGCCAACTCGCTCGCGTCGAAGTTGAAGCAACCGCCCGCCGCCGCATTGCTCGAGGCTCACACTCCAATCTCCAAGTCTCGTCGCCGCTCCTTATTTTCGTTCCGTTGGACGAACAGGAGGGGTTTTGTTTAATCGACCAATGAACGTCCATTCGGAGCGGCGACGCGGCCCCTCGATTTCGTTTTCACCGCCGGCTCCGACCAGGAACGGATCGATCCATGCGATGTACGGGATCGACGCTTTTTGAATCAGCGGGTTGAGTGGCGAAAAGCCCGCGGTCTTTGGATCGAACATCAGGACGTCCGTTGCAGCACTCACCAAAAGAACCTTCCCCTGCACACTGCAGGCGGCGGCCGCCTGCATCGTTTCGGGCAGATCCGCTACGCGGGACCATCGGTCCGTCACGACGTCATATCGCAGAACATCGTTGATCTTCCGAACCGGGGCATTCGTCGATTCCTGATAAATACCTCCAAACAGGTAGAGCGATATACCATCCGTTGCCGCCGAGTGTAGCCAGCGAAGCGGACCGGGATAACCGGCTCGCTGTTTCCACTTTGGCGCCGCTTCCGTCGTATCCAGCGCCCAAAGGGTGTTCCTCGCCGTCTGGGTGGTACAGCACGTGCCCTTCGCGTCAAAGGGCTCGAAGTCACGCGTACCTCCAACCACGAAGAGAGTCTGGCCAATTGTGACCGCACTCGCGAAAACCCTGGGTTCCGGCAGTTGGCTATAAATCCGCCAGATAAATTTTCCGCCGACTTTTCGGAGCGCATAGACATCCCTGCTTGGCTTCCCATTCTGCAGTCCGCTAAACACAAGCACGTCATGGCCCAAGGACGCGCTTGCCGGATAGCCCAGCGTGACCGGCGCGTCGGGGAGTTTCTCCCAACTCTCCGTGAGAGGATTAAATGCGTGGGTCGTCGCGCAGAAGATTTTTTGGGTCCAATTCTTCTTAGCACCCTCCCAATAGGCCCCGCCGATCAGGAGGAGCTGCCCGTCGATCACACCAGCCGCATATCCATCCCGCGGCTCCGGCATCGGGGTTGAATGGCGCCACGCGATTGTTGACGTCGAAGGCGGTGCCGCGCTCAAGAATACGGACCCGAGCAGGACAATTGCGGCACAACGGAGCCACCCGGCGACGGCTCGGCCACCCAGCCGAGTGAAACGCCTCCGAGCTGGGAGGTTCTCGAATAATTGGCAATGAATTGGGACGTTGAACAAGAGCACCCCCTCTCCCGGCCTGCGGCCACCCTCTCCCTCCGCTCGGAGGGGGGGAACACGCTGTTGGGTATTGCATACCGCAAAATTACACGCCTTCGCAATCAATTTTCGTAGGATCATGCCCCCTCTCTTGAGGCTGCCATCGATAACCGGCTCCAATTTGAGTCCGTCGCACAGGCCTTCGTCCAACGGACCGTCGAGCATACCCGCCAGAACAAATTCCCTGAGTCGCTAAAAAAGACATCGCTTGCCTCATTGCCCAAGAGGCCGAGATCTCGGAGCTGATGGCGCGTCCCTCCATTTGGAGTGCGCCGGCAGAGCTCCCAGCGACGACGGCGCTTTCGATCTGCCGCCCGGCGTTATTACTCACCCAAAGCGGTGTCGCGCTTCGCTTGCCACCGCACTCCATATAGGCGCACTCACAAGATCCACGCCGCGTCAGAGTCCGATATGAAAGGGGCGAAAAGCGCGCGAAGCAGTCGAAACGAGGAATCGGGCTGAGCCCGAGTGCACCGTAAAGTTGTTCGCGGCCACGAGACTTAACCTGCGTGGACCTCTCAGCGGTTGGCGATCGCCTTTGGTTGACACGGTGGTCGCTTCCGCCAAAAGTCCAACCCTCGCGCCAACCGCAGGATGAGTTATGATCCGTTTTCTTTTAGTCATTATTGCCGGCCTCGGAATCTTGTGGCGTGTCACTGCCACAACTTATACATGGACCGGTCTCGTGGGGACCTCCTGGACCAACTCGGGCAGTTGGACGCCAAATGGAGTTCCCGGACCCGGCGACCAGGTGATTCTGTCCGCCGGCACGACAACGTTGGCCGGCACCGGGTTGGTGCAACAGATTGAGTTGAAAGGGGGCACTCTAAACGTGACGGGGAGTTTAAGCGTCACGGGGACTTTCACCTGGTCTTCCGGCACACTGGAGGGAGCGGGCGGCACCACCACCCTTACGGACGGTGCCGTGCTCCTCTGGTCCGGTAATACCGGCCGTAACTTGGCGGCCGGCCACCGACTGCTCAATAGCACCAAGGGTCTGATTCGCGCCAGCCACACCGCCACCGGCTCGCCCACCCTCTCGGGTTCTGGGATCATCGAGAATTGGGGAAAGATCCTGGTGGAGACCAACGCGACGTTGCGGGTTTCCGGTGAATTCCGCCAACGCGGCGGCGTGGTGCAGTGCGACGGGGAGGCCGTTTTCCAGAACGGTTCGTTCAACTTCCAAGGAGGCCGGCTGGAAGGGCTGGTGCGGGCGTTCAATGAATTCATCAACGTCGCCGATACCGTGACCGACTCTTCGGTCCTCCGCGTGGTGGGTCAGTCCGGCATCCTCGCAGGCAATGCCTCGCCTGCCGTTACGCTCTGGATCGAAGGTCGCAATTCCCGCGACTCTGGGCATGCCTTTCTCGCCATCACCAATACGACCGTCAACCGCGGCACGATCCTCCTCGAGAACACCGGCAGCCAAGGTTACGTCAGTCAGCTTCAGCTCAGTTCTGGAGGCGTCTTGATCAATGCACCCAACGCCGTGCTCCGGGCCAACACGGGAACGAGTGGAGCCAGCTCGATCACCGGCCAGGGGCGAGTGGAGAATTCCGGAACGGTGGTTGCCGGAACCAATTTTTCGCTCAGCATCCCGACCGAGTTCAGACAGCTCGGCGGCGTCGTCCGGGGCGAGGGCGAGGTACTATTCCAGTCCGGTTCGTTCGACTTCCAAGGGGGCCGGCTGGAAGGGCAGGTGCGGGCGTTCAATGAATGGATCAACGTCGCCGACACCGTGACCGAACCTTCGGTCCTGCGCGTGGTGGGCCAGTCGGGCATTCTCGCAGGCAATGCCTCGCCTGCCGTTACCCTCTGGATCGAAGGTCGCAATTCCGGCGACTCTGGGCATGCCTTTCTCGCCATCACCAATACGACCGTCAACCGCGGCACAATCCTCCTCGAGAACACCGGCAGCCAAGGTTACGTTAGTCAGCTTCAGCTCAGTTCTGAAGGCGTCTTGATCAATGCACCCAACGCCGTGCTCCGGGCCAACGCGGGAACGAGTGGAGCCAGCTCGATCACCGGCCAGGGGCGAGTGGAGAATTCCGGAACGGTGGTTGCCGGAATCGATTTTTCGCTGAAAATCCCGACCCGATTCACACAGCATCAGGGGGTCGTTCGGGGCGAGGGGGAGGTAGTTTTCGAGTCCGGTTCGTTCGACTTCCGAGGGGGCCGGCTGGAAGGGATGGTTCGGGCATATAATGAATTCATCAACGTCGCCGACACCGTGACCGAACCTTCGGTCCTGCGCGTGGTGGGCCAGTCCGGCATTCTCGCAGGCAATGCCTCGCCTGCCGTTACCCTCTGGATCGAAGGTCGCAATGGCGCCGACTCGGGCCATGCCTTTCTGGCAATCACCAATTCGACCGTCAACCGCGGCACAATCCTCCTCCAGAACACCGGCAACCAAGGCTACGTCAGTCAGCTTCAGCTCGGTTCCGAAGGCGTCTTGATCAATGCAACGAACGCCGTGCTCCGGGCCAACGCGGGAGTCAGCGGGGGCAGCTCGATCGGCGGACAAGGGAGCTTCACGAACCAAGGACTCTTCGAGATCAATGGGGCCAGCGTCACCGTGTCCAGCACGGCATTCATCAATGATTCCGACGGACGGATCACGGGCATCGGCACGCTCGATGTGAGCGGGAATGCCTTCGAAAACCTTGGCACCGTGCAGCCCGGAGCGTCCCCCGGAGTGTTGAATTTCATCGGAAGTTATCGTCAAGGTCCATCCGGTCGACTCGAGATCGAACTCGGGGGACCGGATGTCGGTACGGGCTATGACCAGTTCGCCGTGAAAGGTCCGGCGACCTTGGGCGGCACCCTCGCGGTCCGGCTTTTCAACGACTACGAACCCGCGGTGAGCAACAGCTTCCGAGTCGTTACGTGGACCTCACGAGTGGGTGAGTTCTCGGCCTTCGAAGGGCTGAAGATCTTAACCAATCGCTCCTTCCTCGCTACCTACGTCGTCGCGGGCCTAGATCTTGTCGCCGTCGCCGCCACCAACAACCTGGTCAAACGACCGACCCTCGCCGTCGAGCCGGTCGATCAAACAATCATCAACGGACAAACCGCGAATTTCCAAGCGACAGCGAACGGCACGCGCCCCCTGCATTATCAATGGTTTTTCAACAGCAACGGAATTCCCGACGCCAACGCCTTCACCCTCACGTTGCCGAACGCGCAGACCAACCAATCGGGCCGCTACCACGTCGTGGTCACGAATTCCGCTGGCTCGGTCACCAGCCGCCTCGCGACACTGACCGTGCGGCCCGTCGCCGACCTGATCGTCACCGATATCGTCCATCCGGCGGACGCGCTTGCCGGGGAGCCCGTCCCGCTGACCTGGCGTTCACTCAACCAAGGCAGCCAGACTGCACTGGCACCGTGGACCGAAACCGTCGCGCTCTCGACCAATGCTTCCGGCACGCCATTCATCGTCATCGCGAACCTCGCCGCGACCACCAGCCTTGGGTCCGGTCAGTCTGTGATCCGGACGCAATCGGTCATCCTGCCGGCCGGCCTCGACGGCTTGTTTCATGTCGTCCTCCGGACCGATACCGGTAACCAGGTGGTCGAGGAATCGAACGAAAGCAACAACAACACCGTCTCTGCCGGTAGGATTCAGGTGCGATCGCCCGATCTACGGGTCCGTGCCGTAACGCTGCGAACCCTGAGCGGCAGTCCTCTGGCAGCAGCGAATTTTGGACAACCCATCACGGTGTCATGGGTCACCCTCAACTCCGGCTCAGGCTCGGCGTTCGCGGCGTGGCAAGACAGTGTTTATCTGGCCACACAATCCAACAGTCTGGCCGGTGCGACATTGCTGGCCAACCGGAGCGCTACCGCGGTGCCGTTCGCCAACGGTTCCTCCATCAGCAATCAGATCGAGATCGTCCTTCCCCTCTCTGCGTCATTCATACCTGGAAATTATTTCCTGCTGGTCGCCGCCGATACCGGCAATACCGTGGGCGAGTCCGCGGAGGCCAACAATCTCGGTGCCGCCCCCGTGGCTCTCGCATTACCTCCGCTCCCCGATCTCGCCGTGGCAACGGTCATTGCCCCGCCGATTGCGTCGCCGGGCCAGATCCTTTCCTTGGTTTGGACTGTGACCAACCGGGGCGGTCTCCCGTTTGCGGGTTCCTGGACGGAAACGATCCGGTTGGCCGACAACGCCCTGGGATCTGGAGGAATCGAGCTGGGCAGTTTCCGCGTTACGAATAGTCTTGGAGCCGGCAGCGGATTGGTTCGCACGCAGTCGATCGCTCTGCCGGTTTTCAGCCCGATCGGCCCGCGTTGGCTTTCCGTGGCGGCGGACAGCCGTGACGACGTTTTCGAGGAAGACGAGTCGAACAACCTAGGTGTGGCAACGGCCGCGACGACGATTCCACCCGTGCTCACGCTGCAGCCCGCAACGCTCGTGATCCGTGAGGATGCGACGCAACCGGCATTGATTAGCGTCACGCGAAACGGCGACCGCTCCCAACCGTTGACCGTTACCGTGTTGAGCGACAAACCGACGGCCGTCACTGTCACAAACCCGGTGGTCATTCCGGCCGGCCAGGCGTCGGTTACGTTCCCGGTGCGGAGCGTCGCGGACGGCGTGGTGACGGGGTCACGGTTGGCCGAGATCACGGCGGGAGCGAACGGGTTCACCACCGCCACGCTGACAGCGACCGTGCTCGATTCGGATCAACCCCGGCTGTCATTGCAATTGTCCACCAGCAGTGTCCAAGAAGGGCTCACCTTGCCGGCGACGCTGATGCGCGATGCGGGAAGGGACGCCGCCGCGACGGTGACCCTCGTCAGTTCGAACCCGGGACAATTGATGGCACCGGTTTCGGTCAATTTCGCCGCCGGGCAATCTTCCGTGACGTTCGCGCTGATTGCGGTCGATGACACGCGGATCGAAAGTCCGAACCGTTACACGATCACCGCCACGTCTCCGACTTATGCCAGCGCGAGTGCCGATCTAACGGTTTTCGACGACGATCTGCCGGTCGTTACGCTCGAGCTTTCTGCGAATGCTATAAGCGAAAGCGCCGGACCCCAAGCGGTTCTGGCCACGGTCACCCGCGATCCAGTGACCCTCCATCCGGTGGAGTTGAAGCTCGAAAGCAACGATCCCGGCACCGTCTCCGTGCCGCCCCGAATCACCATCCCGGGAGGGACCGCGACGGCGACCTTCCACGTTGGCGCACGGGACAACTCGCTGCTGGACGGTCCAAGACTCGTGCCAATCCGAACCTCGATCCTCGCCAGCGGGACCGGAGTCCGTCTCGGCGCAGGCGGCTCCGCCAGCCTGACCGTTAACGACGACGACGGCCCAACGTTGCGGCTCACGGTAGACCGCAGTCTCGTGGCCGAGGGGTTGAATCCAGCCGCCATCGGGACGGTGACACGCAACACCGGGACCAACAGTGGCCTCGTTGTCACACTGACCTCCAGCCATCCTGCAAAGATCGCCGTACCACTTTCGATCAACCTGCCCGCCGGGGTTGCATTCGCGACTTTCCCGCTGACGTCACTCGATGCCGCTGCGGAGGACGGCAATCAGGCGCTGACCGTGACCGCGAGTGCCGCAGGCTTCAACCCCGGCGTTGCCCAACTCGTAGTCAGCGACCTCGATCTGCCCGATCTGGTGCTTTCCTCGATCAATTCCCCGAGCCTCGCCGACACGGAGACATTCGTGAATCTCGGCTATACCCTGCGCAACCAAGGCCCCGGCGCCATGCCGTCGAACACCCTCGTGCAGCGGATATACCTATCGCGCGATCCTATACCGGGTGATGACCTGCTGGTGGGCGAATACACGTTCAACGGAGGGCTTCCGAGTGGCGGCCAATTCGGCCAGTCCTTCTCGGTCCGGCTGCCTCAGGCAGCGGGAGACTATTGGGTGATCGTGACAGCCGATGCAGGCCACGCCGTCACCGAAGTCTTAGAAGACAACAACACGACCGTTGCGATCGCACCGCTGCACGTCACGGCTGCATTCCAGGCTCAGGTAGCCACTCTGCTCGAGAATGCGCCCGCCGGCACCCCGGTGCCACTGGCGGGTCGCGCTTTCCGCCCGGCGGATCATGCGCCGGTGCCGTTCGTACTGGTCAATGTTCACCTACAAGTGAGCAGCACCCGACGGATCCTCTCCGGATTGACGGATGCAAACGGAAACTTTTCGATCGTCTGGCAGCCACTGCCGGGCGAGGCGGGCTTCTATCAGATTGCCGCGGCGCACCCGGGCGATGTCGACCCGGTTCCCCAGGATCAGACCTCAGTAAAACCGGCAAAATTGGTTGAGAAGATGTGGAAGTTCAATTCCCTGAAAAGGAGCGAAAAGCGGGGTCGGGTCGAGGACCGATTGGAGGAGTTTTTGGCGGGCTCATCCGCTGAAGGTTAGCCCACCCTGGAG